>JAMHUH010000914.1:0-2650 GCA_035904925.1 Nannocystaceae bacterium
GAACAGGCGATCTCGACGGGGTTCGACGTGGGTCTCGAGCGACGCGAGCACCAAGGGAGAGTGCGTGGTGATGAAGAGTTGCACCTGCATCTCGGGATCGAGCGCTTTCGCGATCATCAAGATCGCGGGCCCAATCCGACGCTGCCAGCGAGGGTGCAGGTGCATCTCGACTTCATCGAGGATCACGTACATCTGCTTGGCCGGCGCGAGCTGGCGCAGCTTGGCGACCCGATTGTGCTCGTACCACACCCATGTCAACAGGTAGGCGAGCATGATGATCCGACGAACACCTGCGGAGGTCAGGACCACGGGAATCGGCTCGCCGCCCCAAGGGCTCTCGAGCGTGGGAATGTCGCGCGTATCGTCGACAAAGACCGGCTGAGCGCGACCCGGGACCAAAGGCTCGTCCGGATCCGAGAGGATCTCGAGCACCTTGCACAGCAACTCGAAGGGGACCACCTCGCCGGGCTCGGGATGAATCGGGTTGCGCATCCAACTGACCCAATCTCGAATCAGCCCATTGCACACGGGCTTCCCATCATGCTCCAACCCATTCCAAACTTCGTTGATCCCGAAGCGAAACGCGTGGAAGGACTTGCTGGAGTCCGGCCCGCCTCCGAAGACATCCGGCCATGCATTTCGATGCGGATCGAAGACACGGAATCCATCGATGGACGAGTAGACGACCGGGCCGCGAGGGGCTGCCGCATGGACGCGATCGAGCGTCCACGCCTGGTCCGCGTACGAGTAGCGTGCGTCGAATCCGCTCGCTTGGTGACCAACGAGCCGCTCTCGGACAGTGATCGTCGCCGGGCCTTGCATGGGCTTGGCTGGCAAGCCCGCCCAACTGCGCGTCAATGCCCACCAGACGACGTCGAGCACGAAGCTCTTCCCGACCCCATTGTCCCCGGTGAGTACGTTGAGCCGCTCGCCGAACTCGAAGTTCATCGGGTCGGCGGGCCCGACCCCGTGGATCTCGAGGGTGCTCAACATCGATCCGATGCTAACTGGGGGAGCGCTCGCCGTCCACGGGCTGAGGCCCGGGCTCAGCCGCCCGAGTCGGCGCATTCGGCCTCGGGCGGCGGCGGCGTGTCGTCGTCGAGCGAGGCGCGAAAGCCCTCGGGCAAGATCACCCGCGGCTGCCGACCTCGCTTGCCTCGCACGGCTCGCAGCGCGGCCTCGGGGAAGGGCTCGTCGCCCTCGCAGGTCGCGAGCAGGGCGTCGAGCTCGGCCAGGCTGGCGACCTGCATCAGGCGCTCGCGCAGGGCCGCGCTGCCGCGGAAGCCCTTGGTGTACCAGGCGGCGTGCTTGCGAAAGGTTCGCATGATCGTGGGCTCGATCGGGCCGCGCCTCGCCGCCTCGCGCTCGTCGGGCTCGTCCGCGTCGAGCCTTCGTTGCCAGTCGATCATCGCGGCCGCGTGCGCGCGCATGAAGCCCGCGACCGCGGCGAAGTTCGGCGGCGGCGAGGGCTCGAGCCCCTGCGCGAGCTCGGCCAGCTCGCGAAAGAGCCAGGGTCGACCGAGGCAACCACGCCCGACGATCACGCCCGCGCAGCCGGTCTCGCGCAGCATTCGAGCGGCGTCGTGGGCCTCCCAGACGTCGCCGTTGCCGAAGACGGGGATCGTCCGGACCAAGTCGACGAGCTCGGCGATCGCGTCCCAGTCGGCCGCGCCCTCGTAGAATTGCTCGGCCGTGCGCGCGTGCAGACCGACCGCCGCGCAGCCCTCCTGCTCGGCGATCTTGCCGGCCTCGCGAAAGGTCGAGAGCGCGTCGTCGATGCCCTTGCGAAACTTGATCGTGACCGGCACGGCCCCGGCCGCGCGCACGGCCGCGCCGACGATCTTGGCCAGCAAGCGCGGCTTGGCAGGGATCGCCGCCCCACCGCCGCGGCGGGTCACCTTGGGCACCGAACAGCCGAAATTGAGATCGACGTGATCGACCCGACCCTCGCCGACCAGCAGCGCCACCGCGGCGCCGATCGTGTCGGGGTCGATGCCGTAGAGCTGAATGCTGCGCGGCTGCTCGTCGGGCGCGAAGGCGGACATTCGCCAGGTCCGACGGCTGCCCTCGAGCAGCGGCCGCGCGGTGATCATCTCGCTGACGAAGAGCCCCGGGACCCGCGTCCCGGCCTCGTGCGGAGCCCTCGTACCCGCGCGCGCCAGCCCGCGCTCGGCCTCGCGGCGACACAGCTGGCGAAAGGGCACGTCGGTGACCCCGGCCATCGGCGCGAGCACGATCGGTGGCCACAGCTCGAGCGGCCCGATCCGCACCGGCTTCATCGAGGGCGTGATTGGAGTCGGGGGCGTCATTGGAATTGATCCCAAAAGTCGCACTGCGCCGCGCGATAGCCCGTCCCACCAGCGACGCTGGTGTCGAGCTGAATCCAGGCGTCGGTAGCCGGATCGTAGGGTTCGCCCGCGAACATGTGGGTCTCGGCGAAGAGGGCCCAATTCACCATCATGGTGTCGCGCATGATCAAATCGTCGGTGTTGGGCTGATATTCGAAGTTGCCGAATTCGACCGCGGCCCAATTGCCGAACAAATAGACCAGCTCGAGCCCATGAAAGGCGGAGGCCGGCGCATTCCCGACCACCGTGTAGCCCGAATAGCTGAACACGTAGCGCCAGGTCGGCTGGCCACCGCTGGCGCT
>JAMHUH010000915.1:0-10507 GCA_035904925.1 Nannocystaceae bacterium
CCATCGGCGGGTGCTCTACGCGATGCAGCAGCTCAAGAACACGCACGCGCAGCCCTACAAGAAGTCGGCCCGCGAGGTCGGTGACGTGATCGGCAAGTACCACCCGAACGGCGACCAGTCGGTCTACGACGCGCTGGTTCGACTCGCGCAGGACTTCGCCATGAGCTACCCGCTGGTCGACGGCCAGAGCAACTTCGGCTCGATCGACGGCGACTCGCCGGCGGCCATGCGTTACACCGAGGTCCGGATGGAGAAGTTGACCAGCGAGATGCTGGCCGACCTCGACAAGCAGACCGTCGACTGGGTCCCCAACTACGACGAAAAAGAGCTCGAGCCTTCGGTCCTGCCGACCAAGGTGCCCAACCTGCTGCTCAACGGCGCGGTCGGGATCGCGGTCGGCATGGCGACCAACATCCCGCCGCACAACCTCAGCGAGCTGATCGACGCGACCCTGGCGATCATCGACGAGCCCAGCATCACGCCGGCCGAGCTGATCGAGCACGTCAAGGGCCCCGACTTCCCGACCGGCGGCATCATCCTCGGCAACGCCGGGATCAAGCTGGCCTACCTGACGGGGCGCGGCAGCGTGACCGTGCGAGCCCGCTGCGAGATCGAGGTCGACGAGAAGGGCCGCGAGGCGATCGTCGTCAACGAGATCCCCTACCAGGTCAACAAGACCCGCTTGATCGAGCGGATCGCCGAGCTGGTCCGCGAAAAAAAGCTCGAGGGCATCTCCGACGTCCAGGACTACTCCGACCGCCGCGGCATGCGGATGTGGATTCAGGTCCGCAAGGACGCGGTCGCGCAGATCGTGCTCAACAAGCTCTACAAGATGAGCGATCTGCAGACCTCGTTCAGCGTCAACATGATCGCGATCGTCAACGGACGACCCGAGATCCTGACGCTCAAGCGCTGCCTCGAGCTCTTCATCGATCACCGGCGCACGATCGTCACCCGCCGCTGCCGCTTCGACCTGCAAAAGGCGATGGACCGGCGCGAGATCGTCGAGGGCCTCGGCGTCGCGATCGACGCGATCGATCGGATCATCGAGCTGATCCGATCGAGCCGCGATCCCGAAGAGGCCAAGCTGCGCCTGTGCAGCGAGCCGCTGCACGGCTACGCCGGCTTCCTCGAGCGCTGCGATCGATCGGCCGCCGAGATCGAGGCGGCCAAGCAGGGCCCCTACACGCTGAGCGAGCGGCAGGCCAAGGCGATCCTCGACATGCGCCTGCAACGGCTGACGGGGCTCGAGCAAGAGAAGATCGAGGGCGAGTTCAAGGAGCTGTGCATCTTGATCGCCGAGCTCGAAGCCATCCTCACCGACCCCAAGAAGCTGATGGCGGTGATCCGCGACGAGCTGCTGGCGATCCGCCACGAGTACGGCGACGCCGAGGGCCAGACCAGCGGGACCGGGGCCGAGGGCGACAAGGGCTCGCGTCGAACCGAGATCGTCCGCGACGAGCACGAGATCCAGCCGATCGACCTGATCGCCGACGAGTCGATGGTCGTGGCCATCACCCGCGGCGGCTACGTCAAGCGGATGCCGACGACCGAGTATCGGGTCCAGGCTCGCGGCGGCGTCGGGCTCAAGGCCGGCACCGCCCGCGACGACGACGACCAGGTCATCGAGCTCTTCGAGGCCTCGGCCCACGCGTGGATCCTGCTCTTCACCAACACCGGCCGGGTGTTCCGCAAGCGCGTGTTCGAGTTCCCGCTCGGCACCCGCGGGCAGCGGCCCAAGGCGCTGGTCAACTTCCTCGAGCTCAAGGAGGGCGAGCAGGTGCTCGAGATGGTCCCCTACCGCGAGGACGAGGTCGACGACGATCACTTCGTGGTCCTCGCCTCGAGCCAGGGCTACATCAAGCGGACCTCGCTGGCCGAGTTCGCCAACATCCGCGCCTCGGGCCTGATCGCCGCGGCGGTCGCCGAGGGCGACGGGCTGATCGACGCCAAGCTGACCAACGGCAACTGCGACATCATCATGGTCAGCGCCGCTGGCCAGTCGATCCGCTTCCCCGAAGATCAAGTCCGCGCGATGGGCCGAACCGCGCGCGGCGTCAAGGGCATGGGCCTGCGCAAGGGCGACTCGGTCGTCAACATCCTGGTCCACGACCGCAGCGAGCCCGAGGACGAGATCACCTTCTTGACCGTCTGCGAGCACGGCTACGGCAAGCGCACGCTCTCGGCCGAGTACGGGGTCCAGAACCGCTCGGGCCTCGGGCTCAAGGCGATCAAGGCCAGCAAGCGCAACGGCAAGGTCGTCGGCATGATCAAGGTCCACGAGGGCGATCAGCTGATGGTCGTGACCACCGGCGGCAAGATCATCCGCACCCCGGTCGTCGGGATCAGCGTGCTCGGTCGAGCCACACAAGGGGTCCGGCTGATTCGCTTGGCCGAGGGCGAGACGGTCGCGGGCCTGGCCAAGATCGACGACGCCGAGGCGGGCGAGCTGGTCGAGGTCGAGCCCATCGAGGGCGAGGACGCCGAGGGTGAAGAGGCCGAGGGCGACGAGGCCGACGACGCCGACGAGGGTGACGACGAGGCCGAGCTCGAGGGCGACGAGGCCGACGCGGCCGAAGGCGAGGACGAGGCATGAGCGGCGCTTCGACCGACGGACGCGCTGGCGCCCGCAGCCGCGAGCTCTTCGCCGCGGCCCAAAAAGTCATCCCCGGCGGCGTGAACAGCCCCGTGCGAGCCTTCGCGTCGGTCGGGGGCGAGCCGCCCTTCATCCGCAAGGCGACCGGCTGCTACTTGGTCACCGAGGACGGCGCGGCGCTGATCGACTACGTCGGCAGCTGGGGCCCGGCCTTGCTCGGCCACGCTCACCCCGAGGTCGTCGACGCGGTCTGTCGAGCCGCCCGCGAGGGCCTGAGCTTCGGCGCCGCGACGGCGGCCGAGGTCGAGTTCGCCGAACGAATCTGCGCGATGGTCCCGAGCCTGCGCGGCGGCATGGTCCGACTGGTCTCGTCCGGGACCGAGGCGACCATGAGCGCGCTGCGACTCGCTCGCGGGTTCACGGGTCGCAGCAAGATCATCAAGTGCGACGGCGGCTACCATGGCCACGCCGACATGCTCTTGGTCGCCGCGGGCTCGGGCGCCGCGACCCTGGGCATCCCGGGCAGCGCAGGCGTGCCGGCCGAGGCCGTCCACGACACGCTGGTCGTCCCCTACAACGACGCCGACGCGGTCGCCGAGCTCTTCGCCAAGTTCCCGGGCGAGATCGCGGCGATCATCGTCGAGCCGGTCGCGGGCAACATGGGCTGCGTCCCGCCCAAGCCCGGCTACCTCGAGCAGCTGCGCACGCTGACCGAGGCCGCGGGCGCCCTGTTGATCTTCGACGAGGTCATGACCGGCTTTCGCGTGGCCAAGGGCGGCGCGCAGGAGCGCTTCGGGATCACGCCCGACATCACCTGCCTGGGCAAGATCGTCGGCGGCGGCATGCCGGTCGGTGCCTACGGAGCGCGGCGCGAGATCATGGCCAAGATCGCCCCGCTCGGGCCCGTCTATCAAGCCGGCACGCTCAGCGGCAACCCGCTCTCGGTCGCTGCGGGTCTGACCACCTTGCAGCTGATCGAGCGCCTCGATCCCTACGCCGCGCTCGAGGCCAGCACCGCCAAGCTCGGCGCGGGCCTGGCCGAGCGCGCGGCCAAGCACGGCATCGCCTGGACGGGCGCCCAGGTCGGGGCGATGTTCGGGTTCTTCTTTCAGGCCGATCCGGTCTGGGACTACACCGACGCCAAGCGCAGCGACACGGCTCGTTTCGGCCGCTGGCACGGCGAGATGCTGGCCCGCGGCGTCTACCTGGCGCCCTCGCAATTCGAGGCTGCGTTCATGTCGACGGCCCATGATGACGCCGCGATCGAGCAGACCCTCGCGGCAGCCGACGAGGCCTTCGCGGCGCTCGTCTGAACCCGCCTCGCCCACACCCTCGAGGCCCCATGCCCACGCATCGGATCGACTGGCTCGCCCGGCAGATGTACAGCAAGCAAGGGCCGATCGGGCGCACGCAGATCTTCGCGGGCTTCTCGGCCGCGCTCGCTCGCGTGACGGGATGTGCACCGAGCGAGCCCGAGCTGATCAACCAGACCGAGGTCCCCGGCCTCGACTACCTCGGCTATTGGGCCGCGCAAGAGACCTATCGGATCCGTGGAGGCGAGGCCGCGCTGATCTGCACGATCGATCCGATCTTGGCCTCGATGGGTGTGTCGGGCGAAGACCATGGTTGGTCGGCCGAAGGGCTCGCGCCGGGCGTGGTCCTGCGTGGGTCGGCGAAGTCCTCGGGCCGCGATGGCAGCTACGCGCAGATCGTCGTCGAGGGGCTCGAGCCCGGCGCGTGCGAGCCGATCTTCGCTGGCTTCGCCGCCGCGTTCCCGACGATCATGAGCGAGGCCGAGCTCGCCGCCGAGCTCGGTTGACCAGGCCGACTTCGATCCGGGCGTACACTCGCGCTCGATGTCCATCGATCTGAGCGGCCGCCGAATCCTGATCACCGGAGCCTCGCGCGGGCTCGGAGCTCACATCGCTCGCGGCCTCGCCAGCACCGGCGCCGAGCTCTTGCTGAGCGCCCGCGACACGACGGCGCTCGACGAGACCGCGCGAGCCTGCGAAGCGCTCGGGGCCAAGGTCTCGGTGTTCGCGGCCGACCTCGCCAACGCCTCCGATCGCGCGAGCCTGATCGATCGAGTCGGCGAGCTCGACGTGCTCGTCAACAACGCCGGCGTCGAGTTCACGCGTCGACTCCTCGATCAGAGCGACGCCCAGGTCCACGCGCAGATCGAGACCAACATCGTCGCGCCGATCGATCTCACCCGCCGCGTGCTGCCCGGCATGCTCGCGCGCCAGCGCGGGACGATCGTCAACATCTCGTCGATGTCGGGCAAGAGCGCGACGCCCTACAACTCGGTCTACGCGGCCAGCAAGCACGCGCTCAACGGCTTCAGCGCGTCGGTGGCGGTCGAGCTGCAGGGCAGCGGCGTGCACGTCGGCGTCGTCTGTCCGGGCTTCGTCGCCGAGTCGGGCATGTGGGCGCGCACGGGCATCCGCGCGCCCGCGGCCATGCGCGAGGTCAGCCCGGCCAAGGTCGTGAAGGCCGTGTTCGCGGTGCTCGGGGGCGCGGGCGAGGTCTTGGTCACGCCGATGCCGATCCGCCCGATGCTGGCCCTGCGCGAGCTCTTCCCCAGCCTCGACGGACCGGTGCTGCGCAGGATGGGCGTGCTGCGAACCCTGGCCGCGCGGGCCGACTCGAGCGAGTGATCTCACTCGCCGCGATCACGATCCTGGTCGCGCCCGCGCCTACCCTCCCGATCGTCCGATGCCCGACCCGACCCCGAGCGAGCGCGAGCGAGAACGCCGCCACGCCGAGCTGATCGAGAAGCATGTCTACGGCGATCGCGAGCGGCGAAAGCTCGAGGGCAAGGCCTCGTGGTTTCGTTGGGCCTCGGCGTCGTCGATCGGGCTGGAGATCGCGATCGCGATCTCGCTGTGCACCCTGACCGCGCACTGGCTCGAGAACGACTACACCCACTGGGCGCCCTGGACGACGCTGATCGGGCTCGCGGTCGGGCTCGGAGCGGCGACCAAGGCGGTCCTGCGGACGATCGAGCAGTATCACCGCGAGCTCGCGGCGCTCGAGCGGGCCGAGGCCGAGCTGGCCGAGGCCGAGTTGGCCCAAGCGAGCGAGTCCGAAGCCGAGCTGGCCGAGCAGGCGAAGGCGGAGCGTTGACCGAGTCGGTCACGCCCGCGATCGTCCGCGAGCGCGCCGAGCTGGTCCGCTCGACCTTGGTCTACGCGGGCGCAGGCACGGCGCTCTCCTGCGCGCTGGTGCTGGCGTTCGGCGATCCTCGCCTCGCGCTCGCGATCGCGCTCGGAGCGGTGATCGCGGCTGCGAATTTCCTGCTGCTCGCACGAGGCATCGCGCACGCGATCGATCGCACGCTCGACGAGCCCGAGGGCGATCCAGCGAGCCCGAGCGACAATGCCGAGGTCGAGCGATCGGACCCCGCTCACAAAACCCCCGCACGAGCCCCCGAAGGGCTCCGCAGCGGCCTTCGGCTGGCCCTGCTGCTGCTTGCCATGCTTGGCATCCTCTGGTACATGCCCGCGCGACCCGAGGGCCTGGCCGTGGGCGTTTTACTCGTCCTTTTAGCGGCCACAATCGCGGGCTACCGGCACAACCGAGCCATCTGACGATGGGCGAACACGACACGTTCTACACCCTGTTGATGCCCGAGTTCTGGGCACGACTCAACGATCCCAACGGGGAGGTCGGGCAGGCGCTCGGCCGCCATTGGCAGTGGATGATGTTTGGGGAGACCCACTTCACCCTGCTGCATGTCGTCGCCGCCGTCTTCACCTGCCTGTTCTTGATCCTCGTCGGCGTGCTCTACAAGCGCAGCACCGAGGACAAGACCCAGGGCGTGGTCCCCCCGCGCGACTGGACCTTGGCGGCGATGGCCAGCGGCTTCGTCGGCGCGTGCTTCACGATGAGCGCCGACGTGATGGGCGAGGCCAAGGCGCGCAAGTGGCTGCCCTTCATCGGCACGCTCGCGCTCTTCATCTTCGTCAACAACATCCAGGGCCTGATCCCCGGGCTGCTCCCGCCGACCGACACGCTCAAGACCAACCTCGCCCTCGCGGTGATCGTGTTCGTGGTCTACAACGCCGTCGGCCTCAAGGAGAACGGCCTGGGCCACCTCGCGCACCTGTGCGGCCCGAAGATCGGCAACTTCCGCTGGCTCTTCCCGCTGATGCTGCCGATCGAGATCGCCAGCCACCTCGCGCGCCCGGTCTCGCTCAGCCTCCGACTGATGGGCAACATCCTCGCCGACCACAAGGTCGTCGGCGCGATCTTGTTCCTCGTCCCGCTGCTCGTCCCGGTCCCCTTCTTGCTCCTCGGCGTGCTGGTGGCGATCGTCCAGACCGTCGTCTTCACGCTGCTCACCGTCATCTACATCGGCCTGGCCTCGGAGCACGAGGCAGATCACTGATTCGTCCGAGCCCGGCCAGCCAACTCGACCGACAAAGCTCCAAGGCCCCTCCGGCCCGAGATTTCCCAAGGAACCAGACACCATGAACCGCATCTTCGCCTCCATCGCTGCTGCCCTCGTTGCTCTGCTGACCCCGGCCCTCGTTCTCGCCGCCCCGGCCGCCGAGGCTGCCGCCACGAAGGAGCCCAGCCCGGCCATCGCCATCGGCATGGCGCTCGCCATCGGCCTCGCCGCTCTCGGCGGTGGTCTCGGCCAGGGCAAGGCTGCCGCTGCTGCCCTCGAGGGCATCTGCCGCAACCCCAGCGCCAGCCAGAAGGTCTTCACCCCGATGCTGCTCGGCCTCGCCTTCATCGAGTCGCTGGTGATCTTCGCGCTCGTCATCGCGTTCATGCTCAACGGCTCGATGTTCGGCAAGTGAGCCGCATCGCCTGAGACCCAGCGGACTCCACCCGAGCCCGGCTGGACTCACGAGACCCGACTCCGCTGCTGCGGAGCCGGGTCTTTGCTTTTCGTTGTAGCTTCACGGGCGATGGCCGACTCGATCCCGAACATCCGCGCGCCGCGTGGCACGAGCTTGTCGTGCAAGGGCTGGGTGCAAGAAGCCGCGCTGCGCATGCTGATGAACAACCTCGACCGCGAGGTCGCCGAGCGCCCGCAGGACCTGGTCGTCTACGGCGGGACGGGCAAGGCGGCCCGCTCGTGGCCGGACTACCACCGGATCGTCGCTTCGCTGCGCAGCCTCGAGAACGACGAGACCCTGCTGATCCAGAGCGGTCGCGCGGTCGGGATCTTCAAGACCCACGAGGACGCGCCGCGGGTGCTGCTGGCCAACGGCCTGCTCGTGGCCAAGTGGGCGACCTGGGACGAGCACAACCGGCTCGACGCGCTCGGCCTGACCATGTACGGGCAGATGACCGCGGGCAGCTGGATCTACATCGGCACCCAGGGGATCTTGCAGGGCACGTACGAGACCTTCGCTGCGTGCGCGCGTCGCCACTTCGGCGGCGACCTGGCCGGGCGGCTCGTGGTCACCGGCGGTCTGGGCGGCATGGGCGGCGCGCAGCCGCTGGCGGCGACGATGAACGGCGCGGCGTGCCTCTGCATCGAGGTCGATCCGCACCGCATCGCGCGGCGGATCGAGACCCGCTACCTGATGCAGCAGACCGCGAGCCTCGACGAGGCGCTCGGTTGGCTCGACGCGGCCAAGGCCGAGCGCCGCGCGCTGTCGGTCGGGCTGGTCGGCAACTGCGCCGAGGTGCTGCCCGAGCTCGTGCGCCGCGGCATCATCCCGGATGTCGTGACCGATCAGACCAGCGCGCACGACGAGCTGAACGGCTACGTGCCCGACGGCATGACGTTCGACGCCGCGCTCGCGCTGCGCCAGGCCGACCCGGTGCAGTACGTGCAGCGCAGCATCGACGCGATGGGCCGCCACGTCGCTGCGATGCGGGCGCTGCAGCAGCGCGGGGCGATCGCCTTCGACTACGGCAACAACATCCGCGCCCAGGCGGTGAAGGCCGGCGTCGCCGATGCGTTCGAGATCAAGGGCTTCGTCCCAGAGTACATCCGCCCGCTGTTCTGCGAGGGGCAGGGGCCGTTCCGCTGGGCCGCGCTGTCGGGCGATCCCGAGGACATCCGCGCCACCGATCGCGCGATCCTCGAGCTGTTCCCCGACAAGCCCGCGCTGCGTCGGTGGATCGAGCTGGCCAACGAGCAGGTCGCGTTCCAGGGCCTGCCGGCGCGCATCTGCTGGCTCGGCTACGGCGAGCGCGACCGGGCCGGCCTGCGCTTCAACGAGATGGTCGCCCGGGGCGAGGTCAAGGCGCCGATCGTCATCGGTCGCGATCATCTCGACTGCGGCAGCGTCGCGTCGCCCAACCGCGAGACCGAGGGCATGAAGGACGGCTCGGACGCGATCGCGGACTGGCCGATCCTGAACGCGCTGGTCAACACCGCCGCGGGCGCCTCGTGGGTGTCGGTGCACCACGGCGGCGGCGTCGGCATCGGTTACAGCCTGCACGCGGGCATGGTGGTGGTGGCGGACGGCACGGACGCAGCGGCGCGACGGATCGCGCGGGTGCTGGTCACGGATCCGGGCATGGGCGTGATCCGGCACGTCGACGCCGGGTACGGCGACGGGTTTGCGCGCGAGCACGGCGTGAAGGTGCCGGGACGGACGATCTTCGAGGACGTCGGCTGAGCCGGGTCAATCCAGCGCGGCGCGGATCTCCCGGGCCCAGTCATCGAGGCACGCCAGCGTGGTCGCGAGCACGGTGCGGTCTTCGATCAGCTGGGTGAGTCGCTCTTCGAGCAGTTGTTTCGCCCGGCGCAGGCGGGTCCGTACGGTGCCCTCGGGCACGCCGAGGACCTCGCCGATCTCGCTCGCGCTCATCGATTCCCAGTAGTACAGCTCGAGCAGGCTCTGGTGCTCGAGCGGGACCATGCGCAGCGCCTCGAGCAGCCGCCGGTGTTCGCGTCGGGCGGCGAGCATCTCGGAGGGGCGCGCGGCGACGTCCGCGAGCGAGACCGTCTCGACGTCGATGGCGCGCCCGACCTGACGATCGCGGTAGTGGTGGCGCAGCACGTTGTATGCGATGCCGAGGAGGTAGCCGCGGAAGCTGCCCTCGCCGCGGAAGTCCTGCCGCGCCTCGAGCACGGTCAGGAACGTGCGCTGGACCAGGTCGCCGAGGTCATCGCCGGCCTTGTTGCGGAAGAACCGGTTGACCGCCGCGAAGTGGCGATCGAACAACGCCTCGCCGGCGGGCTTGTCCCCCGCTCGCCACGCCGTCAACAGCTCTACGTCCGAGGGCACGCCCCAGGGTAGCTTGCCTGGTGGTCGCACCGCGAGCGCTCGAGTGCGCGGGGCTCACGGCGGACAGGCGCCGTCATTGCGTTGCCACCGCGAGTCTGGCCAGCCGTCCTTCGCGAGGTGGAGCGCAGCGGCGCGGTCGGTGCCCACCTCGACGGCGATCGCCTCCTGCAGCCGGCGACCGAGTCCGGCGTCGAGCGCAAACCAGCGCTCGATCACGGGGCGACGCAGCACCGGGCCCGACGCGGGGATCTCGGCCTGCTCGTCGGCGATGCGTTGGATCGCCAAGCGCATGTCGAGGAGCCCGGCGGTCTGGAGCACGCGCGCCTCGAGGCCGTCGTGCAGCTCGGCGAGGGACGACGGCTCGTGCGGGAGATCGAGGCCGAGCTCGATCGCGAGCGCGAGGTACTCCGCCTGCATCGCGCTGCGGAAGCTCGATGCACCGCGGTCGACCGCGGTGGCCTCGCCCGGCGCGAGCGACACGCCGGCGCGCACGAGCGCGTCGCTGAGCACGGCCGCGTCGTCGGTGAGCACTGCAGGGACCTCCCACAGGGTCGACTTGCACTCGGCCATGCGCGCGCGCAGGGCAGGCGATCGGTCGAGTCGGCGGCAGCGCTCGTCGTCGAGCTCGACGCAGGACTCGTCCAGCCCCCGTCGATCCTCGGGGAGGATCGCGATCCGACGACACGCCTGGGCGTGTCCCAGCAGGCAG
>JAMHUH010000916.1:0-2959 GCA_035904925.1 Nannocystaceae bacterium
ATCGCCTACGATCGCAGCGGGGCCTACTTCGCCCGAGCCCGCCGCGGCGCCAACGAAGTCTCGATCGTGGGCTTGCCTTCGGCGAAGGTCGTGGCGACGCTCGACTTCGACGCGCCCGTGCAGCTGCTCGCGCTCGCACCCGCGGCGGAGTTGGTCGGCGTGCTCGGTGGCGGCCGCGTGGAGGTCCGACAGCTCGACGGCACGCGCGTGTTCGTGGGCGAGTACACGGGCGAGGCGGAGTCCGAAGACTCGCTGCGCTTCTCGCCCGACGCGAGCGCGTTGATCTTCGACCGCGACGCCCACCCGACCCAGACGTGGGCGCTCGAGGATGGCACGATCCAAAACGAGCGCGACGCATGGCCGCACCCACGCTGGTCGCTCACGCCGGGCCCAATCTCGTTCCTCTCGTACGAGGACGGCGTTCGACTCGCGATCCTCAGCACCGGCCCGATCGTCGCCAACCCGAGCGAGCCGCGGATCTTCGCCTACCCGGGCGGGCTCTTCGAATTGCGAGGCTGAGCCCGCCTGATAGCATGCCGAGCCATGCAGCTCGCGCCCCGTCTCGCCCTCGTCATCGCCCTCCTGCCGATCACCGCTTGTTCGAGCGATGACGGCAACACCGAGAACGCGAGCACGGCCAACGACGAGATCGGCAGCAGCGACTCCGACACCAGCGCGACCACGACCAATACCAGCGCGAGCACGACGAGCACGACCAACGCCGACGCGAGCGACGACCCGACCTCGACCACCGAGGGCCCGACCGAGAGCTACTGCGCCCACCAATGCAGCAGCGACGCCGACTGCTTGGTCAATGGCCAAGACCTCGGCCTGAGCTGCGAGGCCAGCACCTGCACGAGCGAGGTGACGACCAGCTGCACCAACGACGAAGAGTGCGTCGCGCTGCTCAGTGGTTGGACGATGCCCTGCAGCTCCGGCGGTGGCGAGTGCGACCCGCTCGGCCAGCTCTGCGTGCAGACCAGCGTGGGTGGCCGCTGTGCGACGCCGCCCAGCGACTTTTTCATGTGCGACCTGATCAACTTCGCCGAGGTCATGATCCCCGACATCGACGGCCAGCTCGTGACCGTCTGCGCCCAGACCAACGCCGAGTGCAGCGCGCAGAACTACTGCTTTTCGCCCTGCCACGCCGACGCCGACTGTCCCTCCGCGGCCTACCCGATCTGCAACACCAACACCGGCCTGTGCGGCTGCGGCAGCGACTCGGACTGCGCGACGATCGGACAGCCGCAGCTGTCGAGCTGCAACGCGGGCCTGTGTGGCTGCGCGAGCGATCAGCAGTGCGTCGAGGGCAACGCAGGCGACCTGTGCACGAGCGCGGGCTTTTGCGGCTGCACCGACGACGCGGCCTGTGCCAACGTGACCAACAGTTACGACGGCGGCATGATCGTCTGCGTCGGCGGCTGAGCCACGCGGCCATTTTCAGCCGCGGGCGGCTGGCTCGATTCTCGATCTCGAGATCGCGCGATTGATCGATGGATCACAGTTCATCGATCAATCCGTGATGTTTCCGTAATCGAAGTGACACCAATTCAGCATATACGCGCCCGACCAAAGTGGTAGGGTGTAGGTGCGAGGAGCACTCATGTCTCATCACCATCGCTTGCGCATCACCGCCCTGACCTTCTTCTCCATGTTGCCGATCGCCTGTGGCGACGGCGAAGGCCGGCCGAGCGACGAGGGCATCACCAGCATCGGCGACGAGATCGGCACGAGCGAGTCCGCCACGGCCGAGACCGGCAACGATCAATCGACCGAGGGCGCGATGAAGTTCGACTTCGGCAACCAGGGCGACGTGCCGCTGGTCAACGACTGCTCGGGCGGCGGCGGTGGCATGGGCGAGGTCGAGTTCTCGTACATCTGGGTGGCCAACTCGCCCGAGAGCACGATCTCGAAGATCAACACGATGACGATGCTCGAGGAGGGCCGCTACCTGACGCGGCCGGACTCGGCGGGCAACCCCTCGCGGACCTCGGTCAGCTTGTCGGGCGCGGTCGCGGTCGCCAACCGAGCCGGCGGCATCACCAAGGTGATCGCCGAGCCCGTGAAGTGCGACGAGATGGCCAACGGCGTGCCGGGCTTGCAGACCTCGAGCGGTGCCGGCGACGTGCTGCCTTGGGGCCAAGACGACTGCTTGGCCTGGTACGCGCCGATGGCCTACGACCTCCAGCGGCCCTTGGCCTGGGCGCCGGCCGAGGTGGTCCAGAACCCCGACGGCGAGTGCGAGTACGTCAACGAAAAATTGTGGACCACCGGCGCGCTGACCAGCCAAGGCGGCTCGGTCGTCGCGATGCGACTCAACGGTGACACGGGCGCGGTCGAGGCCAACATCCCGGTGCCCGAGCTCACCGAGATCGGCGGCCTCGGGCCCTACGGCGGCGCGGTCGATCAAGGCGCCAACTTCTGGTTCACGCACCGCGAAGGCGCGGCGCCCTGGCCTCTGGTTCGGGTCGACGCGCAGACGCTGACCTACACGATCTATCCGGTCCCGGCCGAGGTCCAACCCTACGGGATCACGGTCGACTCCAAGGGTCGGGTGTGGATCGCCGGCACGATCGGCGGCACGGCACGCTTCGATCCCGCGACCCAGACCTGGGCGACGCTGCCCGGCGTGACCGGCCTCGGCTTGCAAGAGGACGGGCTCGGGCGGATGTGGATCGCCGCCTATCCCTGGGACGTGCAGCGCGGCGTGTACGGGATCGACAGCGAGACGGTCACGCAATTCGACTTCATCGACATGACGCCCTACGCCCCGGAGTCGCGCGGGATCAGCATCGACGCCGACGGCAACGTGTGGATGGTCGACCAGACCTCGTCGGCCTATCGGATCGATCCCGAGACCAAGCAGTGGCAGGTCTACTCGGGCCTCAACGCGCCCTACACCTACTCGGACATGACCGGCTGGGGGCTCAAGAACGTGACCCCGCCCTCGCAGGGCTGA
>JAMHUH010000917.1:0-17348 GCA_035904925.1 Nannocystaceae bacterium
GCAGCGGCGTCACCTCGACCCGCTGCTCGGGCACCGGCAGGGCCTCACGCTGCTTGCGATCGAGCGCGCCGTGGACGAAGCAACAAGCGAGCGCGCGGTGCAGCTGCTCGACCTCGCCGACCTTGGGGTGAATGGTCGCCTGGGCGGCGTGGGCTCGCTCGCCGAGGATCGCCTTGCAGAAGGTCGTGAGGCCGGACTTGGGCCCGCACTCGATGAACACCTCGACGCCCTGGCGATGCAGCGCGAGCACGGCGTCCTGGAGTCGAACGGGCTCGATGAACTGCCGCTCGAGCAGCGCGGGGAAGTCCGCCGGGGACAAGGAGTCGATCGAGGCGCCGGTGATGGTCGAGACGATCCGGCACTGCGGCGCCGAGAAGCTCAGCTGGTCGAGCGCGGCCCGATAGCGAGGTCGCGCGCCGGCGATCAGATCGCTGTGGTAGCCGTGCGAGACCGGCAGCGCCCGGGCCTCGATGCCGAGCTGCGACGCGCGTTGAACCAGCGCCGCCGCGGCCGAGCGGGTCGCCGAGACGATGCAAGCCTCGGGGCTGTTGTCGGCTGCGACGACGGCGTAGCCGCCCAGATCGAGCAACAAGGCCCTGACCCGATCGGCGCTGCATCCGAGCGCGACCATCTGCCCGGGGTCGGCGAGCTGCAGCTCGAGCACCGAGGTCGTCCGCTCGTGCACGGCCGCGAGCGCGTCCGCGAGCGAGAGCACGCCCGCGGCGACCAAGGCCGAGAGCTCGCCCGCGCTCTGGCCCATCACCGCGTCGGCGACCAGACCCTGGCTGACCAAGAAGCGATGCAGCGCGACGTTGACCGCGAACACGGCACAATGGATGTCCGCGTCGGGCTGCTCATACTCGTCGGGACCCTCGGTCCAGAAGGCGGGCCGCAGCGTTCGGCCGGCGATCCGCACATAGGCCTCGTCGGCCTCGCGCAGGCTCGCTTCGAGCTCGGGGAAGCGGGCCGCCGCTTCACGCAACATGTTGGGATACTGCGGGCCTTGACCGGGGAAGGTGACCGCGACCCGACCCGCCCGCAGCGGCTGACCGACGAACACGCCGCGGGTCGCGAGCAAGCCCAGATCGTGGCCGTGGTCGAGCGTGCGTGCGAGCAGCTCGATCCGCTCGTGCAAGAGCTCGGGCGTCGACGCGACGATCGCGAGCCGGTGGAGCTCGGGCGCGGGCGCGTGCGCGCTCGCCCGCGCTTGGCTCTCGGCGAGCGCGGCCCTGAAGTCGGGCGCGGCCGCGAGCGCGCGCAGCTGGGCGAGGCCCTCGCGCGGGCTCGTGGCGACGACCAACGCGAGGTCGAGCCCATCGAGCCCTGCCGCGCGCTCGAGCCCTGCCGCGCGCTCGAGCGGACGGGCTGCCAGCGCGGGCTCGCTGGTTCGCCGCGGCAGCTCGACGACTTCGTCGGGCTCGGGCTGACTCACGGACTGGGCCGCTCGATACTCCTCGATGATCATGTGCATGTTGGTTCCGCCGACACCGAAGCCGCTGACCCCCGCGCGGCGAGGTCCGTGGCGACCCGTCCACGCTTGGGTCTGCGTGACCACGTCGACGTTGGCGAAGTCGATGGCCGGGTTGAGCGAGTGGGCCTTGAGCGAGGCTGGGATCATGCCGTCGCGGACGCAGAGCGTGGCTTTGACGAGCGCCGGCACGCCGGCGGCCGCGTTGAGGTGGCCGATGTTCGACTTGACCGAACCGATCCACAGGGCTTGCTCGGTCCGATCGGCCGCGTTCGCGTAGACCGAGGCGCAAGCCTTGACCTCGACCGCGTCGCCGAGCGCGGTCCCGGTCCCATGACACTCGACGTACTCGACGCTGGCGGCTTCGATGTTGGCTTGGGCGAGCGCCCGCTGCATCGCGAGCATCTCGCCTTCCATCTTGGGCGCCAGGACCGAGCGACCTCGGCCGTCGCTCGAGCCCGCGACCGAGCGCAGCACCGCGTGGATCCGCTGGCCGTCACGGACCGCGTCGGAGAGCCGGCGCAGCACGAACACGCCGCCGCCTTCACCGGGCACGAAGCCGTCGGCGGCCGCGTCGAAGGGCGTGATGCCGGTCGCCGAGAGGGCATGAAAGCGGCAGGCCGCGACGTAGAACTCGGGCCGCATGTCGACCCAGATGCCGCCGGTCAGCGCGACGTCACAGGTGCCGTGGCGCAGAGCCGTGACCGCGGCGTGGACGGCCGCGTGGGTCGACGCGCAGGCCGACTCGACCGTGAAGTGGGGGCCGTGGAAGTCGAAGGCCGCGTGGATCCTCGCGCAGTTGATGCTGCCGAGGTAGCCGGTCATCGTGTCCTCGCTGATGGTCGGGATGTGGCCGACCAAGAGCTGCTCGGTCTTGCCGATCAGCTTGCGCAGGACCTCGGCGTCGATCCGAGCGCTCGTCGGCAGCCCGTCGGCGGCGCTGTGGATCGCCGCGGCGTACTCGGCGAAGTTCACCCGCAAGTCGGCCGAGAACTTCACGCCTTGGAAGGGCAGGAAGGCCAAGATGCTGGCGACGCGCTCGGGGTCCCAGCCGGGCGAGGCTTGGTCGCTGCGAAAGCCCGCGTCCGCGAGCGCTTCGCGAGCGGCCTCGAAGATGACCAGGTGGCCAGGGTCGATCCGCTCGCGCGCGGCCGGCAGCATCCGCAACCTGCGGATGTGATCGGCGTCGAGCGTCTCGGGCAGATCGACGAAGCAGCCGAGCCGCGAGTAGGTCGTCTCGGGTCGATCGGGATCCGGGTCGAAGTGCTCGTCGATGTTCCAGCGCTCGGGCGGGATCTCGCGGGTCGCGTCGTAGCCTCGCGTGAGCGCTGCCTCGAACTCGGCGATGTTGGCCGCGCCTGGAAAGCGTCCGCCCATGCCGACGATCGCGATCGGCTCGACCGGCTGCGGCGGCGTGGTTGCCGGGTAGCGCAGCGCGGGATCCCAAGCCTCGAGCACCGCGTGAAAGTTGTTGCCGCCGAAGCCGAAGGCCGACACCGCCGCCCGGGCCCCATGCTGACCTCGCGGCTGGGGAAGCGGGATCTCGCCGGTCGGCACGTAAAAAGGACAGGCGCTGTCGCGCAGCTGCGGGTTGAGCTCGCGCACGTTGATCTGGCCGGGGATCGTCTGGTGCTCGAGCACCAAGATCGCGCGCAGGAGCGCGAGCGCACCCGCGCCACCGCGAAGGTGACCGACGAAGGCCTTGCCCGAGCCGAGCGCGATCGAGCGCGGTTCGAGTCCGTCCTTCACCAAGCTGCGCAGCGCCTCGAGTTCGGAGCGATCCCCCACCTGGGTGCCGGTCGCGTGGCATTCGATGAACGCGACAGTCTGGGGATCGACACCCGCGTCGTCCCATGCACGGCGCATCGCCAGCACCTGACCGTTCGAGCGCGGAGCGACCAGAGCCTTCCCGCGGCCATCGCTCGAGCCTCCGACGCCGAGGATCACCGCTCGAATTTGTTCGCCGTCACGGATCGCGTCATCGAGCCGCTTGAGCGCGAAGATGACCGTACCCTCACCCAGCAGCGTGCCTTCGGCGTTGGCGTCGAAGGCCGCGAGGCGCTCGTGGGCCAGCCCGCCGAGCTTGGCGAATGCCACCAACTCGAGCGGAGCAATCAGCTCACTGGCGCCACCCGTGACGGCGAGATCGATCGTGTGATCACGCAGCGCCTTGACCGCTACGTCCAGCGCGGCGAGCGAAGAGGCAAATCCAGCATCGACCCCGTAGTGGATCCCGCCGAGGTCGTAGTGCATCGCAATGCGGCCAATCGCCACACTTGCGGCGGTATTGACCACGGTGTCTTCCGTGACTGGACCGATTTGGGATTCGAGAGTGTGGCGAATCGACCCAAGCAACTCGCGCCGCGTTTCCGGCGTCAATCCGAGCGATTCTCCGGCCTGGTCGACCCGGTCGAGCAAGCGCTGCATGTGCACGCGCAGGCCCGTGTTGCGCTGCCAGCCCAAGCCCGTGGCGCCCAGGAAGAGGCCCGTGGTCGCCCGCGGAATGACCTTGACGGTGTCGAGGGCCTGGGCGCCCGCGTCGAGGACCATCAGCTGCATCGTGTTGATCAACCCGGCCTCGACCGGCGGGATCCTGAACCGACGCCAGTCGAACTCGTAGTCGCGAATTTGCCCGCCCAGCTTGCTGTAGCTGCGGTCGACGGCGTCTTCATGGGGGTCGAAATAGCGATTCCAGTCCCACAGAGATCCGCCCAGCTCGCGAATTGCGCAATGGCCTTCGAGGTTGCGCTGCCAGAACTCAGCGGGGTTGCGTGCATCGGGGAGCACGCAGCCGATACCGATCACCGCGATGGGCGTTGGACGAGTTCGCTGTGTCACTTCGACTCCTTGTCGGGAGGACGTCTTGGTCCACCACGGACTCGGCTTCCCTCAGCCGTCTGTGAGAGTCAGCACCAACTATCACGCGGTCCCCGGTAGGCCAGGACTCTATCTCATCGCCCTGGTCTATGGGACAGTTTAGTGTACCTTCGACGTCAGCGGTAGAGGCCGAGAGGCATCGCTACGCGCGCAGCGAAGAACCAAGGCGCAAGTGAAGGATCCTTCAGTGACTGCCCGGTCAGGGTGTAGGCCAACACGCCTTCCGATTACCGTCCCAGAGACGACGCGGCGCCGATGACTCTGGTCTTCAAACTCCCGCTCGAAAATTTCGAGGAGACCGCGTTGCCCGAGCGGCTCGCGATGGTCGAGGACTCGCACACGGTCCGCGGGCTTCCTTTTCGTGGACTCGCGGTCGCGATCAAGAATCACTGCGGCGCCGCGAAGCTGAACGAGCTGATGAGCAAGCTCGGCGTCGGCCCCGAGTTCGACATCAGCACTCGCTATCCGCTGCGTCGCTTCCTCGAGTTCGAGCTCGCCGCCGCTCGAGCGATCGCGGCCGAGATCGGCGACTTCGACCTCGCGGTCGCCGAGTGCGGAGCCAGTGCGATCGATCTCTTCTTCGACAGCCGCGCTGGCCAAGCGATGCGCAGCCTGTCCGGCCGCAGCCCGCATCGCATGCTCAGCTCGGTGTCGGTCGGCTTCCAGCTCTTGGTCAACTTCGGCGAGCGCAACTGGACGAAGACCGGCGAGAACTCGGGCGTGTTCACGTTCCGCAACGAGATGCTCGGCTGCACCCACGTCTACGGCAACTTCGAAGCCGCGCTCACGCAGACCTACGGGATCGACGTCGACTACGGGCTGGTTCAGACCAGCCTGCTCGACTTCGAGTTCCACATGCGTTGGTGAGCCTTCGCTGCGCGAATTCACGAAGGCGACTTCAAGCCAGACCGAGCTCGATCGCCAGCTCGACCCGCTCGGCTTGCCAGGGCCGCGACCAGTCGAGCGCGCTCGTGTCGATCGTCGCCGACCAGGTCGGGACCGGGATCAGCCCGCGCCGGGCCAGCTCGCGATGCAGGCGCAGCTCGTCGGCGGGCGCACGCGAAAAGGGGAAGGGGTTGCGGGGCTCTTGCTCGGGCAGCTGCGGGTACTCGTGATCATCACGAGCGATCAGCTCGAGCAGCTCGTGGCCACGCCGATCCATGTGACGCAAGAACACCGGCCCGAAGGGTCCACCGCTGGCTTCGCTGGAGCGGCTGCGCCACTTGACCCAGTCGTAGCCGTAGACGAAGTCGTGCACGAAGCTGAAGTTGATCGCGCTCGCGCGGCCGTAGAGGGTCTGGAGCGCGCTCATCTCGGCGAGGCGCCGCTCGATCGTCGCGGCCGCGCTGGCCGAGCTCGGGCTCGCACAGGTCTCGCGGGCGACTTCGCGAGCGATGTCGCAGGCGATCAGATCGAGATCCCAAAACAGGTTGCCGGGGAAGGCGTCGAGCTGAGCGAGCGCGAGCTCGATCAGCCCGAGCGCGAGCGGCCCGGCCAGCTCGGCGCGCCACGCCGCGGGCAGCTCGACCAGCGCGCGCGCGTGGACATCGACCAAGGGCGTGGCCAGCTCGCGCGCGGGATCGAGGGTCCGCAGAGGACCGGCCAACGCCGCCAGCTGCTGCCAGGTCGCGACCAGCTCGGCCCGGCCGACCCCGCTCATCCGCCGCGGCCGACCAGCGTGACCGCGATCAGGGCCAGCGCGAGGATCGTCGCGCTGCGCCAGATCGCGTTGTGAAGGTAGTGTTTGTAGCGAGCGTGCATCTCGAAGGCGTTGGTCTTGGCGGCCGGGCTGACCTTTCGCAGCCGTCGCCAATTGACCAGCACCACGATCACCGCGAGCGCCCCGAGCGGGGCCGGCAGCACGTCGGCGATCCGCATGCCGATCGCCCAGACCAGGCAGCCGCCGAGGACCAGCCGCTCGACCAAGGCCCGCGCCGCTCGGTTGCCATACTCGCTCGCGTAGGTCCGCTTGCCGCCGCGACGATCGCTCTGCTCGTCGGCCAAGCCGCTCGCGACGGCGCTCGCGAACGCGAGCAGGCCGAAGCCTGGCAGCAACCACAAGCCGGCCGTCCAGCTCACACCGCCCTGCAGATAGACGTGAAACCAGGGCAGCGCCACGCCGACGCCGAAGGCCTCGAGCAGCTCGCCGCCGCCGCGGTAGTTGAGCCGGATCGGCGGCAGCGTGTAGGCGACGAAGAGGCCGAGCATGCCCAGGGCCGCCCAACCCAACCCAGGTCGAACCAAGCTCGCGCCCGCGACGATCGCGACGAGCAAGGCCGCGAGCCCGGCCACGAGCCCGACGCCGAGCAAGGCCGAGGCTGGGAGGATCCCGTCGGGGATGGTCTTGGCCGAGCCCTCGGGAAACATCTGCCGCTTGATCCGATCGACGCGGCGGTCGCCCCAGTCGTTGAGGAACACGACGAAGAGCAGGTCGAAGATCGTGAAGGCCAAACCCAGCAGCAGCGCGTGGGCGTCGAGCCGACTCGCCGCCGCGACGCCGATCGCTTGGCCGAGCAGGGCCGGGACCAGCAGCTTGGGCCAACTCGCGGGCTTGGCCGCGTAGATCCAGCGGGCGAGCAAGCTGCGAGAGGCCGGGTGCACGCCGGGAAGGTACCACCGCGAGCAGGTCGCTCAAACGCGCCCAGGCCCGCGACGCCCTCGAGCCGCGCGAGGTTTCGCCGCGCGGCGTGACGCTTCGTGCTTGCGGGACTCGATGGCGGGCCGTAGCGTCGTCGGCGATGCGGACTTGGCCCTCGCTGGTGCTTTGCGCGGCGCTCTCGACCTCGGCTTGTCAAAAGGCCAAGCAACCGGACCCGACCCCGCCCGATTCGGGCGGGGACGCGCAGGTCGAGCCCGCGACCACGGGCGAGGGTCCGAGCCTGCTGCTGCGCGGCGCCAAGGTCATGACCGCGACCGGGGCGATCCACGAGCCGGGCGCGGTGTTGGTGATCGACGGCAAGATCGCCGCGGTCGGCCCCGCGGCCGAGGTCGAGGCGCCCGAGGGCGTGACGGTGATCGAGCTCGCGGCGACCCAGGTGATCACGCCCGGCATCATCGACACGCACTCGCACATGGGCGTGTACGCGTCGCCGGGCCTGAGCGGCAACTCCGACGGCAACGAGGCGGTCGCCCCGACCACGCCCTACGTGCGCGCCGAAGATGGCGTGTGGCCGCAAGATCCCCAGTTCAGCCACGCGCTCGCGGGCGGGGTCACGTCGGCGCAGATCCTGCCCGGCTCGGCCAACTTGATCGGCGGGCGCAGCTTCACGATCAAGCTCCGACCCAACCCGCGCTCGGCCGAAGACCTGCGCTTTCCCGGCGCGCCCGCGGGGCTGAAGATGGCCTGCGGCGAGAACCCCAAGCGGGTCTACGGCGAGAAGGGCGGGCCGCAGACGCGCATGGGCAACGTCGCCGGTCATCGCAAGGCCTTCCAGGCGGCCAGCGAGTACCAGCGGCAGTGGGACGACTACCAGCGCGACGTGGCGGTCTGGGAGACCGGCGGCAGCAAGGGCGCCGACGGCAAGGAGACCAAGCGACCGACGCCGCCGGCCCGCGACTTCGGACTCGAGACCCTGGTCGGCGTGCTCGAGGGCGACGTGCTCGTGCACATGCACTGCTATCGGGCCGACGAGATGTCCTTGATGCTCGAGCTCGCGGCCAGCTTCGGGTTCTCGATCCGCAGCTTTCACCACGCGGTCGAGGCCTACAAGATCGCCGACCGGCTGGCGGCCGCCAACACCTCGGCGTCCGTGTGGGCCGACTGGTGGGGGTTCAAGGTCGAGGCCTACGACGGCGTGCGCGAGAACGCGGCGCTGATCAGCAAGGCCGGCGCGCGGGCGATCATTCACTCGGACTCGGCCGAAGGCATCCAGCGGCTCAACCAAGAGGCGGGCAAGGCGATGTACGCGGGGCGTCGGGCCGGCATCGACATCAGCGAGGATCAAGCCCTGGTCTGGCTGACGCTCAACCCGGCCTGGGCGCTGGGCGTCGACGATCAGACCGGCTCGCTCGAGCCCGGCAAGATGGCCGACATCGTGGTCTGGAGCGGCTCGCCCTTCAGCGTGTACACGCGGGCCGAGCAGGTCTACATCGACGGTGAGCGGGTCTTCGATCGCTCGGATCCCGAAGGTCGACCGCGGACGGACTTCGACCTCGGGCTGCGCGACGATCTGCGAGGTGCGCCATGAGCCTGCGACGAGCGATCTTGGTCTCGAGTTTGGGTTTGGGCTTGGCCCTGCTCGGCCCCTTGGTGGCATCCTCGGTCGTGGCTGCGCCGCCGGTCGTGGCTGCGCCGCCAGTCGTGCCCGCCGAGGCGCCGGTCGTCGACTCGCTGATCCTGACCAACGCGACCGTCTGGGTCGGCGACGGCACCCTGCTCGAGCAGGCCTCGATTCGGATCGACAAGGGCAAGTTCGTCGAGGTCCGCACCGGCGTGATCGCAGCCCGCGGCGACATCCCGGTGATCGACGTGCAAGGCAAGCTGATCACGCCCGGCTTGATCGCCGCCGACACCCAGCTCGGCTTGGTCGAGATCGGGCTCGAGGGCAGCACCCGCGACGACGCGCGCACCGACGCCGACGCGATCAAGGCCGGCTACGAGCCGAGCACGGCGATCAACGCCGACTCGAGCTTGCTCGCGATCCAGGCGATCGAGGGCGTGACCACGGCGGCAGTCAGCCCGGTCGGCGGGCTGCTCTCGGGCCAGGTCGCGTGGATCGATCTGCTGCCTGGTCAGCATGGCGAGCTGGTCGCGGCCGACAGCGTGGCGGTCGCGGGCAACCTCGGCCAGGCCTTCGCGGGCTCGCGCGCGGCCGGGGTGACCGAGCTTCGCCGCGTGTTCGAAGACGCGGCCTGGTATCGACTCAACCAAAAGAACTTCGATCGCGGGCAAGCGCGCGAGCTGGTCGCGCATCCGCTCGACCTGCGCGCGCTGTGGCCGGTGATCGATCGCCAGATCCCCTTGGTCGTCCACGCGCATCGAGCCAGCGATCTGCTCGCGTTGATCGAGCTGGCCGAGCAGCTCGACATTCGAATCACGATCGTCGGCGCGGCCGAGGGCTGGAAGGTCGCCGAGCAGCTCGCCGCGGCCAAGATCCCGGTCGTGCTTCAGCCGACCCAGAACCTGCCGGGCAGCTTCGACACGCTCGGCGCTCGGCTCGACAACGCCGCGCTGCTGGCCGCCGCGGGCGTGAGCGTCGCGATCACCCACTTCGACAGCCACAACGCGCGCAACATGACCCAAGAGGCCGGCATCGCGGTCGCCAACGGGCTCGACGCCAAGCTGGCGCTGGCCAGCCTCACGCTCGAGGTCGCCAAGGCCTACGGGATGGACAAGGACTACGGCAGCATCGCGGTCGGCAAGGTCGCCAACCTGGTCATCTGGGACGGCGCCGATCCGCTCGAGCTCTCGTGCTGGCCCGAGCAGGTGTACGTGCGCGGCCAGGCGCTCGAGATGCGATCGCGGCAGACCGAGCTGCGCGACCGCTACTACGACCTCGGCGTCTTCGAGCCCTGATCATGCCGCTGGACCCCGACGAGATCCGCACGCCTCCCCTGCCCGAACCCGAGCCCGACGAGCTCGCGCCCGCGCCCGCGCTCGACGAGCCCGCGAGCACCAACCCGAGCGCGCGGCCGACCGAGCGCACGATCGATCGCCTCGACGATCAGGCCGCCGCGCAGGCGAGCGCGCGCGTGCGAGGTCAACCTGCTGGCGTGGCGCCGCATCCTTTTCATCCGCCGCCGAGCCTGCCCGCGCACTTGCATGGGCTCGAGCCCGACGCGGGCACCTCGGCCGAGTGGATGCGTCAGGTCGCCGCCTTCGTGCTCGATCTGCTGCGCGAGATCCCGAAGCGACCCGCCCAAGGTCTGAGCGGCGAGGCGGCCGAGCGACTCGCCGCGCGCCTCTCCCAGCCGATCCCCGAGCGGCCGCTCGAGGGCGGCCTGACCCGCGCGCTCGAGATCGTCGGTGGCTCGATGGACGCCGCGCTCGAGACCGCCGGCCCCGGCTACCTCGCCTACGTCCCTGGTGGTGGGCTCTTCGCGACCGGCTTGGCCGATCTGATCGCCGACGTCGGCAACCGCTTCACCGGCTACTCGATGGCCGCGCCCGGCTGGGTTCGGCTCGAGCAAGACGTGCTGCGCTGGCTCGGCCAGCAATTCGGCTACGGGCCGCGAGCCGAGGGCTTGCTGACCTCGGGCAGCTCGCTGGCCAACTTCGGCGCCCTGGTCACGGCCCGCTTCCACCACTTCGGCGACAGCGGCGACTACTCGCGCGCGCTGGTCTACACCTCGACCCAGGCCCACCACAGCATCGCCAAGGCGCTGACCTTGGCCGGGATCCCACGCGCCAACCTGCGCGCGGTCGCGGTCGACGAAATGTTCAGGCTCGACGTCGACGAGCTCGCGCGAATGATCACCGCCGATCGTCACCGCGGGCTGCGGCCCTTTTGCGTGATCGCGGCCGCCGGCACGACCAACACCGGCGCGATCGATCCCATGGACGAGCTCGCCGATCTGTGCGCGCGCGAGGATCTGTGGCTGCACGTCGACGGGGCCTACGGCGGCGCCTTCGTGCTCTCGCCCAGCGGCCGCGCGCGCCTGCGCGGCATCGAGCGGGCCGACTCGATCTGCTTCGATCCCCACAAGGGCATGTTCTTGCCCTACGGGACCGGCTGCTTGTTGGTCCGCGAGGGCCAGCGCCTCGCGGCCGCGCACGCGGGCTCGGCCGACTACCTGCGCGACCTCGAGGGCGAGCCGACCAGCCCGGGCACGCTCGGCCCCGAGCTCAGCCGACCCTTCCGCGGCCTCCGATTGTGGCTGCCCTTGATGCTGCACGGCGCCCAGGCCTTTCGTGACGCGCTCGAAGAGAAGCTCGCGCTGGCCCACCTGTGCGCCGAGGGGCTCGATCGTCGGATCGCC
Organism: Nannocystaceae bacterium; assembly: GCA_035904925.1. GTDB lineage: Bacteria > Myxococcota_A > Polyangia > Nannocystales > Nannocystaceae > Plesiocystis. The sequence goes on from JAMHUH010000917.1 coordinate 11,264, forward strand.
GCTGGTGCCCCGCTCGAGCTGGTCGCGCGACCGCAGCTCTCGACCCTCGCGTTTCGTCTGCGTCGCCGCGAAGCTGAGAGCTTGGCCGCGTGGAACAGCCGCAACGGCGCGCTGCTCGAGGCGATCAACCAGCGCGGGCGGGCGTTCTTGTCGAGCACCGAGCTGCCGGTCGAGGGGGCCGATGGCGCGGTCGAGAACGCGGTGACGCTGCGAGTCTGCGTGGTCAGCTTTCGAACCCACCGCGAGCGGATCGACGCGCTGCTCGAGGACATCGATCTCGCGCTGGCGCAGGTCTGAGGGCCCGCATGATCCCGCCCGCGATCTTCGAGTTCTTCGCCAGCCTGCCGCGCCAGGGTCCAGGCAGCGACGAGACGACGGCCAAGGCGCTCGCCCTGCTCGGCCCTCTGCCCGCGCGGCCTCGAGTCGTCGACTTTGGTTGTGGCAGCGGCGCGGCGACCCGGGTGTTGGCCGAGCGCTTGCCTAGAGAGGCGAACCGCTAAATCGCGCGTGCCAGGGTGCGGCTGGGGCCGTCCGTGGGTAGGAGCGAGGCCGAAGCTGTGCCGGGCGCACTGCGAGCGCCGAGCGACACCGCCACGGGCGGTCCCAGGCGTGCACTGGCGCGTGGGATTTAGCGGTTCGCCTCTCTAGCAAGCCGCAGGCCTGGCTCGACTACTACGCCTCGATCGCGCTGCGCTGCGACGAGCTCGCGGGCACGCGCGATCCCGCGATGGTCGAGCTGATCGCCGAGCTTCGGACCGAGATCGCGATGTATCAGCGCTTTGGTGACAGCTACGGCTACGCTTTCTTCGGGCTCGAACGCGCGTGAATCAAGTCACGAGCCCGGCTCGCCCAATTTCGCGTCCACCCGAGCGCTCCCCCGTCATCCCGGCATGAGCACGATGCAAATCAAGACCTCCGTCGTCGAGTTTCCCACCCGGATGCGGCCGCACATCGCTCTGGCGACCCGCGACATCGATCGCTCGGTCGAGTTCTACACCCAGCTCTTTGGCCAGGCGCCGACCAAGCGACGCTCGGACTACGCCAAGTTCGAGGTCCACGAGCCACCGATCAACCTCAGCCTCAACCTCGCGCCCGAGGTGGTCGAGCCGCGCTTCCCCGCGCACTTCGGGATCCAGGTCAAGTCGACCGCCGAGGTGCTCGCGGCTCGTGTGCGCATGATGTCGGCCGGGCATGCGGTCCGCGACGAGGAGGCCGTCACCTGCTGCTACGCGGTCCAAGACAAAGTGTGGATCACCGATCCCGACGGGCACCCTTGGGAGATCTTCGTGGTCACCGAGGCCGAGAGCGAGGTCCACAGCCGAGCGCCAGCCGACCCGGCGCGAGCGGCCGCCTCGCCCTGCTGTGCGAAGCCATGAGCGCGGGCGCCTGGACCGAGCTGGCCGATCCCCTGCGCCGATTCTTGCGTAGCCGAGTCGGCGATCGCGACGTCGCCGAGGACCTGCTGCAAGAGGCGTTCTTGCGCCTCCACGAGCGCCGCGATCCGATCGAGTCGATCGAGCGGATCGACGCGTGGTTGTTTCGCGTGGCCAGCAACGTCGCGATCGATCACCTGCGTCGACGCGGGCGCGAGCCGTGCGGCGAGCTACCCGAGCTCGGCGAGCTCCCGACGCTCGGCGACGACGAGCAGGCCGCGCGCGTGCTGGCGGCCTGGCTGCGCACGCGAGTGGCCGAGCTGCCCGAGCGCTACCACGAGGTGCTCGCGCTGACCGAGCTCGAGGGGCTCTCGCAGCGGGCCGCCGCCGCGCGGCTGGGCCTGCCCCTCTCGACCCTCAAGTCGCGAGTCCAGCGAGGCCGCGACTTGCTGCACGCCGACCTGCTGCGCTGCTGCGAGGTCGAGCTCGACGCTCGCAATCGCGTCACCGACTTTCGACCGCGGAGCCCCTGCGGCTGTGCTCCAGGCGACTCGGGCGCTTGCTCCCGCCGGTGAGTTTGTCGACAATCCCGCGGTGTCCGACGCCAACGACCAGCTCTCGCGCAGGACGTGGTTGCTGGCGAGCGGATCGATCGCGCTGCTCGGAGCCCTCTCGGGCTGCCAACCCCGCGATCCGACCCGCGTGCCCGAAGGCGGCCCCGCGCCGGCCGGTCCCCTGAGCGAGCGAGGCGTTCGCAACCTGCTCGCGCTCGCGCAGCTGAGCGCGGCGATCCGCTGGTTGCATCCCAGCGATCAGGCCAGCGCCGTCGCCTGGGAGCCGCTCGTGCTCGAGGGCATCCGCGAGCTCGAGCAGCGCCAAGATCCCGAGCAGCTCGCCGAGGGTCTGCGCGGCTTGTTGGGCGAGGTCGCGCCGACCCTGCAGCTGTGGCGCGCGGCGATCGAAGAGCTGCCGAGCGCCAGCGAGGGGCTCGAGGGCCTCGCCTGTCCCGACCCCGAAGCGGCCGAGGAAACCCCGAGCCGCGCGCGCCCGGCCGCGAACTCGCTGACCCACGGCAAAGGCCAGAGCCACCGTCCCGGGCCCCCCGGACGCACGACTCGCGGCAAGCCCGAGGAAGACTCGGAGACCGGCGAATCGAGCGAGAAGACCGAGAAGGCCGAAGCCCCAAAGAAGGGTGATGTGGACGAGCCCGAGCTCGAGGTCGACGCGGACGAGCCCGAGCTCGAGGTCGACGCGGACGAGCCCGAGCTCGACGTCGACGCGGACGAGCCCGAACTCGACGTCGATACGGACGACGCGGATGCGGATGACGCCGAGAAGCCAGCGAAACCCGACGCCGAACAGTCCAAGCCCGAGAAGCCCGAAAAATCCGAGAAGTCCGAAAAATCCGAGCAGCCCGAGAAGCCCGAAAAGTCCGAGCAGCCCGAGCCGCGCCCGCCACTGCCCGCCGCGCTGCTGCGCGAGACCGACGCGATCGTGCAGTGGTGGCGGCGTGGCTTCCCAATCGACGCCAAGCGCGATCGCGATCCCAGCGCCTGCGCGCGCCGGATCGTCCGGCCGCCCGATCGCTGCGTCGAGCAAGAGCCGAAGCGGCGTCGCGACTCGAGCGCGTGCTTGCACTGCGACCGCGAGTTCGATCTGCTGGCCCCGGCCGCGCCGCTGCTGGTCGAGCTCGGCCGAGGCTTGAGCGCCGCGATCCCGCTGGCGCTCTGGCACGAAGGTGGCGAGCCCGAGCCGGCGCTGGGCTTCGACGCCGAGCAGGCGGCCGAGTACACGCTCGACGATCGCGGCACTCGGCTGCTCGCCGTGATCCAGGCCTGGTCGGTGCTGCGCTGGTTCTCGCCGCGCTCGCCCCTCGACCCGATCGCGCCGCTACGGCGAGCCCTGTGCGAGGCCGCCGAGGCCGACGCGGCCGCGATGCCGGCGATCCTCGAGGTCTTGTTGGCCAGCTTCGGCGAGGGCAACGCCCAGCGACTCGGGCCCAAGCCCCGCAACGAGACTCGCGGCAAGTCCCGCGAGTTCGTGCCCGCGGCTGGTTTCGCGTGGGCGGCCGAGCGCGTGGTCGCGTTCCCGCTCGTCGATCGACCCGACGAGCTCGCGCCGCTGCAGACGGGCGACGTGATCGTCGCGATCGCGGGCGAGTCGATCGAGGCCCGCTTGGCGCAGATGCTGCCACGCACCAGCGCCGCGTCGTCGCGGGTGCAGATCGCCCGCGCGGTCGATCGCCTCTTCGTCGGCGATCGTGCGCGGGCCAAGGCCGGGCTGCGGGTCGAGGTCACGCGGGTCAGCGACCAGGGCGAAGCGAGGCTCGAGCTCGAGCTCGATCGCTGGCTGGCCCTCGATCGACGCCCGAGCGGCGGCGACCTGCGACCCTCCGACTCGCTGATCGAGCTGCGCCCGGGCACCTGGTACGCGGATCTCGGCCGGATCCCCAACCTGCGCATGGCCGCTCGTTGGCTGCGCGAGGCCGAGGCGGTGATCGTCGATCTACGCGGGCCCCTGCTCGACGAGCGCGACTCCTTGGCCAGCCATTGGGCGAGCGAGGCGCTCGAATTGCTCGACGAGCGGATCTTGGTCGGGCCGACCCACGAGGGCCGCTTCGTACCCGTCACCGTCGATCAGCATCGGCTCGAGCCGGCGCCGCTGCGGCTGCGGCTGCGCTGTCCGGTCGTCGCGCTGGCCGATCATCGCACGCGCGGCCGAGCCGAGCTCGAGCTGGTCGCCTTCGATCGCTTGGGCGCGGCGATCGTCGGCAGCCACAGCGCGGGCGACCTGGCTCGCTGCTCGGAGTTCATGCTGCCGGGCGGCTCGCGGATCCGCTTTGGTCAGACCGACGTCCTGCGCCACGACGGCACCTGGTTGACCGGCGTCGGCGTGGCCCCGACCCATCCGATCGCGCCGAGCTGGCCGCGCTTGGCCGAACGCGACGAGCTGCTCGAGCACGCGCTCCGCTCGTTGGATCCCGCGGGCGCGTCCGAGCCCAACGACGACGAATAGATCATGACCGACCAAGCCGCTTGGCCCCCTCGCATGTCCGTGGCGCTCGGCGATCGCTCGGGCTTTCCTCGCCTCGAAGCCCGCGCCTATCTCGGTCACAGCGCGATCGCACCGCTCTCGTCGGCGGTCGAGCAGGCGATCGAGCAAGTCGTCCACGACTACGCGCGACGGGGCGCGGACGCGTTCATGGCCTGGCACGAGCGCCGCGCTCAGCTGCGCGAGCGGGTCGCCCATTTGCTCGGTGGCGGAGCCGAGGACGTCGATCAGATCGGCTTCGTCGCCAACACCACCACCGCGATCTCGACCATCGCGCTCTGCTTTCCCTGGCGGGCCGGCGACACGCTGCTGGTCCTGCGCGGCGAGTTTCCGGGCAACGTCACGCCCTGGCAGCGCGCCGCCGAGCTCCACCACCTGCGCGTCGAATTCCTCGACGTCGACGACTTCGCGGGCCCTGGCGGCGCGGGCCTGAGCAAGCTCGAAGACCGGCTGCGAGGCGGCGGCGTGCGGCTGATCGCCTGCTCGGCCGTGCAATTTCAAAATGGTCTGCGCATGCCGCTTCGAGCGATCGCCACGCTCGCGCATCAGCACGACGCGCAATTGTTCTGCGACGCGATCCAGGGCCTCGGCGTGCTCGACCTCGACGTGCGCGAGCTCGGCCTCGACTACCTCGCCTGCGGCAGCCACAAATGGTTGATGGGCGTCGAAGGCTCGGCGCTGCTCTTCGTCGCGCGCGAGCGGCTGGCAGACCTGCGCCCGCATACGGCGGGTTGGCTCAGCCACGAGCACGCGATCGATTTTTTGTTCGAGCCGGGTCAGCTTCGCTATGACCGGGCCATTCGCAAGCGGGCCGACTTCGTCGAAGCCGGCGCCTATCCGACGATCGGCTTGGCCGCGCTGGCGGCCGCGATCGAGCCTCTGCTCGAGCTCGGCCTCGCGACCATCGAGGCCCACGTGCAGGGCTACCTCGACGAGCTCGAAGCCGGCATGCGCGAGCGCGGCTTGGTCAGCCTCCGCAGCGAGGTCGCCGAGCAGCGCTCGGGGATCTTGTCGGTGCGGCCGCCCGCCGGGCTCGACGCGCGGACGATCCAAGCGGGCCTCGGCGCACGCGGGATCGCGATGACGATCCCCGAGGGCTTGCTGCGCTTCGCACCCCACTGGCCCAACAATCGCCGCGAGATCCCCGAGGTCCTCGCCGCGCTCGACGAAGTGCTGGAATCCACGCGCTGATGCACACGAAGTGGAGTTCTCCCTCAACCAAGGTCTCGCCGCAGAAGCTGCCGGCGCGGGCCGAGCGAGACTGCGTCATGGTGTCGCGCATGAAGGTGCTTCGCGCGTTGCTCCCCACTGCCCTGCTCGTGCTCTCGCTCGCGGGCTGCAAGAAGACCGAGACCACCGACCCCGACGCGGCGTCTGCCAGCGGCGGGGGTGGAATGCACGACCCGAGCAAGCACGGCGACTTCGAAGGTCGCGAGGTCGTGCCCAACTACGAGGCCAAGACCGGCGACGTCACGACTTGCCCCTACAGCGGCAAGAAATTCGAAGTGAAGGACGACTCGCCGCGGATCGATTGGCACGACAAGAGCTGGGTGTTCTGCTGCGACAAGTGCCTGGGCGAGATCGAGGCCGATCCCGACAAGTACCTGGGCAAGCTGCTCGAGCCCAGCAGCGACGAGCCGAGCCCCGAGCCGAGCCCCGAG
>JAMHUH010000918.1:0-1692 GCA_035904925.1 Nannocystaceae bacterium
GGTGTCGCTCGGCGCTCGACGTATGCCGGATACGCCTTCGGCCTCGCTCCTACCCTCGGACGGCCCCAGACGCACCTCAGCACGCGAATTCAAACCGGTCGCCTCTCTAGCGACCCTGCTCTTTGAGCTTGCGGTACAAGGTCGTGCGATCGATGCCGAGCAACGCTGCGGCGCGGGCCTTGTTGTTGCCCGTGACCTCGAGCGCGGCCGTGATCGCCTGGGCCTCGAGCTCGCTCAGCGGGATGATCTTGTGGTTCGAGATCACGGGGCTGGCGACTTGGCCCTCGCTGCTGGTGGGCGAGCTGGCGTGCTGGAGCTCGGGTGGAAGGTCGTCGAGCTCGAGCTCGCGCCCGTCGCCGAGCACGAGCGCGCGCTCGATCACGTTACGAAGCTCGCGGACGTTGCCGGGCCAGCGGTAGCTGCGGAGCACGTCCATCGCGTCGTCGGCGACGCGATCGATGTGCCGGCCCATGTCGTCGCCGAGCACGTCGCAAAAGTGGCGAACGAGCTCGGGGATGTCCTCACGACGCTCGCGCAGCGGCGGCAGCCGGGTATGGATGACGCTGAGTCGGTAGAGCAGGTCCTCGCGGAAGGTGCCCTCGCCGACCATCGCTCGCAGGTCACGGTGGGTCGCGGCGACCAAGCGGACGTCGACGGCGACCTCTTCGGTCCCGCCGACCCGGGTGAAGCTGCGGCTCTCGAGCACGCGCAGCATTCGAGCCTGAGTCGAGAGCGCCATCTCGGCGATCTCGTCGAGGAACAAGGTGCCGGTGTGGGCCCGCTCGAACACGCCTTTGTGCTGGGCGACCGCGCCGGTGAAGGCGCCCTTCTCGTGGCCGAAGAACTCGCTCTCGAGCAGGTTCTCGGGCACCGCCGCGCAGTTGATCGCGACGAAGGGCCGCTCGGCTCGCGGCGAGTGGAGGTGGACCATGCGGGCGGCCAGCTCCTTGCCGGTGCCGCTCTCGCCGTTGATCAGCACGGTCGCGTTGGTCCCGGCGACCCGCTCGAGGAACACGTGCAGCTTCTTGATCGCGGCCGAGCTGCCGACGATCCGACCCGGCTCCGAGCCGCCGCGCTGGGCCAGGGCCGCGCGCATCTGGCTGCGTTCGCTCGCGCTGTCGCCGAGCGCGTCGAGCAGCTGCGCGGCGCAGACCATCAAGGTCAGCGCGCTGTCGTCGAAGCGATGCCGCGCGGCCTCCATCGGGCCCCACTCGGCGTAGAAGACCAGATTGCGCGAGGGGGCTGCCATCGCGCCTTGGATCCCGCGGATCTGCACGGAGCGGCGGTCGGCCAGCGCGGGCTCGCTCAGCACGTCGCGGACCAGCACCGCTCGGTTCTCGGACAGCACGCGGCGCAGCAGCGTCTGCGAGAGCGCGAGATCCAAGACCGGGCCCGAGCTCGCGGCGGCCAAGATGTCGGTCCCGTCCGGGCTCAAGAGCAGCGCGCGAGCGCAGGGCAGGGCCTCGACCGCCCACTCGCTGGCGCTCCGATAGACGGCCTGCAACGAGCCACAGCGGGCGAGGCGATCGCCCAGCGCCGCGAGCGAGGCCAGCCGGTTGAAGTTGGGCGTGGCCTGGCGAAGATCCATCTCGATCGTCGCTCGACCTTCGTCGCTCGAGCCGGGCCCGGGGCTCGACGCGGGGTCGGGGAGGGGCGTGGCCTCGAAGCCGATCGTCGTGTTTCCAACCGTCA
>JAMHUH010000919.1:0-3507 GCA_035904925.1 Nannocystaceae bacterium
ACGAAGAGCAGCTTGCGCTCGCCGAGGCCGGGGTCTTCGCCCGCGCGCGGGTCGTTGCCCGAGCGGGCGACGCCCGGTCGAAGTCCGAAGGTCGCGGCGCCACCGAGCCCGAGCGCACCGGCGCCGAGCATGCCGCCCAGAAGGCGGCGACGAGTGAAGTTGCTGGAGTTCGTCATGTGCGAGGCTCGGTCAGAAGAACAAGAATTCGGTGGTGGTCGCGACCGCGTAGCAAGCCAAGGTCGCGAAGTCGCGACCGCGGATCGTCTCGCCCGAGTCGTCGACGCGCAGCTCGAGCAGCGCCGCGATCTCGGTCTCGAGCGGATCGCGAGCGAGCAGCCGGTGATAGAGCTCGGCGATCATCGCGGTGAGCTCGGGCGCGTCGGCGGCGGGCGTGGGCGCGGCGAGGTCGAAGCCCTTGAACACGATGGCCGCAGCGCCGGCTGCTTGGTCGAGATCGGCCCGGGCCGCGCAGCCGCTCAAGGCCACGCGATCGAGGGCGATCGGCGTGGTCGCGAGCGGGGTGTCGACCGACTCGTAGAGGCCGAGCCCGAAGGGATCGTGACCGCCGAGCGCGACGAGGTGAACCTGCGAGACGCAGGGCGCCGTACCAACCTCGAGGCAGAGCTGATCGGGGGTGAGCTCGAGCGCGCGGGTCAGGTCGTGCTCGACCGCGGCCGCCCGCTTCCACTGCACGTCGGGATCCTTCGAAGGCTCGAGCGCGCCGGGGCCCTCGGCCTCGTCGCCCGAGCCATCGCTCTCGTCACCCTTGCAGCCCGCGAGGCTGGTCAGCGCCAGCGCCAGCGCCACGATCCAGTTGGACATCATCGACGTGGTCCGCATGGTCAGGGCGCTCCGAAGGCTTGGGTGTCGACGAGCTGGTGAACGAGCTGGTTGGCCGACCAGCCACCCTCGTCGATCGACTGCCACAGCGCGATGAACTCGTCTTGCTCGTCGGGCTTGGGCTCGTGGCCGAGCGCGTGTTCGAAGAACATCGCGGCGAGGTTGCGCTTGAAGGCGTCGGACTCGACGGCGACCTGCGCCCACTCCATCAGGTTGGCGACCTCCTGGCCGAAGATCACCGTCCGATGGACGCCAGGATCCCAGTCGTCCATCAGCGCGAGCGGTCGGGTCGGGCTGTAGATGCCCGTGCCCGAGGGCAGGATGATGCCGGTGTAGTAGGCGAACGCGTAGGCGAGCGGATCGAGGGTCGAGTGACAGTTGGCGCAAGCGGGCTGCGACACGCCTTTGTGATCGACGTCGCGCGGCTCGTCGACGACCGGCAAGAGGCCCTCGCTGAGCGAGATGTCCATGCCGAGGTAGGCCCGATAGGCCTGCGCCGCGCTGGTCCGCGGCAGCGCCGAGAACATGGTGTTGGACATCAAGAACCACTGGGTCGTGATCATCCCGGCCCGCTTCTCGACCTGCAGCGGCTCGCCGCCAGCGAGCTGACCGAGCTGCGTGGGATCGGGGATGACCCCCTCGCGGATCGCCAGCTGGCCGGGCACGTCCTCGGTCACGTGATACTGGGCGAGCAGCAGGTCGCGCAGGTCGTGATCGTCGGTCAGGATCCAGCGCCAGAGTCGGTAGTCCCACTCGTAGTCGGCGAGCACGACCCGAAAGCCGCTGATCTCGACGTTGGTGTCGTTGCCGACCGCACGGATGGGTTTGATCTTGGGGTCGGCCAGCTCGCGCACGCCGATCTGCTCCCACCAGTCGCTCTGCAAGCAGCTCTCGAGCTGCTCGTGGAGGCGGACGTACTGCATGTCGGGATCGTCGGCGAGCGCCTGAAAGTCTTGGACCTGGTCCCAGGTCGGCGACTCGCCGCAATAGAGCACCATCACGCGACGCAGCGCGAACAGGTAGTCGTAGCCCTCGACGTCGTAAAAGCGGTTGGGCTGCCACTCGCTGCCGGGCGCGTCGTCGGGCGGCAACCAGACCGAGCGCGCGTCGCCAGGTCGGGTGCCGAGCAGGATCTCGTCGAGGTTCGAGACACCGTCACCGTCGGCGTCGTCGTACTCGATGGCCCGCAGCGCCTCGGGGATCGCATCGGCGAAGTCACCCTCGCCACGCGCGGCGAGCAAGGCCAACCCGAAGCTGTTCCACGAGGGCGGGTCGGCCGAGAGATGGCAGGTCGCGCAAGTCACCACCTGGCCCGCGCATTCGGGCACCTCCGGGTAGGTCTCGCAAAAGACCCGCGGTCCTTCGGGGCGCGCGTTGGCGCTCGTCCATACGAGCGCGCAAGCAAGAAAGGCGATCGGTGCCGCGAGGGATCGCGGATCCAACCAAGGCGAGTCGTTGACGAAGAGAGTCATCGCGAGCCGCGCCAGGCTATCAGAAACAACCTGCCGGGCGGCGTGGGTTTTCAGCCGCGGGCGGCTGACTCGGTTTTCAGCCGCGGGCGGCTGACTCGGTTTTCAGCCGCGGGCGGCTGACTCGGTTTTCAGAGTATCGAGCGCCTCGACCGCCCGGGTGCGTGCCAAATGGCAGCTCGAAGCACCGGCCCACGGTCCTGACAACCGTGATTTCGTGGGTCGACTTCGCGAAATCCTGGGTCGCGCAATCGCGCCACCGCGATCCAGCCTACACTCGCAATCGCATCAGTCCATCGACTCGGGTCGCGTGACGTCGGAGCGGGCCTCGGAGCGACTGGCGCGACGTCGCCGAGGCATGACCGGCAGCTCGTAGCGATCGGCCCGAAGCGCGCGCGGGATCTCGAGGTTGTGTCGCGCGAGCAGACCGAGCGCACGGATCAGCCCGCTCGAGAGATCGGCGGCGAAGTTCATCTTCATGCGCTCGCCCGCGATCCAACGGATCGCCGTCGCGGCGCCCCGAACCGCGGGGTTGGTGACCACGACGAAGGACTCGAGCAGGAATTCGGGCGTCTGGACGGTCGCGAAGCGCTGCCGGACCTCGCCGCCCGGTCGGCTCGCGAGCGCAGCGTCGTTGACGAACACCAGCGGGGTGCCGAGCTTGGCGTGCTCGGCGTAGAACCCAGTCAGCCAGGTGCAGAAGGCGTGGGCCAGACCCAGCGTCGGCGTCCCGAACCAAGTCGTGATGACGATCGGCATGTAGCGCGTGTCGACGATCACCTCCGCGTCCCCGTCGACCATGCGCTGCACGTTCTTCGCCATACGCTGTCATTGTCATCGAAATGACCGATAATGCAAGACCAAAATCCTCACTCTGCGATTGGCCGAAAGGTCAATGATGTATTGATTGGGCTGGGTTCGATTGATATCGAACCTTGGGGCAATTCGGTACACTGGCTCGACGCGACGCCCGAAGGAGCCTCGCCGCCCAGCGTGTTTCGAGGCACACTCGCAGGCCCATGACGCCCTCGCGCAACGACGCCGACGACGCCGACGAGCTGCGCGTGGCCGTCGAGATCGCCGACACCGACGCCGAGGGTCCCGGGCGGCGCTACGCGATCTGGGTTCAGGGCTGTCCGATGCGCTGCCCGGGCTGCTGCAACCCCGAGTTCCTGCCCGCGCGCGGCGGTCGAGCGAG
>JAMHUH010000920.1:0-4850 GCA_035904925.1 Nannocystaceae bacterium
GCTGACCCTCTGTTCGCGGGTACAGGCGCTCGAGAGCGTCTGGACGCTCGCTATCGCGATCACCTGCGTGTTCACGGCGATCGGGTTCATGCGGGCGGCCCGAGTCGCCTGGCGAGCCGGCGAAGCGGGCAAGCGGCTGCCCGAGCGCTGGGCGAACGCAGCGATCGCCCTGTTTGGGATCGGCGCGCTCAGCCTGGTCGCTAGCAGCCCCTACGCGGCCGACCACGCCCGCGAAGCGGCCGAGTGCAGCGACGAGCGCGACTTCTCGATCCCGAACTGGACCTCGATGGAGCTGCAAGGTCGGTGGGTCGAGAGCTGCGGGCTCGATCCCTGGGCGGACTTCGACGCCGAGCATGCGGTGATCGTGTCTGGACACGATGGCTTCAACCTGGTGTCCATCCAGGCCTACCCCGACGGCTGGGTCAGCGCGCTGCCCGAGGAGCTCGACGTCGAGTTCTTCACGCCCGAGCAACTCGCCGCCCGGGTCAACGAGACGATCGGGTGGTACCGCGTGCGTGGCGACGCGGGTGGCGAGAAGCCGGTCGTCACCGTGCTCGGGCTCTACATCGACGAGCGCACGCCCGCGCTGGCGATCCGCGAGCACCTTCGGGCCGCGCAGTCCGTCGGGATCGACTCGATCGTGCTCTTCGGCCAGACCCAAGAGGAGCGCTCGCTCGAGACGGTCGGGACCTGGGCTCGCCGCCGGCTCTGCCCGGTCGCGTGGATCCGCATCGACGCGCAGGGATCCGAGCTGAGCAGCTTCGCGACGTGGGGCGAGATCCTCGACCAAGCGATCGCGCTCGACCCGGAGCCGCTGCACATTCGGCTGTAGTGACCAGCCCCTGGGCTTGCTGGTCGCAGGTCGGCTGCTCGGGGCGCAGCGACGACGAGAGTCTCGACGACAAATGGCGCAACGATCTGCGCTAAGCCTGCGGCGTTTCGTTGCACCACCCCATCGGCGTGTATAGGTGTGTGGGCAGCCGGTCTCCCGGCTCCAGAAAAACCGCGATGACTGAAAACAGCTCGAACAAGTGCCCGGTGATGGCCGGACGTCACACCGCAGTAGGAACCACGGCGAACCAGCACTGGTGGCCGAACCAGTTGAACCTGCGGGTTCTCAGGCAAAATTCGCCCGCGGCGAATCCCATGGGCGAGTCCTTCGACTACGCGCGCGAGTTTGCGAGCCTCGACCACGACGCCCTCGCTCGCGACGTGGACGCGCTGATGACCCAATCGCAGGACTGGTGGCCGGCCGACTATGGCCACTATGGGCCCTTCTTCGTCCGCATGACGTGGCATGCCGCAGGCACCTATCGGATCGCCGACGGTCGCGGCGGCGGCGGCTCCGGTGCCCAGCGCTTCGCGCCGCTGAACAGCTGGCCCGACAACGCCAACCTCGACAAGGCGCGCCGCTTGCTGTGGCCGATCAAGCAAAAGTACGGCCGCAAGATCTCGTGGGCCGACCTGCTGATCTTCACCGGCAATCGAGCGCTCGAGACGATGGGCCTCGAGACCTTCGGGTTCGGCGGCGGCCGTGAGGACATCTGGGCGGCCGAGGACGACGTCTATTGGGGTCCGGAGCAGGTCTGGCTCGGCGACGAGCGCTACCAGGGCGATCGCCAGCTCGCCAATCCTCTGGGCGCCGTGCAGATGGGTCTCATCTACGTCAACCCCGAGGGGCCCAATGGCAAGCCCGATCCCATGGCCGCGGCCAAGGACATCCGCGAGACCTTCGCTCGCATGGCGATGAACGACGAGGAGACCGTGGCGTTGATCGCCGGTGGTCACACCTTCGGCAAGACCCACGGAGCCGCCGACGCCAGCGTGTACGTCGGCGCCGAGCCCGAAGGCGCCGGCCTCGAGCAGCAGGGCCTCGGTTGGAAGAACAGCTTCGGCAGCGGCAAGGGCGGGGACGCGATCACGAGCGGGCTCGAGGGCGCGTGGACCAAGAACCCGATCGCGTGGGACAAGGGCTACTTCGACAACCTGTTTGGGTACGAGTGGGAGCTGACCAAGAGCCCCGCTGGTGCGCACCAGTGGACGCCCAAGAACAAGGAGGCTCAGGGCACGGTGCCCGACGCCCACGATCCGGCGAAGCGGCACGCGCCGATGATGTTGACGACCGACATCGCGTTGATCGTGGACCCCATCTACAAGCCGATCTCCGAGCGCTTTCACGCCAACCCGGACGCGCTCGCCGATGCCTTCGCGCGGGCTTGGTACAAGCTGCTGCACCGCGACATGGGACCGGTGTCGCGCTACTTGGGCCCGTGGGTGGCCAAGGAAGCGCTGATCTTTCAGGACCCGGTGCCCGCGCTCGACCACGCGCTGATCGACGACGCCGACATCGCGGCGCTCGCCAGCAAGATCCTCGGCTCGGGCCTCTCGGTCGCGCAGCTGGTGGCCACGGCGTGGGCGTCGGCGTCGACCTACCGTGACACCGACAAGCGTGGCGGCGCGAACGGAGCCCGAATTCGCCTCGCACCGCAGGCCCAGTGGGACGTCAACGTGAAGTCCGACGTCGCCAGCGTGGTCAAGCTGCTCGAGGGCATTCAGGCCGCGTTCAATGCCTCGCAGACCGGCGCGAAGCGAGTCTCGCTCGCGGACCTGATCGTGCTCGGCGGCTGCGCGGCGATCGAGTCGGCGGCCAAGCAGGCCGGTCACGCGGTGAAGGTGCCCTTCACGCCGGGCCGCACCGACGCCACGCAAGACCAGACCGACGCCCACGCCTTCGCCGTGCTCGAGCCGACCGCCGACGGGTTCCGCAACTACCTGCGCGAGGGTCATGCGCTGGCTGCCGAGCACCTGCTGGTCGAGAAGGCGTGCCTACTGACGCTCTCGGCCCCGCAGATGACCGTGCTGCTCGGTGGCATGCGTGTGCTCGGTGCCAACGCGGCGAAGTCGAAGCACGGGGTGTTCACGGAGCGACCGGGGACGCTGACCAACGACTTCTTCGTCAACTTGCTCGACATGCAGACCCTGTGGACGCCGACCTCGGCCGGCGCGGACGCGTTCGAGGGTCGCGAGCGTGCGACCGGCAAGCTGCGCTGGACGGGCACCCGCGTCGACTTGGTGTTCGGCTCGAACTCCGAGCTGCGTGCGATCGCGGAGGTCTATGCCAGCGCCGACGCCGAGCCGAAGTTCGTGCAGGACTTCGTCGCGGCTTGGGCCAAGGTCATGAACCTCGACCGCTTCGATCGCGCTTCATGTCGCGGAAGCTGACTCGGTCGATCCTTCGCGGGCGATCGCATCTTCGACCACCAGGAAGCCCGTCCATCGAGAACCCGATCCACCGCGAAGGATCCGTAGATCGCTCTCAGACCACGAACTTCTGGGCCTGCTCGACGATGAACTCCCACACCGCCTGAACCCGAGGGACGCTGCGCAGCGCTCGGTGGCCGACCAGCCACATCGCGCCGCTCGGCAGCGCGGGCAGGCGCTTGGCCAGCCCACGCTCGAGCGGGAGCTCGACCAGATCGAGCCAGCCCACGAAGGGTCGACCGACCAGCATCGCGCCGAGGCCCGCACGGACGGCGTGGATCTGCGCGTCCATCGACGAGGTCCGCAGCACGATCCGCGCGGGGTCGACGTTGGCGGTGATCCACTTGGCGTCGGGCAGGTGGGCGAGCTCGCGGCCCCAGGTGACCCACTCGATCGCGTCGAGCTGCCCGAGCTTGCCGAGCTTCCCGTTCATGCGCGCTCGCGCAGCCGAAGCGACGATCACCGAGCTCGCCTCGGTCAGCCGCACTGCGACCAGATCGCCGCTGCTGGGCCTCGCCCCGCGCAGGGCCAAGTCGGCGTCGCGGCGGGCGAGATCGGCGTAGCCGACCGAGGCGTCGAGCTCGATCACCAGCTTGGGGTAGCGCTTGCGCAGCTCGACCAAAGCCGGCGCGAGGAACCAGTTGGCGATCCCCGGCGGGGCGCTGACGCGGACCAGACCCTCGGGCTCGGTCTCGCGGCCCTCGATCGAGCGCAGCGCGTCGGCGGCCGCTCGCTCCATGGTCTCGGCGATCGGTAGCAGGCTCTCGGCCAGGTCAGTCGGCGCGATGCCGGTCGGCGTGCGGTCGAAGAGGTGGACGCCGAGCCCGGCCTCCATCGCGTCGAGCCGGCGACCGATCGTCGAGGTGTTGACGCTCAGTCGGGTCGCGGCGCCCGAGAGCGTGCCCTCGCGGGTGAGCGCCAGCAGCAATTCGAGGTCGTCCCAGCGGAGCCGCTCGACGACAGGCTTTGCATTTTCGCGAATCGGCTTGGCGTTCTTGCCCATGGCTTTGCTCATCCGCAACACGCATGTTGTCGACATGAACGCGAACTCGCAAGTCGTCCACACCATCTTTGGCGCCGGTCAGGTCGGGATCAAGCTCGCCGACGAGCTGCTCGGCCGCGGCTTCCAGGTTCGCCTGGTCCGGCGTGGACCGGCCGGTCCGGCTCGGCCCGGCTTGGTCTGGATGTCGGGCGACGTCAACGATCCGGCCTTCGCCGACGCGGCCGCGCGTGGGGCCGCGGTCGTCTACAACTGCGTCAACCCGCCCGACTACGGCCGCTGGCACGGCATCCTCGAGCCGATGATGCGCTCGGTTCGGGGCGCGGCGACGCGGGCGGGCGCGCGCTTGGTCGTGCTCGATTGCCTGTACATGTACGGCGCGCCCGAGCACACGCCTTTCGACGAAGACACCCCGATGCGGCCCTGCAGCAGCAAGGGCGAGCTGCGAGCGATGTTGGTCGAGGAGATGTTCGAGGCCCACCGCCGCGGCGAGGTCGAGGTCACCAGCGGGCGCGCGTCGGACTACTTCGGCCCCAACACCCCGCGCTCGGTCCTGCTCAACCCCCGCGCGCTCGATCGCCTCCGCGCC
>JAMHUH010000921.1:0-11528 GCA_035904925.1 Nannocystaceae bacterium
GTCGTCAGCTGCTCGAGGCCCACGCCTCCGGTCTGCCGCTCGGCGGCTCGTCGCTGGCGATGCGGCCACGCTCGGGCCAGCCGCGGGTGCTCTACACCTGGTCGCTGGGCCTGCGCGCGACCCCAGTCCCCTGCGACTGGCTGCTCTTGCGCGCCCAGCCCGAGTGGTCGCTCGATCGTCCCCCGCGACCGATCGGCCTGCGCGGGCTCGAGACCCTGGCCCAGCTCGGCGGTAGCGTGCTCTTGTTGGTCCCGAGCGCGGTCGCGGCCCGGCAGATCGCCGACATCGTCGCGGACCTGCTCCCGCTCAACGCCCACCCGCGCTTCTTGCCCTACCTCGAGCGTCACGATCCCGAGGCCTCGCTCTTGCTCTGGCCGCACGACGCGTTCGGGGCCGCGAGCCTCGAGCGGCACCGCTTCTCGACCGCGCTGCTGATCGGCGCGCCCGAGCAGATCCGGCTCGACGCGCAGCGCTGGGCGGCCGAGCGACCGGGCGTCGAGGTGGTCGACGCGGCCTGCCCGGGTCGGATGGATCGCAAGGCGATGTTCCGGTTCTGGCAGGCCTGCGGCCGGCCGAAGATCCTCTTGCGCGGTGACGCCGAGTGGGCGGCCGAGGCGATCCCCTGGCTGCGTTCGCAGGGCGCGATCGTGCATGGCCACAGCGAGGCGACGCAGCTCGGGCTGTTCTGAACGCGGCGGCGAGCCGCGAAGCCCCGCGCGACACTGCGCAGATGTATCCGCTCCGATGGCGAGTCCGAGCCCCGCGGATGCACTTCAGTCTGGAAGCTGGCTCGCGTCGGTCGAGATCCGTACAATCCCGGGCCAATGGCCAAGTCCAAACGTGAGAACGGCGAGGGCGAGGACGACGACGATCGTCCCGAGGCGGAGCTCGCCTCGCTCCGATCCGATCTGAACGACGCCCGCGCCGACCTGCGCGACGCTCGAGCCGATCGCGACGAGGCCCGCGACGAGGTCAAGCGTCTGCGCGAAGAGCTGAAGGGCGCCCGCGAAGAGCGAGACGCCGCGCGCGAAGAGATCAAGAAGGTCCGCGAAGAAGCGCTCGGTGGTCTGCGCAAGCTCTCGAACGACAAGCTCGAGATCATCATGGAGCTGCACGCGAGCGTGGTCAGCACCGCGCCCGACATCGACGACACCTTGCAGGCGCTGACCGAGATGCGGGTCGGGCTCAAGAGCATCGCCGACAGCGTCGACCTCCTGGCCAGCAACGCCGAAGAGAGCTCGAGCTCGATCTTGCAGATGGCCGCGGCCAACGACGAGGTCGCCGAGAGCATGTTCAACCTCGCCTCGTCGGTCGAAGAGACCGCGATCTCGATCGAAGAGATGACCTTCTCGGTCCGCGAGGTCGCCAAGAACATCGAGGCGCTCTCGACCACCGCCGAGGAGACCTCGTCGGCGATGAACGAGATGGACATCTCGATCCAGCAGGTCGAGAACAACGCCAACGAGACCGCCCAGCTGTCCGAAGAGGTGGTCTGGGCCGCCGAGGGTGGCGTCGACGCGATCAACCGGACCATCGAGGTCATCAACCTGATCAAGACCTACTCGGCCGACGCGGTGACCGTCATCAGCCGGCTCGGTCAGCGGATCGGCGAGATCGGCAAGATCCTCTCGGTCATCGACGACGTCGCCGAGCAGACCAACCTGCTCGCGCTCAACGCTGCGATCATCGCCGCCCAGGCCGGCGAGCACGGCAAGGGCTTCGCGGTCGTGGCCGACGAGATCAAGGACCTCGCCGAGCGCTCGGCTCGAAGCACCAAGGAGATCTCCGACATCATCAAGGCCGTTCAGCGCGAGAGCTACAACGCCGTCGAGGCGGTCCAGCGCTCGAGCAAGTCGGTCGACGACGGCGTCCGAGTCAGCCACCAAGCCGAAGACTCGCTCAAGCGGATCTCCGACTCGGCCCGGCGCTCGACCCAGATGGTCCGCGAGATCGCCCGCGCCACCGTCGAGCAGACCAAGGGCTCCAAGCAGGTCACCGACGCGATCAACGTCGTCGCAACCACCGTGCAGCAGGTCGCGACCGCGACCTCCGAGCAGGCCCGCGGCGCCGAGCAGATCATGAAGTCGGCCGAGAAGATGAAGTCGATCACGCGCCACGTCGAGCGCTCGACCCAAGAGCAGACCCGCGGGAGTCGGCAGATCACCCAGGCCATCGAGACCATCTCCGAGATGGTCAGCCAGCTCAGCAACGCCCATCAGGGCCAGACGCAGAGCGCCGACACCATCCTCGCCCGGCTCTCCTCGATCCGCGAGGCAGCCCAGAGCCAGATGGAGCTGATCGAGCGCGCGCTCGAGCGCTAGCCCGCGAGCTTCGAGCCCTCCAGCCCCTGCCGGTCTCGACCGCGCAGGGGCTTTCGTTTTCGGTGGCGGCGACTCAGGTGGCGGCGACGCCGTCGGCGAGATCCTGATCGACCCGCGCCCCCGGCCAGACGCTCGCGCGCTCGACCTTCACGCCCGCGCCGACCACCGCGCCCGCGCCGATCTCCACGCAGGGCCCGATCTTCGCGCCCGCGCCGACCACCGCGCCCGCGCCGATCCGCAGCGGCTCGATCAGCTCGACGCCCTCACCGATCGTCGCGCTCGGATCGACGCCGACCACCGGCGCTTCGGCCCAAGGCAAATCGACCCGACCCTCGAGCACGTTGGCCAGGCCCTCGAGGTAGCGGGCGGTGGTCGAGTGCTCCCACCAGTAGCCGCGATGCTCCCAACCCTCGATGCCCGGGCCGGTCTCGAAGAGCTCGCGGTAGGCGGTTCGCACGATGCACTGCTCGCCCTCGCTCGGGACCCGATCCAAGAAGCGCGGGGCGATCACGTGGACGCCGGTGAACATCATCTTGGGGCCTGGCTCGACGCCCGCGCGGCTGCGGCCGAGGAAGGTCGCGAGCTTGCTGTCGGGCCCGAGCGCGAGCTCGCCTCCCCACACGCCCTCGACGTCGCGGCGCAGCACCATCGTCGCCTCGGCGTCGCGCTCGCGATGCCGGGCGAGCAAGGGCGCGAGCGCCAGATCGGTCAGGATCTTGCCGTTGACGACCACGATCGGCGTGCCCTGGCCGTCGTCGAGCAGCGGCCTCGCCTTGCGCAGGCCGCCGCCGGTGCCGAGGATCATGCCCTCTTCGTTGGAGTAGGCGATCGCCACGCCCAGGGCCGAGCCGTCGCCGAGCTCGGCCTCGATCTGCTCGCCGAGGTGATGGAGGTTGATGACGAACTCGCGGATGCCTTGGGCGCGCAGCCACAGGACCGACCAGCGGACCAGCGGCGCGCCACAGATCGGCAGCATCGGCTTGGGTCGGATCGCGGTCAGCTCGCCCAGGCGGGTGCCGAAGCCAGCGGCCAAGATCATCGCGCGGGGCGGCTTGGGAGCGTTCATGTCCAGACCAACTTCTCGAGCATCATGATGGTGATGATCAGCATCGCGACCATCAAGGCGATCGTCACCACGCCGCGGACCAGGATCTGCTGGCGCGCGCGCATGATCGCGAGCGACTGATCGGTGAAGGTCTCGTCGTCGAGCGCGGACTCGCCGGGGACGAGGCCGAGCACCTGGCTGCTGCGCTCTTCGAATTGCTTTTGGTGGCGCCAGACCAGCGCGCCGAGCAGGGTGATGAAGAGCCCGCCGCCGCCGAGCAAGAACCAGCGGATCCCCAGCACCCAAGCGGCCTTGAAGGTCGCGAGGGTCTGCTCTTCGCGTAGCCGAGTGTCGAGCGCGACCGGAGGCCCGTGGACGATCGGTTCGAGGCTACCGATCAAGAAGCTGCGCGCGCGCATGACCTCGGTCGGCTGCAGCTTCGCGGCCGCGAGCGCGTCGAGGTAGGTCTTCTCGCGCTCGACCTCGAATTGCTTGTCGACTCGAGGCAAGGCCAGCTGCTCGCGCTGGCGAGCGATCAGCGGATCGAGGAGGCGGCGCTCGCCTCGATCACCCTTGGCGATCTGAACCCGCGCGAGCGAGGCCGACTCCTCGGGCGAGGTCACGCTCTGGTAGCTCTCGAACTGCAGCAGGCCTTCGGCGATCGACTCGGGGATCGTCCACTCGCGCACCTGCGGGACGATCAGCGGCGGCGTGAAGCTGGCGATCCAGCTGCCGTCGGGCGCGTGGACGTCGACGAAGACCGGCTTGCGACTGCTGATCGCCTCGACCTCGATCTTCAGCGTGTCGCCAGGCCGGGCGAAGTCGGCCGAGGCGAGCACTTGCACCGTCCCCGCGTGGCTGACGAAGCGCACCGTTCGCTTGGGTCCGGCGAACTGTGGCGGCGGAGCAGGGGGCGGGGCTTCGGCGACAGGCGGCGCATCGACGGGCGTCGGCACGACGACCGGATCCGGCCCCGGCAGCCGAACCTCGAAGCGCACCACCTCGGAGCTCAACACGCCCGCGAAGTCGGCGAGCCCGAGCCGATCGAGCGGACCTTCGAACACGACCGGCGGATCGTCGGCGTTGCCCTGCGCGCCGCTCCACTCGCCGCTGATCAACACGACGCGCGCCTTCGCGGCTCGATCCTTGGGCGCCCAGGGCTTGCCTTGCACGTCGGTGATCCGCACGAACACCTGGTTGCGAAAGCCCGCGAGCACGCGATCGGCGAAGCGCAGATCGATGCGCAGATCCGCGGGCTGCGGATCGCTGTCGTCGCCCCACTGGAGGTTGCTGCCGGCGATCACCTGCGTGCCGGTTGCGCTCGCCCGCGCGTCGACGAGCTCGACCGGCACGACCTCCTCGAAGGCCGCTTGGCCATCGGGCTCGAAGCGCAGGTGCAGCTCGGCGGATCCGGGCGCGAGCGCGGGCACGTCGACCTCGCCCTGGGCCAAGCCCGCACCGACCTGCGTGAGCGAACCCAGAGGGTGCGCCACGCCTTGCGCATCGACGAGCTCGGCCCCGACCACGAGCTCGCGGTCGAGGGGCCGCAGGTCGCCGCCGAACACCTGGGTGCGCAGTGCGAGTCGCTCCCCCGCCTGCCAGCGCGCGTCGACCTGGACATCGACCGAGTGGAGGATCCGACGGCTCGAGCTCCACATGCTGAGCACGACCGCGCAAGCGAGGCCGATCGGGCCGGCGACGATCAGCGCCCAGTGCAAGCGCGGCGGCTTGTCCTCGAGCGTGGGCTCGCCCGAGACGCCAGCGGCGTGGACCCAATCGGCCGGGCGTGACTCGTCGCGCTCTGGTTTGCTCATCGTCGGCCGGACAGGCGGGTTCGGCGGAGGTTCTGGGTTGGCCCCGATGGTCTGCATTGTCGTATCCTCCGCGTCCAAATGAAAGTCAGCGTCATTGGCACGGGATATGTGGGCCTCGTGGCGGCCGCAGCGTTCGCCGAGCACGGCAACCACGTCGTGTGTGCGGACATCGACGAGGACAAGATCGCCAAGCTCCGCGAGGGCGTGATCCCGATCTACGAGCCCGGGCTCGAGCCGCTGGTCAAGCGCAACGTCGCGGCGGGTCGGCTCGAGTTCACGACCAGCAACCCCGACGCGGCCAAGCACGCCGACGTCGTGTTCCTGGCCGTCGGGACCCCGACCGAGGGCGCCGACGGTGCGCCCAAGCTCGACTACCTGTTCGCCGCCGCCCGCGAGATCGCCCCGCACCTCGACGGCTACACCGTGATCGTCAACAAGAGCACGGTCCCGGTCGGCACCGCCGAGCGCGTCACTCGGATCATCAAGGAGGCCAACCCGAGCGCCGACTTCGTGGTCGCCTCGAACCCCGAGTTCCTCAAGGAAGGCGTCGCGGTCCAGGACTTCATGCAGCCCGACCGGGTGATCATCGGGACCGACGACGAGCACGCTCGCAAGGTGCTCGAGCGGCTCTACCACCCCTTCTTTCGGACCAGCGAGCGCGTGCTCTTCATGAGCGCCCGCTCGGCCGAGCTGACCAAGTACGCCGCCAACGCCTACCTGGCCGCGCGCATCTCGTTCATCAACGACATCGCCAACCTCTGCGACGCCGTCGGTGCCGACGTCGAGCAGGTCCGCCGCGGCATGGGCTCGGACGCGCGGATCGGCAACAAATTCCTGTTTCCCGGGGTCGGCTACGGCGGCTCGTGCTTCCCCAAGGACACCCGCGCGCTGATCCACACCGCCCGCGCCAACGGCCTGAGCATGTCGATCGTCGCCTCGGCCGAGCGCATCAACGAGGCCCAGAAGCTGGTGCTCGTTCGCAAGGTCCGAGCCGCGTTCGCCAACGAGCTCAGCGGCAAGACCGTCGCGGTCTGGGGCCTCGCGTTCAAGCCCAACACCGACGACATCCGCGAGGCCCCGGCGCTCACGGTCGTCCGCGCGCTCGCGGGCGACGGCGCCAAGCTGCGCCTGAGCGATCCCGAAGCCGGCGAGAACTTCATGGCCGCGCTCGGCGACTCGGCCAAGAACTTCTCGATCGAGTTCTTCGACGATCCCTACGAGGCGGCCGAGGGCGCTGACGCGCTGATCCTCGCGACCGAATGGCGGCAATACCGAAGCCCGGACTTCGAGCGCCTGGCCAAGGTCATGACGGGCAAGTTCCTGTTCGACGGCCGCAACCAATGGGAGCGCGGCGACGTCGAGCCGCTCGGCTTCATCTACGCCGGCATCGGTCGCTGAATCGCGTCACCTGCACGAAAGGGGTCGAAGGCGCGCCTTCGACCCCTTTTGCAATGCGGCTCAATGCGCAACCTTCGCTGCCCTGATTCTGACACTCCAATCAAGCTACATTTTGTCCAAAAGATCAGGCGCGCCCCGACCACGCGCAAGGTTAGCCTGTCGACCTAGCCGTGATTGCCATGACCCGGTCAAATCTTCGCTTCCCCCTCGTGTTGCTCCTGCTCCCGCTCTTGCCCGCGTGTGCATCCGACACGACGGGCATCGGCGATGACGAGGTCGGGGCCGAGTCGGATTCGACCGACACGACCGAGACGGACACGACCACGGAGTCGGGCGACGAGATCGGTGACACGACGGATACGACCGACACCACCGGCTCCGACACGACGGACACGACCGACACCACGACCGGCGAAGAGGAGCTGCCGCTGGCCTGCCTCGACGAGCAGTTCGTGTCGGGCAGCTCGCCCGGGCCCAAGTACGGCCACCTCGACATCCAGATCGGCTCGCACTGCAAGGGCACCAACAACCAGGACATCACCGACATCGAGCGGGTCGTGTTCCTCGGCGACTCGGTCACGGTCGGGACGCCGCCGAGCTTGCCGGAGGACAGCTACCGGGCCCAGCTGGCCGACGAGCTGGCGATGCAGTTCGACTTGGTCGCGCCCAACTACTTGTGGAAGACGCCCGATCCGGTCAACGGCGTCGCGCTGGTCGAGTCGTCGGGCGCGTTCTCGTCGTGCTCGGAGTGGGGCGCACGGACCGACGACCTGCTCGAGGGCGGCATGCAGATCGAGAACTGCTTCCCGCCCGAAGAGCGGCTCTATCGAACGCTCGTGGTCATGACCATGGGCGGCAACGACATGGCCGCGGTCGCCAAGGACGGGCTCGAGGGCGTGGCGATGGATCAACTGTGGATGGACGTCGACAAGATGGTCCAATACCAGCGCGACGCGATGCACTGGTTCCTCGACGATCCGCTCAAGTTCCCCAAGGGCGTGTTCGTCGTGTTCGCCAACATCTACGAGTTCACCGACGGGACCGCCGACTTGGTCTCGTGCCCCGCTGCGGGCTTGGCCGGCTTCGACATGAACTGGCCCGATCCGACCGAGCTGCAGCTGATGGCCAACTACGCCAACCAGTCCTTCGCCGAGATCGTCGAGGAGACCCAGGTCGACATGACCTTCATGTTCGAGACCTTCTGCGGCCGCGGCTTTCATGCCAGCGACCCGGCCTCGCCCTGCTACCGCGGGCCCGACGAGCCGACCTGGTTCGACCTGACCTGCATCCACCCGACGCCCGACGGCCACGACGCGATCACCGACATCTTCTTGGCGACGATCACGGAGTGAGCTCGGCGGCTGGGCTCGCGCTCGCGCTCGCGTTGGCCGGCGCGCGCAACGAAGCGCGCAGCTGGGTCGCGGCCGGATAACCAGGGCGAAGATCGAGCGCGCGCGCGAGCGAGGCCTCGGCGCCCGGCAGGTCGCCCATCAACCACTGGACCTCGGCGCGAGTCGTCCACAGCTGCGGCTCCTTGGGATCCCAGCGGAGCGCCTCGTCGATCTGCTCGCGCGCGCTCGCGAGGTCCTGCGGGTCGCGCTCGAGCGCCAAGCGGGCGCGCAGGTAGGCCTCGTAGGCGCGCGGCGGCGGCGGGTCGGACTCGACCAGTTGATCGTCGACGTAATGCAGCCGGCGCGCCTTGCCGTAGGGATCGCCGTAGCAGGCCACGCAACTCAGCACGATCAGAGGCACGAGCACGAGCGAGCCGATCCGGCGAGAGTGCGAGCGGCTCACGCTCGGGAGCTTGCCACGGGTTCGGGGCCGGACCAATCGAGACTCGCGCGGCTCGATGTAGAGTCCGGCGCATGACCAGCCCCTCGAGCGAGTCCCTCGCCACGCTCTGGTCGCGCCTGGCCCCCGACGACGCGGGCTTGGTCGCGGCGCTGATCGTCCACGCCCAGGACGCGCGCGTGTTGATGCTCGGCTACATGAGCCGCGAGGCCCTGGCCGCCACGCTCGACACCCGCGAGGTGACCTTCTTCAGCCGGTCCAAGCAGCGGCTGTGGAAGAAGGGCGAGAGCTCGGGCCACACGCTCGCGCTGCGATCGATGCGGGTCGACTGTGACGGCGACGCCTTGCTGATCGAGGCGCTGCCGCAGGGACCGACCTGCCACACCGGGACCAGCTCGTGCTTCTTCACCCCGGTCGAGCTCGACTCCGCCGCGCTGCTCGCCGGCGACGACGGGCCGAGCGTCGATCCGCTGACCTCGCTGTGGCGGACGATCCTCGCCCGCAAGGCCGGCGAGGGCATGACCAACCGCGCGGGTCAGAGCTACGTCCGCAAGCTGCTCGACGCCGGGCCGAGCAAGATCGCCGCCAAGATCCGCGAGGAGGCCGACGAGTTGGCCCGCGCGATCGAGGGCGAGAGCGACGATCGAGTCACGAGCGAGGCCGGCGATCTGCTCTTTCACGCGCTGGTCGGGCTGGCGCTGCGCGAGCTCGAGCCGGCGGCGGTCGGCGAGGTGCTTCGCGCCCGGCACGGGCTCTCGGGCATCGACGAGTTCGCGAGCCGCTCGCGCCCGGCTCGAGCGCCCGAGTAGTTCCTGGTTCGGGGCCCTGCGAGCCGTGGTAGAGCCTCGCTCATGCCGGTGCTCGAGCTGCTGCTTTGGCTGGCCTTCGCCTATCTGATCGCCGCGACGCCGGTCGGCTTGTTGATCGGTCGGCTGCGCGGCGTCGATCTGCGCGAGGTCGGCTCGGGCAACATCGGCGCGACCAATGCCGTGCGCGCGCTCGGTCGCCGCTGGGGCCTGCTGGTGTTCGGGCTCGACGTCGGCAAGGCGGCGCTGCCGGTCGCGCTCGCGCTGCATCGCTTCGGCGAGCATCCCCAAGGCGAGGTGATCGTCGCCCTGATCGCGTTCGCGGCCATCCTCGGCCACGTCTATCCGGTCTACCTGAAGTTCCAAGGTGGCAAGGGCGTGGCCTGTGCCTTCGGGGTGTTCTTGATCCTCGCGCCCAAGGCCGCCTTGGTCGCGCTGGTCGTGTACCTGCAGACCTTGGTGCTGACTCGGGTCTCGGCGATCGGCTCGCTGACGGCCGCGACCGTGCTGCTCGGCGTGGCCTGGCTCGACCCTTCGGTGCCGCGGGCCTGGGCGCTGCTCGGGACCGGCTTGATCGCGCTGGTCTGGTGGCGGCACCGCGAGAACCTCCCGCACGTGCTGGCCCTGGCCAAGGACATCAAGCGGCGCGAGGCCGAGCTCGCGCGCAGGCGCTAGCAGCCTGGCGGATCAGAACGCGCACTCGATCCACGAGTCGGCCACGCAAGCCGCGACGTCGTTGCAGGCTTCGTCGGCACAGGTCTCGAGGATGTCGAGTGCCTGCTCGATGTCGGAGTCGCTGTTGCAGTCGTTGGCCGTGTCGACGCAGTCGTTCACGCAGGTGTCGAACGAGATGTTGTCGTTGCAGTCGACCGCGCGTGCGCAGTACTTCTTGCAAGTCTTCTCGATCCGATACTCGCTGTGCGGGCCGCAGGCACCGAGGACCAAGCCGACGAGCGCGGCGACCAAGAGCGAGGCGGGACGGACGAGCTTGGCGGCGTTCATGGACGCGCCGAGTGTACCCGATCGATCGAAATTTGCGTGATCGACGATCGCGAGGTGAGCATCGCGACATGTCCGACACGAGCGAGCCCGACGCGGCGGGTGGCGAGAGCCTGTTCAAACGGATCGGCGGCTACGAAGCGGTCGACGCCGCGGTCGAACGCTTCTACGCCAAGGTCATCGCCGACGAGCGCGTGCGAACCTTCTTCACGGGCGTCGACATGCCCACGCAGATCCGCAAGCAGCGACGCTTCCTCGCCCACGTCTTCGGCGGCCCTGCACCCTGGGATGGCAAGGCGCTGCGTCACGCTCATCGCCACATGAAGCTCGACGAGGGCCACTTCGCCGCCGTCGCCGGGCACCTCCAGGCCACCATGGTCGAGCTCGGGCTCGCGCCGGAGCTGGTCGGCGAGGTCATGGCCATCGCCGCTTCGACGCACGACGACGTGCTCGATCGCTGACTCAG
This sequence comes from Nannocystaceae bacterium, assembly GCA_035904925.1. Classification (GTDB taxonomy): domain Bacteria; phylum Myxococcota_A; class Polyangia; order Nannocystales; family Nannocystaceae; genus Plesiocystis. The sequence continues at coordinate 10,641 of JAMHUH010000921.1, forward strand.
AGCCCGAACGCCTTGGCGCCCCAGAAGGTCAGCAGCGCGGCGACGTAGGCGATCACCGTCATGCTGATCAACATGAACGCGGGCCAGCGCCAGCTTCGAGTCTCGCGCTTGACCACCGCCAGCGTCGACATGCACTGGCAGGCGAACACGAAGAACACCATCAAGGCGAGGCCCGAGGCCTTGCCGTAGCGCGGCTCGCCCTCGGGCGTCTTGGCGTCGCGGATGACCTCGCGCAGGGGCGTGTCGTCCTCGTCGACGTCGCTCTCGATCCCGTAGACCATGCCGAGGGTCGAGACCAGGACCTCGCGCGCGGCGAAGCTGCCGATCAGGCCGATGCCGATCCGCCAGTCCTGACCGATCGGGGTGAGCACGGGCTCGATGGTCTTGCCCAGCCGACCGGCCAACGAGTGCTCGATCGCGGTCTCGCCTTCGGCCAGGCTCTCGGGCTCGACCTTGGGGTAGCTGAGCAGGCCCCAGAGCACGACGGTCACGGCCAAGATGATCGTGCCGGCGTCGCGCAGGAAGTCGGCGGTGCGATCCCAGACGTGGCGAGCGGTGTCGCGGATCCGCGGGAGTCGATAGGGCGGCAGCTCGAGCACCAGCGGCGGGACCGGCCCGCGCAGCAGCGTGCGCTTGTAGATCGCCCCGATCACCAGCGCCGAGACGGTCGAGAGCATGTACATGCCCAGCAAGATCAGGCCGCCTTGGGTGAAGGGCCCGAACACGCGCTCGTTGGCGGCGAAGAGCGCCCCGATCACCAGCGAGTAGACCGGCAAGCGAGCGCTGCAGCTCATGAAGGGGATCATCAAGATCGTGACCAGGCGATCCTTGAAGCCCGAGATCGTCCGTGTGCCCATGATCGCCGGGATCGCGCAGGCGTAGCCCGAC
>JAMHUH010000922.1:0-14948 GCA_035904925.1 Nannocystaceae bacterium
CATCTACGACAACCACAAGCAGCGCTTCTTCGACGCCGGCCAGATCACGCTCACCCACCTCGACGACGCCTGGGTCTGCGGCGAGATCGACCTGCGCCACGACAAGGACGGCAACGTGGTCAAGGGCAAGTTCGCGGCCGCGCTGCCGCCCAAGAAGGCCAACTGAGTTCGAGTCCGAGTTCGAACTCGAATGAGCGCGAGGAGGTCTCGACCTCCTCGCGCTCCATTTAATCCGCTCTACACTGCTCCGCACGCGAAGAAGGCCGCCAATCGAGCGAAGCTCGGAGGCGGCCCAAGCCAGCGTCCAGTCTACAGAGCCGCGAGGAGGGGGTTCCTCGAGCGAAGCTCGAGGGGGAGGACGGCGGCCGTCCTCCCTAAAATGTCGGACGGCGGCCGTCCTCCCTGAGGTCAGAACCGAAACCCGACCTTGGCCCCGAAGCTGTGCGGAGTCGCCGAGGGCGCGACGGCGAAGTGCATGCGCTGGTACTTGGCCATCCGCGAGCCGTACTGGCCGGACCACGCGAGCAGGCCGAGGCCGCTGGTCATCCCGACCACGCCGGTGTCGGCGACGCCCAGCCACAGGCCGCGGCGTTGGACGTTGCACTCGAACGAGCCGCAGGGGTTCTTCCAGTCCATGTAGAGCAGCGAGCCCTCGGTGGCGAAGGCGGCGATGCCGAGCCCGAGCATGATCGCACCAGCGACGCGCCGCGAGGTTCGGTTGCGGACGCGGCCGTCGCCGTAGTTGGTCTCCCAGGCCTCGCGTTGGCCCAGGGCCGCGCCGCCGATCGAGGTCATGACCATCGCCGATCCGAACGCGACGCCGCTCGACATGTATTGGCCGGGGTTGTCGACGCGGGCAAAGCAGGCGCCCACGCTTTCGAAGCCGCGCGGCTTCCATTCGTTGCAGACGTCGACCGCGAACCCGTACTGATGCATCTGCATGCCGACGCCGATCGAGAAGGCGACCATGCCTCCGAAGAACAAGCCCGCGCCGCTGCCGGGTCGACGCGGGGCGACGGGGACCATGGGCGGAGGCGGAGCGACCGTCACGATCGTGGCCTCGGGCGCGACCGCGACGGTGACGACCGAGTCGGCCGCGGGCGCCCAGTCCATCGAGGGTGCGGGCGGGGGGACAGGAGCGGGCTCGACCACGACGATCGGTGCGGGCGCGGGCTCGCTCGTGATCACGAAGGCGTCACCGTCGTCCGGGGGCGCGAGAGCCAGGAGCGTCGAGAGCACGAGTCCGGCGGTCATCGTCCGCCAGGATAGCAGGTCGATGCGACGCCGGTGGCGCTCGGGCTAGGATCGCGCAAACCCAGCCGGTGCGCCCGTCTGGTCGGAAGGCCAGCGGCGTTGCACTTTGCGACGGCCCGCGAACCTGGCCGGGGGGCCGGGCTCCGAGCGATCGCCCGGCGCCGTGGACGGCGGCGCTCGTCGCTTCGCGCCGACGAGCGCTGCGTTCGGCCTCCCATCCGGGCGCGGAGCGAACGAGAGCGCATTCGACCGTAGTGATTTCACCGCTCGGAATGGTCATGATCGCGCGTGCGAAATCGGCCGAGATTGGGCTCCCATACGCCTCTAGGGTGGCTTCGGCGGCATCGTTTCCGATTGTGGACATTGCTTCGCGAACCCATACTCGCGCGACGATGATCCATCCATTGAAAATGACGACCTGTGTGATCGCTGCGCTCGGCTTGGTTGGCACGGCTTGCGCGAACAGCAGCTCGACCGACGACGAGGTCGGCGAGACCGGCAGCGCGAGCGAGACGACCGACACCGAGAGCTCGAGCGGGACCGAGACTGGCGACGCGACGGCGGGCGAGACCACGGCGGACACGACGACGACCGACACGACGACGACGGACACGACTGGGCCGGACACCTCGACGGGGCCGGATACGACGACGACGGACACGACCGGGCCGGACACCACGACCGGCGACCCGGACCTGTGCGGCGACGCGATCGTCAGCGGCGCCGAGATCTGCGACGACGGCATCAACGACGGCAGCTACGGTGGCTGCGCCGTCGACTGCCTCGCGCTGGCCGACCATTGCGGCGACGCGGCCGTCAACGGGCCCGAAGCATGCGACGACGCCAACGCCGACTCGAGCGACGGCTGCCTCGACACCTGCGTGGTTCCGCAAAGCTGCGCCGACCTGCTCGCCTTCGATCCGATGCTCGGCGACGGCGTCTACCTGATCGCGCCCGAGGGCTACGCTGGCGATCCCTTCCCAGCCACCTGCGACATGACCACCGACGGCGGCGGCTGGACCCTGGCGATGCGCTTCGCCCCGGCGATGGGCCAGTTTCACTTCTACTCGACCCACTGGACGAGCGAGTCGGTCGTCAACGATCAGGTCACCGACCCCCTCGATCCCTCGGACGGCAAGTTCATCGCCTACAACGCGGTCCCGGGCGCGGCCATCCGCGGCTGCCTGCAAAACCCGATGGACCAGAGCTACGGCTGCAAGGTCTACGATCTGCCGGACACGACCACGCTGCTCGACATGTTCAGCAACACGCAGGTCGGCTCCGACGCGAGCATGAAGGGCTACTACTTCATGGAGGCGCAGGCCGGCAAGCTCGAGTGGCTGTCGATCCAGGGCCGTACGCTCGCGCAGTCTTCGGTGCCCAACCCCAACTACGTGCAGGTCGGCATCAACATCGACGACGATCAGTCGTGCTACGACGCCCGGGTTCGCTTCGGCCTGGTGCTCAACAACGAGAACAGCGTCGTCACGCTCAACGACGCGGCGGGCTTCGGCGCGCAGTCCTACTTCACGGCCGCCTGCGACCTCGGGCCGGGCGTCGACTCGGGCTGGAAGACCGCCGCGGGCTTCAGCGCGGGGCCGAACATCTACAGCACCGCTGGCCAGATCTGGATCCGCTAGCGTCCCGATCCGCAGAAAGAGACCGCGAAGGATCGCCGAGGATCCTTCGCGGTTGATCGGGTTCTCGACCGCCAGGCTCTGCGGTGGGACCGCAAGATCCACGAGCTCTTCGACGCGAAGCCTCGAGTTCGCCCGCAGTCGATCCGAGCTCACGTTGTCTGTTGGGGACGGCGTGAACCATCGAAGGCAAAGGCGGGCGGGGGGAAAGAGGGTCGCTCCGAGGCGAGTCGAGCCCCTGGCTTTCGTACACGAGCGCCACGATCGGCACAGATCTCCAACCAGGGAGAGGGCGTCTGCGATTCGAAGGGCGACGTGTTTGAGCCCGAGCGGGCGACCCTCTTTCCCACCGCAGAGCCTGGTGGTCGAAGGCGCGATCGTCCGCGATGGATCCACCGCGTCAGCGTCCGCGATGGATCCACCGAGTCACTCGGCCCGACTCAGGGCGTCAGGTTGGTCCAGCCGAACCCGCCGCAGCCGACGAGCAAGTCGCTCGCGTTGGCCGAGCCGGCCAGCGCGACCTCGAGGCTCGCGCCGTCGTAGACGCTCTGGCAGTAGTAGAGATCGTCGTTCGACCAGACCCAGTCGAAGCGACTCCACAGGCCAGGCGAGTACTCGTTGGCCTCGTCGTTCTGGGCGACCAGCCAGCCCATGGCGTCGTCCCACTCCTCGATGTGGTAGACGGCGCCCTCGTTGGTCCAGGTCTCGGCGTCGATCATGTGCATGCCGCCGTATTGGTCGGTGTAGGTGCCCACGACGTCGTTGGCTTCGTCGTTGGCGGCTTCGTCGGAGCCCTCGTCGCCGCCCGTGTCACAGGCGGTCGAGAGGGTCAGCGCGCCGATCAGGATCAGCGCGCGAGACATCGGCGCGAGGGCCGACGAAGTGGGGTGGTTGTTTGCTCGTTGGAACATGTCTTCGGTCTCCCGAAGGCAGGTCGAGCTCGGCCGAGGGGACCAAGCCGACGCGCCTTCGCGCAGGCGCGAGCCCACGCGAGCCGCTCGCCTCGGCTCAGTCGGCGAGGGTAGCGATCGCGTTGGTTCGGGCTGCTTGGTCCAGGTTCACTGCCTCATCCTCCCCTCGAGGACGTCGTGCGAAGCACCGCTCGCGCGGTGGCTCTCGGCAGGTCTTCGGACTCGTGGGTCTCTCTACTGGCCGTCGCTTCCCAGCTCCGAAGAGCCAGTGCTTCTGACGGCGGTCGTCGCCACTCACCGCTGCGGGGGCAGTCCCGGGTTCGCACCGGGTTCCCTCTTGATCGACGCTCTCACGAGCGAACCGAAAGCAAGGTCTCCCTACCCGGGCGGCCCGACCCTCGTCAAGCGCTCGCGGCGAATCAGAACCCCGCGGGGATCCGGCCTTGCAAACACGAGATCGTGTTGGGCTCGCCGACCCGCGACCAGCGAGCCGCGCGGGGGTCGTCGGGCGTGCCCGCGATCAAGCCCTCGGCGACCGACCAGCGCGGCGTCTCGCCGGGCTCGAGCGTGTGGAGTCCGCTCTGCCACGGGCCGATCACGTAGGTGTGGCCAGCGGCGCGGCAGCCGAAGAACTCGGTCCACTCGCGGGCGAAGGTCTGGCCCGGCTCGGCCCCGAAGGTCTCGCAGGTGCGAAACCACCACAGCGCGCCGGCATGATCGAGGCGCTCGCGCACGGCCTCGAGCGGGAGCCGGAGCCGATGGTCGGGCGCGAGCGCCTCGACGTCGAGCGACTCGCGATCGATCTTGGCCGCGCCCCACTTGCCGTGGCCCCAAAATTGGATCTCCGCGATGGTTCGGCTGGGCTCGATCTCAGCCAGCCAACGCAGCGCCGACTCCCAGCTGGTGAAGCCAGCGAAGCGATCGATGCGACGCAGCCCGGCATAGAGCAGCCCGCCGCCAGCCCAAAAGTGGCTCAGGCCGGGGATCGGGACGACCTCGAGCCCATCGTGGAGTTTGCGCAGCAGCCCAGGCTTGCTCGGCCGCGGCCAGGGCAGGTCGCGGGTGCAGGTGGCGTCGTAGATCATCAATCGCAGAGGCCTGGCCACGCCGCGATCATACGCCCGCATGGGCGGCGAGACGACCGCAGCCGAGCGGGCGGCGCGAAGGCCCGTGTCCCAGCAATCAGCTGCGCGATCCCGACCCCGCGACGCACGAACTTCTTGTCACCGCTCCCCAGCCAAACCCCTTATGATGATCGAGCGCGATCGCCAAGCCATTCGAGGCGCCGCGCGACAGGAGCTTACATGGTTCGCCGACATCGATTGCTCGCGTCTTCCTTGCTCGTGTTTCCTCTGGCCTGTGGTGGCGGTGGGGCAGGTGACGAGGTCGCCTCGGGCCCCTCGACGCTGACCAACGACGGGACCGCGGGCGAGAACGGCGAGTCGGCGTCCGACAGCGGCTCGGCGGACACGACCGCCGACACGACGGTGGGCACGACCACCGACGGCTCGACCTCGATGGGCGACACGGTCGACGGCTCGACCTCGATGGGCGACACGGCCGACACCTCGAGCTCGAGCGACACGGTCGACACCTCGAGCTCGAGCGAGAGCGGCTCGACCTCGATGGGCGACACGACCGACGGTGGCTCGAGCTCGTCGACGACCATGGACATCCCCTGCGACGAGTTCCAGGTCACGCTCAATCCGCTGCCGCCCAACGTGATGCTGGTGCTCGACAAGTCGCGCAGCATGTTCACGAACTACTGGGACCACGACAACAACGCCAACACGCCGACCATCACCCGCTGGAACAGCCTCCATCAGGTCACCGACGACATCGTCAGCAACTTCGACGACAAGATTCGCTTCGGCTCGATCCTGTTCCCCTCGACCTCGGCGCAGAACGTCTACGGGCCGGCGGCGTGCATCACCTCGGACTTCCCCGACGTGACGGTCGGGCCCTTCAACGGGCCGGCGATCCTGGCCTCGATCCCGGCGGCCAACGTGGTCAATTCCTACGGCGGCACGCCCTCGGCGACTGGCATCCAGACCGCCTACGATCACCTGCAGTCGCTCGCACCCGACCTGCCCAAGGCGATGATCCTGGTCACCGACGGCGCGGCCAACTGCTCGCAGAGCGCCCAGACCAACTTCGATCTCTTCGAGGTCTACGACAATTCGCTGCCGACCTTGGTCGCGGCGGCCCACGCCGACGGCATCGACACCTACGTGGTCGGGGTCGACATCGCCAACATGGTCGTCAACGACGGCGTCGGCGGTGACCCCAACAACATCAACCCGACCCAGAAGCTCAACGAGGTCGCGGCGATGGGCGGGACCGGCAGCTTCTTCAACTCGCAAGATCAGGCCGAGCTCGAGGCCGCGCTCAACGACGTGATCGACAGCGTGAAGACCTGCATCATCCCGCTGGCCGAGGAGCCGGTCTTCCCCGAGTTCACCAAGGTGCTCGTCGCCAACGTCGAGTGGCCGATGGTCAACGACTGCGGCACGGAGAACGGCTGGGTCTACGCCAACCCCTACGACACGATCGAGCTGTGCGGCACGGCTTGTGACGCGCTCAAGAACGCGGGCGACGCCGACGTCGAGTACTACTGCAATCCGGGCTGACCGGCTGACGAGATCCATCCGGCCATGCGAAGGACGCGGCGCGCACGAGCTTGCGCGCCGCGTCTTTGTCGTTTGTGCCGGGTTGGAGGCGCGCTCGTTCTATCCGCGAAACGACGGTGAGATAGAGCACTTCTCGCTGGAGAAAATGCTGTGACTCCAGAGGTGACGGATCGAGGAAACCCGTCTTTCCTGTTGCATGAAATCGAGCAGGCCTGCATAAACTGACGGCAGCGAACCCGGGTCCCAGGCCCGTCGTGTTCGGACAAGGGGGGACTTTCGAGATGATGAACCATGTTTCTAGCGCGTGGCGGGGTGTTTGCGTGTTGGCCTTGGTCGCCGCCGCGCCAGCCTGCAAGGGTGATGACGCGAAGGGTGACGACGAGGTTGGCGAAGATGGTGGGAGCGGTACCGATGGCGACACCGGTACGACCGGGGAGGACAGCTACGTGCCTCCGCCCGGCGGCATGCGACGCCTGCTCGACTATCAATACCTCAACACCATCGAGCTGATGTTCGGGCCCGAGGCTGGGTTGATCGCCAGCCACCCCAACGATCTCGCGCTGCACGGCTACACCTCGATCGGTTCGTCGGACCTGTCCCCCGGGCTCGACTCGGTCGAGCTCTACGAGTTCTCGGCCCTGGCCGTCGCCGACACGGCGATCGCCAACCCGACCACGCTGGCGAGCTTGGTGCCCTGCATCAGCGACGCGCAGTCCGACGCTTGCTACACCGAGGTCGCCGAGACCTTGGGCCACCTCGCGTGGCGGCGACCGCTGAGCGCCGACGAAGTCGCGAGCGTGGTCGAGTCCGCGCTGGCCGGCAAGGCCTGGGGCGAGGGCGACTTCAATGCCGGGCTCAAGTACGAGCTGGTTCGCCTGCTGATCTCGCCGCACTTCATCTACGTGGTCGAGGTCGGCGTGCAGGAGGCGGACGAGCCCGAAGAGTTCACGCTGACCGGGCCCGAGATCGTCACGCGCATGTCCTTGCTGCTCAACGGCAGGATCCCGCGCCTCGACCTGCTCGTGCAGGCCGAGTCGGGCGCCTTCGACGACGTCGCCGCGCTCGAGGATCTCGCCCGCACGATGATCGCCGCGCCCGAGGCCGAGAACGCGCTGGCCGAATTCTTCGGCGAGTACCTCGACGTCGACAACCTCTCGGCCAAGAGCACGACCGCGTTCCCGCTCTACAGCGAGGCGCTCGCGGCCTCGATGAGCGAAGAGACCAACCGGATGCTGCGCGACATCATCTGGGACAAGGACACCGACTACCGGCTCTTCCTCGACGCCGACTACACCTTCATCGACGACAACCTGGCCGCCGTCTATGGCGTGGCCCCGCCCGGCGCCTGGACTCAGACCACGCTGCCGGCCGAGCAGAACCGCTCGGGCTTCTTGACCCAAGCCGCGTTCTTGGCCCGCAACTCGCACGCCGAGGCCAACTCGACCACCCGGCGCGGCAACTACATTCAAGAGCGCTTCTTGTGCTTCTCGGTCCCGCCGCCGCCCGGAGGCGTGGTCCCGACGATCCCCGATCCGCCGGGCGAGCCGATGACGCTGCGCGACCTCATGGAGATGATCCATCTGAAGGAGGACTCCTGCGCAGACTGTCACAAGTACATGGACCCGCTCGCGTTCCCGCTCGAGAACTACGACGCGATCGGAGCCTTCCGAACCGTCGAGCCCAACGGCCTCCCGATCAACCCGGTCGTCGAGGACGAGATCTACGGCGTGCTCGAGAATGGGGCCGACCTCGCCGCCAGCGTCGCGATGGATCCGCGCTTGACCAACTGCTTGGTCAACAACCTGATCCGCTTCGGTCGCGGTCGACTCGAGGATCCCCAGAACGAGCCCGACGAGCTGCTCGCTCTTTACGACGAGTTCGAAGCGGCCAACTTCCGCGTGCAAGAGATGCTCGTGCACTTCGTGACCAGCCCCCTGTTCCGCCAGGTCGGGGAGCCCAAGTAGGAGGACCCAGTCATGCGCAAGCACCTCAAGCGTCGTACCTTCCTGCGCGGCATCCTCGGTGGTGGTGTGGCCAGCGTGGCCCTCCCGCCCCTGGACGCCATGCTCAACCTCTCGCAGAACGCGTTCGCCGACGGCACCAGCATGCCGGTCCGCTACGTCTCGTGGTTCTGGGGCAATGGCATCATGATCGACAAGTGGGAGCCGACGGGCGTCGGCGCCAACTGGCAGCTCAGCCCCCACTTGATGCCGCTCGCCGCCCACAAGGACTACCTCAACGTCATCACGGGCCTCAGCAACCGCTGCCAGGAGCAGATCACCCATCACGAGGGCATGACGGTCTGGTCGGGCCACACGATGACCGACATCGGTCAGGGCCAGGGCTTCTTCTCGAACACGGCCGGCCCGACCCTCGACCACCTGATCTCCGAGCTGACCAAGGACAAGGTCGCGATCTCGGGCATCCACACCGGCGTGTCCAAGGCTCAGAGCCCGGCCGACCACGGCACGACGATGCACGCGCTCTCGAGCCGCGGCTATCTCCAGCCCAACGCCGCGATCACCAACCCCTCGGCCGTCTGGCAGGCGCTCTTCGGCAGCTTCGTCGAGCCCAAGGACGACCGCGCGCTGCGGATCAGCATCCTCGACGCGACCAAGGACGACGTCGCGACGCTCAAGTCCAAGCTCGGCGCCGCCGACAACATGCGGCTCGAGTCGCACCTCGAGAGCATCGCCGCGCTGCAGACCAAGCTCTCGACCGCGGTGCCGGTCTGCATGCTGCCGGCCGATCCCAACGAGGACAACAGCGAGCCGATCAACAACGAGAAGCTGACGCTCGTCCATGGGGTCCAGGCCGACCTGATCGCCTACGCGTTCAGCTGCGACCTCACCCGGGTCGCGAGCATGCTCTTCATCGAAGGCGCGGCCGAGCCCTCGCTGACCGAGATCCCCGGCAACAACAGCTCGTGGCATCAGTACAGCCACAACACCGGCAGCTGGGGCGCGGGCGGGCCCTTCGAGAACGGCCAGCTCTTCATGATGCAGCGCTTCGCCGACTTCCTCGATCGGCTGAAGAACACGAGCGAGATCGACGGCAACCTGCTCGACAACTCGATCGTCATGGCCAGCAGCGACTGCTCGGACGGTTCGGTCCACGCGATCACCCGCCACCCGATCCTGCTCGCCGGGCATGGCCGCGGCTACCTCAAGAACCCGGGCATCCACCACCAGCCGATGCCGCTGTCCAACAGCTACAGCTACGGCGAGTGGCCGGGACCCTCGTCCGGCAACACCTCGGACGTGCTGCTGGCGATCCTCCAGCGCTTCGACCCGAACGCGACCTGGGTCGGTGAGGCCCCGGGGGGCAACAGCGCCGGTTCGGGCACGCCGCTGCTCGAGATCCTGGCCTGAGCTCAGCGAGTGAGCTCGTCGAGCAGCTCGGCCATGCGGATCACCGAGCTCGGCGAGCTGCCTTCGGCCTTGTTGTTGACGATCAAGTAGGCCGGCTTGGCGCTGGCGAGGATCATCTCGGCGTAGGCCCGACGGACGCCGAGGTTCTCGTCGACCAAGCGATTGAAGGGCGCGTAGGCGGCCGCGCCGGTCGAGTAGCTGTGCTTGCGCGCCAGCATCCAGCGCATGACCAGCGCCGGTCGATCGGGCCCGCCGCTGGCCTCCCACTGGCGGCGGACGTCGGGCATGCCGGGCAGCTCGGCGACGCAGTGGGTCGCGCCGACCTGCTCGAGCGCCTTGACGTAGCGGGGCGTGAAGAGCTCGGCGTTGCGCAGCTCGACCGCATACTGGGGCCCCTTCGGCAGCGCGGCCAAGAAGCGCTGGAGTCGGACCGCGAAGTTGCGCGCGCCACCGTTCACGTACTGGGGCGGGAACTGAAAGAGCAGCACGCCCCCGCGCGCGCCAAGGCCCGCGATGAAGGGCTCGACCACGACCTCGCGCGCGTGGTCGGGCTCCAAGAAGAGCTCGTTGCGCTGGCCCGCGCGGCGCTCGAGCCAGGACTCGTCGGGGAAGCGGACGGTCGTGCACAAGGCGCTGGCCTTGACCAGCAAGCGCAGGTCGGCGTCGCTCGGGAGGCCGGCGACCAGGCCCTGCAATTCGTCGGCGCGCATCGGCCCGTAGTAGGTGCGATCGAGGCCGACGGTGCGAAAGAGCGGGTGGCGGGCGTAGACCGCGAGGCCTTGCTTGGCCAGCACGCGAGGCGTGACCGGGCGATCCCAGACCAGCCGCTCCCAACCCGGGAAGGTCCACGACGAAGTGCCCATTCGCAGCTGCGCGGGCATGCGCTTGGCCAGCTCGCGCAGCGTCTCGGCCTCGAGCGCGAGCCCGAGCGCCGATTTGCTCGGCGCCGCGCCGAACATGTCGAGCTGGTCGTCCACGCCGTCCATGCCGTCCACGACACCGAAATGGTAGCGAAAATGGCGAAGGTCAGGGGCTCAGGGCTTCAGGGCGTCGGCTCGCGTGCGGCCGAGGTGTGATCGTGGACGATCCGCCAGCTCTCGCCCTGGCGCTCGAGCACGAGCGTGAACACGCCCTCGCTCGCCTCTGGGGTCGCGCTCAAGCGATAGCGGCCCAGCACGATCGCCGCGCCCGAGCCGAGCCCGCGGATGTCGAGCAACTCGAACTCGAGCTGGCCCATGGTCTCGCTCGCGTTGCCATAGCGCTCGCGGTACTTGTCGCGGGTCTCGTCGAAGCCGCGTCGGATCTTCGCGCCCGAGGTGAAGAGCAGCTGATCGGAGGGCTCGTAGGCGGCGAGGAAGCCGTCGAGGTCGCCGCGGTTCCACGCGCTGCGCTGGGTCTCGAGCAGCTCCTCGATCGCCGCGCGATCGGCCTGTGAAAAATCCCCGGGTGCGGCGGCTTCGCTCGCGGGCTGAGGATCGTCGAGCGCAGCGTCTTCGCGTGGGCATCCAGCGAGCAGCGCGAGGGCGAGCGAGGCCGATCGAAGCGGAGCCACGCGAGAGCTTAGCGCGAGCGCGACGCTCTGGGGCTGGTCCTGTCGGCTCGCGCGGGTATGATGCGGCCGGCATGGCGACGAAGGTGTCCGAGCTCAATCGTCTGCGTCCTCGCGAGCTCTTCTTCGTGCTGCTCGGCGTCGCCACGGGTGCGGGCCTGGCCGTCTACTGGTTTCGCGTGGTCCCCGAGACGCTCGCGCAGCTCGGGCTCGACGCGGGCGTGTTCGAGGGCGGCGCCGCCTTGCTGACCCAGCCGATCCTCCAAGTGCTGATCTTGATCGCGGCGGCGATCATCCTCGCCGCAGGGATCGCCACTCGCGTCGCCTCGGGCCAAGATCGCGCGACCTGGATCCTCGCGGGCGGCTCGCTGCTGCTCTTCGTCAGCTTGGTGCTCAGCGTCAACTTCGTGCAGCCGGTGCTCGACGCGGCCTACGCTTCCGAGTCCGAAGCGCCACGCTGAGCCGCGGTCCGCCCGCTCGTCGGACTCGGGCACAATCGCGGCGCATGAGCGGTTCCAGTGATTCGCTCGACTCCACGCGCGTCGTGAGCGAGTCGACCAACATCACGCTCGACTCGCAGCCGAGCGCGAGCTCGCTGTGGCGGACGCTCAGTCGCGGGCGCCAGCTCGGCCGCTACGTGATGATGCGACGAATCGCTCGCGGAGGGATGGGCGAGGTCTGGTTGGCTTGGGATCCCGAGCTCGATCGTGACGTGGCGATCAAGCTGCTGCGCGCGCAGGCCGACGACGAAAGGGCGGGCGCGCGGCTGGTTCGTGAGGCCCGCGCGATGGCTCGGCTCGCGCATCCCAACATCGTCGGCGTCCACGATGTCGGCACGGTCGATGGCCAGGTCTTCATCGCGATGGAGTACGTGCACGGGCAGACGCTCGGGCAGTGGGCCAAGACCGATCGCGGCTGGCGGGAGGTCGTCGACGTCTACCTCGCGGCTGGACGCGGGCTCGCGGCCGCCCACGCGGCCGCGATGGTCCACCGCGACTTCAAGCCCGACAACGTGATGATCGACGAGCAGGGGCGGGTGCGGGTGATGGACTTTGGCCTCGCCCACGCGCTCGGGCCCGGGCCCGAGAGCGAGTCGCAGCATGACCTCGAGCCCGACCCGGCCGAGTCGCTCTCGCTGACTCGCACGGGCGCGTTGCTGGGCACGCCGGCGTACATGGCCCCCGAGCAATTCCGGTTCGAGAACGCGGGCCCGGCCGCCGATCAGTTCGCGTTTTGTGTCGCGCTCTGGGAGGCGATCTATCGCCAGCGGCCCTTCGCCGGTCCGACCCTCCAGGCGCTCGCGCAGCAGGTCCAAGACGGCCAGCGCCGCACGGTCCCCAAGCACTCGCGCGTGCCGGCCCGCGTGCGCCGAGTGATCGAGCGCGGCCTCGACCCCGAGCCCGAGCGACGCTGGCCCTCGCTCGACGCCTTGCTGGTCGCGTTGACGCGCGCGCGGACGCGGCAGCCGGGCCTGTGGAGCGCCATCGCGGGCTTGCTCGGCGCGGGGGCCTTGGTCGGCATGGTCACGCGAAGCGACGCGCCAGCCGAGCAGTGTCGCGCCCGCGATCTCGCCAGCGCCCGGCTGTGGACCGACGCGGCCCGCGAGCAAGTCGAGGAGGGGCTCTTGGCCAGCGCGCGTCCGCACGCACGCGAGACCACCCGCCGGGTCGAGCTCGAGCTCGATCGCTGGGTCGCGGATTGGAGCGAGGTCGCCCGCGCGGCTTGCCTCGAGCAGGATCACTTGCCGAGCGAGCTGCGGGTCAGCCAAGCGCTCTGCTTCGATCGCCTCGAAGACGCGCTGGTCGCCACGCTCGAGGTCCTGCGCGACGCCGACGGCGAGGTCGCCGATCGAGCGATCGAGCTGGTGAGGGGCATGCCCGATCCCTCGCGCTGCGCCGACGCCCAGGTGCTGGCCAGCGCCAGCCCGCCGCCCGAGGACCCCGAGCTGGCCCGCGAGGTCGATGCGATCCGAGCCGAGCTCGCCGAGGTCGTCGCGCTGCGCGAGGTCGGCCGGGTCACGCCTGCCCAGGTTCGCAGCGCCGCCTTGGTCGAGCGGGCGCGCGCGAGCGGCCACGCCAGCACGCTCGGCGAGGTCCTGCTCGAGCACGCGATCGTCCTGCAAGAGCTCGGTGAGTACGAGCAGGCTCGACTTCACCAGCACGAGGCGTTTCGGCTGCTGGTCGGCGCGGGTGCCTTCGCCCGCGCGGCCGATCTCGCCGAGGGCCTCGTGTTCAGCACCGGCGTGAAGCTGCGTCGCTTCGAGGAGGCCCGGACTTGGGCGCTGCAAGCCGAGGCGCTGCTCGACTACACCCACGCGGGGCCCGAGCTCGAGTTCGGCCACCTCGCCACGCTCGGGCGCCTCGCCGACGCCGAAGGCGACTTCGCAGGCGCGATCGAGCTCTACCAAAAAGCGCTGGCGCTGGCCGAGCGCACGCCGGGGGCCGATCTCATGCAGGTCGGGCTGATCCACGAGGAGCTCGGGGTCAGCCAGGGCCGCCTCGATCACCTCGACGAAGCCGAGCGCGAGCAGGAGCGGGCGATCGAGCTGTTCGAGCGCCAGCTCGGGACCGAGCACCCGACCTTGGGCACCGCCTACCTCAACCTCGGCAACACCCGCTACATGCGAGGTCGGCCGGCCGAGGCCAAGCTCGCGTTCGAACGCTCGCTGGCGATCTATCGGGCCTCGCTGGGCTCCGAGCATCCTTTTTGTGGCTCGGCGCTGACCGGCTTGGGTGCGGTGCAGCTCGGCGAAGGCGACAACCAAGGCGCGCTCGAGAGCTTCAGCGCCGCGCTCGAGCTGGCCGAGTCCCGCTTGGGCCCCGATCACCTCGACGTGGTCCCGCCGCTCAACAATTTGGGCATCGTCCAAGCGCGCCTCGGTGAGCTCGAGGCGGCCGAGCGCAGCGCTCGACGTGCGCTCGACTTGGTCGAGCGAGCCAACGGCAGCGAGCACCCCGACATGGTCGCGCCGCTCGACACCCTCGCGGGCCTGCTCGCGCGCAAGGGTGACGCGGCCGCGGCCAAGCTGGTCTACGCGCGCTCGTTGAAGATCGGCGAGACCAGCCTCGGGCTCGAGCACCCGGAGATCGGCTACGCGCTGCTCGGGCTCGCGGCCGCCAACCTCGAACTCGGCGAGCTCGACGAGGCCGAGCGCGACTATCGACGCAGCGTCGCGCTGCTCGGGTCGGCCGAGGGCTACGCCGGCATGGCCGCGCAGGCCGAGCTCGGGCTCGCGACGCTCGCCGCGGATCGGGGCGAGAGCGCTCAGGCACGGCTGCTGGCCAAGTCGGCGCGGGCCCGGGTCGAGGCGGCGCCGCAGGGCGAAGGCGAGACGCTCGAGCGGGTCGCGGCCTTGCTCGAACGGCTCGGCGAGTGACCCTATTTGGATTCGTCCGACTTGTCTTTGGAATCGCACTTGCCGACCTCTTCCATCGAGGTCGCGTCCATGATGCACGAGGCGGCCTTTCGATACTCGAAGGGGCCCTTGCGTTTTTTGTTTTTCTGCATTCGCTCGGCGTCTTTGATGCACTCTTCTTGCATCTTCTTGGTCTCGGCCTCGGGGAGGTCGGCGCCGACTTCCTTCTTCATGAGCCCGA
>JAMHUH010000923.1:0-7736 GCA_035904925.1 Nannocystaceae bacterium
TCGCGGGCCGCGGCCGCGAAGCGAAGCAGCGCCGCCGCGATCGCCCGCTCGGGCTCCGCGACCGGCACGACCTCGCGATAGAACCGCTCGAACTTGGCGAAGCGCGAGACCCCACCGCTGCGCCGGTGCTCCTCGATCAACTGCTCGACCCGCTCGCCCTCCTCGTCGGCGAGCGCGGCTCGAAACGCGGCGATCTTGACCGGGTTGGAGTCGAGCAAGACCCCGTCGCAGTCGAACACCGCGCAGCTCTGCGCCGATCGCAGCTCAGACAGCATCGGAGGCGCTGGCGAAGTTGAAGTCCTTGACGACCAAGGGCGGCACGACCAGCACGGTGCCGCCGCTGACGACCCGCTGCGGCCGTCCGAACGCGACCACGTTCTTGAGCAAGGTCAGCGGGCTCTCGTTGTAGCGGAAGTTCTTGATCGCCTTGGTGATCCGACCCTTGTCGACCAAGAAGGTGCCATCGCGAGTCAGCCCGGTCGCGAGGATCGTGCGCGGCTCGAGCATGCGGTTGTACCAAAAGCGCGTGACCAACACGGCCGGCTCGTCGACCGCCCGGACGAGATCGATCAGCTCGACCTCTTCGCCCAGCATCTGGACCACGCCCGGTCGCGGCGTCGACTTTTGCTGGGTCTGGTCGGCCCAGTAGCGCGAGCAAACCAAGTTGCGCAGCACGCCGCTGGCGATCCAATCGAGCACGCGCTGCGGCTCGCCCTCGCCGCTGAAGGGCTGGGCAGGGTGATCGGCGTCGAGCGGGTTCGAACGGATCGTGACCCGGGGATCGAAGAGCTGCTCGCCGAGCCGGTTGCCACCGTCGGGGTGCGAGAACGCGCTGCGGCCCTCGTCGGCGGCCCGGGCATCGAGCGCGCCGAGCAAGAAGCCGAGCAAGTCGCCGACCGCCTGGGCCTCGAGGATCACCAGCCGCTTGCCGGGCTCGATCGCCTCGGGCTCGCGCGACATGTCGGCCTTCTCGGCGGCCATGCGTGCGAGCGCATCGGCGTCGATCTGCTTGGCTTTGTGCCCGACCTGAGCGGCCCAGCCACTGCCGCTGCCTTCGCGCGTCCGACAGGTCAGCGAGAGCGAGGCCTCGGTGCTCGGCCACCAGGCGAAGAGCCCCGCGCTGTTGGCCACCGCGAAGCTGTCCTCGTGGTGCTCGAGGTAGCCGGCCATCTCGACGTCCTGCTCGCGCGCGTGGGCGAGCGCCTCGCCAACCACCTTGACCCGCTCGCTCGCGCCGAGCTTGGCCGTGGCCGGATCGTGACCCGCGATGTCGAGCGTGCGCGCGGCCGGGAGCGGCGGCATGTGCTCGGGATCGACCGGGCTGAGCACCGCGAGCTCCTCGGCCTCGGCGACCAGCGCCTGGATCGATCGCTTGTCGCTGCGGTTGCCGACCGCCGTCGCCGAGCGGCCTTGGACGCTGGCGGTCACGGCGATCTCGAGCGTCTCGACGTCGCCCTCGGTCGTCGGCTGGCCCTGCGCGAACCGGCTGTTGCCGGTCCGACGCTCGCGGATGGTCACGACCAGCTCGGGCGCCATCGCCGAGCCGAGCGCGATCTTGGTGATGTCCTTGGCTTGTTTCTCGCTGAGCGTCGCCATCAGCGGTCGGCTCCAGTGTTGACCACGTTCACGCGAAAGCGGGCGGGCGGGCAGCCGTGGCTGACCGCGTTGGCTTGGCTGGGCTCGCCCTTGCCGTCGCCGAAGCTGCCGCCCAGTCGATAGGTCCCCTCGCCGCCGATCATGTCGCACGAGCGCCAGAACTCGACCGAGTTGGCCTGATACGCGACGTCGCGCAGCGGTCGGGTCAAGCGGCCTTGCTTGATCTCCCAGAAGAACTGCCCGCCGAATTGGAAGTTGTAGCGCTGATGATCGATCGACCAGCTCCCGCGCCCGGTGATCAAGATGCCGTCGTCGGTCGCGTTGATCAGGTCTTCGGTCGTCAGCCCCTCCTTGCCCGGTTGGAGCGAGACGTTGGGCATCCGCTGGAAGGGCACGCTCGCGTAGGAGTCGGCGTAGCTGCACGCGTGGCCGTGCTCGTCCTTGGTCTTGTCGCGGATCCAGCCGGCTTGATCGCGGGTCGTCTGCCAGTCGACCAGCACGCCCTTGCGGACCAGCGGCCAGCGCTGGGTCGAGACCCCGTCGTCGTCCCAAGCACAGGTCGCGAGCCCACCGGGCTGCGTGCGATCGGCGACGAAGTCGACGATCTCGCTGGCGATCTCGAGCTCGCCGGTCTTGCGCGGATCCATGAAGCTGGTCCCCGCATAGTTGGCCTCGAGCCCGAGCGCGCGGTCGAGCTCGGTCGGATGCCCGATGCTCTCGTGGATCGTCAGCCACAGGTTGCTCGGCGCGAGGATGACGGTCTTCTCGCCCGGCTCGACCGGCGCGGCGTGGAGCTTGCGGACCGCGTCTTCACCGATCTGCGCGGCGTCCTCGACCAGCTTGGCGTCGCGGACGTACTCCCAGCCGGCCAGCATCGGCGCGACCTCGTGCTGGCGCGTGGCGAAGCGGCCCTGCTTGCGATCGATCGCGGTCGCGCCCAGCTGCGGCATCACGCGAAACAGGACCTGATGGATCCGCGCGCCCTCGCTGCTGACGAAGAGCTTTTCTTCGCGCTGGATCTCGACCGACGCGGCGACGTGCGCGACCCCGGCCACGCCCATGCAAGCCTGGCTGGCCGCGATCAGCAGCTCGGCCTTGTCCTTGGCCGAGACCGTGAAGGGATCGAGCTCGTGCGGGGCGATCCATTGCCCGGTGATCGCCGCGAGCGGGGCGAGCTCGACCGGCGTGATCATCAGCTTGGCCATGGTCTTGGCCGCCGCGACCGCTTGCTTGGCCAGCGCGTCGATCGACTTGTCGTCGAGTCGCCAGGTGCCCGCGAAGCCCCACGCACCATCGGCGATCACCCGCAGCCCGAGGCCGTACTCGCTGCTGCGACGCACACCCTCGATGTGGCCGTCGCGGACCGAGACATGCTCGCGCCGCCACGCGACCAAGCGCGCGTCGGCATAGCTGGCGCCGGCCTTGCGAGCGGCCGCGACCGCGCGCTCGGCCAGCCGCGCGTCGTCGAGGAGTGGACTTTGGGCCAGGGCGCCGAGATCGCCGGAGCTCGGCGGCTTGACCGGCGCGGGGGTCCTTTGCGGCTGGCCGGCGCGCGCGAAGCTGGGCCAGCCCAGCCCGGCCACGCCCAATCCGGCGCCACCGACCCGCAGGAAGCTGCGTCGAGAGGTCGACATCGGCCGGGATGATATCGCCTTTGGCCCGGCATATCCTCTGAAACAGCTCGCCGCGAGCCCCGTATCCGCGTCTGCCGCTCCGCTCAACCCGATCGCTTCCGCTCAACCCGATCGCTCCGCTCGACCCGATCGCCGAGGAACCACCGATGAACCGCCACACGACCTTGCTGCTCACCACCTTGCTGCTCGGAATGCCTGCTTGCGACAAGGCGGCCGAATCCGAGAAGAAAGACTCGCAAGCCAGCAACAAGCCCGCGCCGGAGCCGAGCAAGCCCGAGGTCGCCTCGCCCGAGGTCGAGCCGGCCAAGCCAGTCGCCCGCGTCGCCGCCAGCGGCCTCGATCTCGGCATGCGCTTCGCCGCCTTCGACATCGTCAACTGCGACTCGGGCGACAAGTACTGCCAGGTCTGCAAGTTCGGCGGCAGCCCCAAGATCATGGCCGTCGGCACCATCGACGACGAGCAGTTCAAGAAGGATCTCCAGGACCTCGACGCGATCGTGGCCAAGTACGGCGACGACAAGGTCAAGGCCTTCGCCGTCATCGCCGAGTCCAAGGACGGCGCGCTGGTCACCCCGCTCGCCAGCAAGGACGACCTGCAGGCCCGGGCCAAGGCGTTGAAGGAAGAGCTCGGCATCAACATGCCGATCGTCGTCCCGGCCGCCGAGGGCGACGCGGTCAACGGCGTGTTCGAGGACCACTACCAGATCAAGCAGAGCCGGACGATCATGTTCGCCGACGGCAAGAACGAGGTGAAGTACACCGCCGTCGCGCCCGAGAACTACCAGGCGCTCGACGAGGCGATCAAAGCGGCGCTCGGCTGAGCTCGGGGGTTGAGCTCGCGGGTGGGCCCGCGACCAGACCCCGAGTTGGCTTGTCGAAGCTGCTCGTGTTGCGTAGCGTCGAGTCATGGCGCTCGCTCCGTTGATCCACGAGTCACCCAAGACCAAGAAGAGCCGACGACCTTCGGCTTCGAGAGCCGACACGGATCAGACCCCTCGGTACAGCGCGGCGCCGAGCGACGAGGACCCCGAATCCTCGTATCCACACCCGAGCGGCAAGACCGAGCGACAATTGGCGAGGGCAGGCCGCATCGCCGAACGCCAAGTCGACCGAGCGATCCGCTCGCTCGGGAGGCTCACCCAAGGCGGTCGCAGCTCGGACCAGCGCAACTTTCGAGCGGTCTTCGGCGAGCCCGAGCCAGCCAGGATCGACGAAGTCCTTCAGACCTTCCACAAGTTGAAGGCACGCCTCGCGGACATCGACAGCCAAGAGTCGCTCGATCTGCGAGTCGCGCCCGAAGACGAGGCCGAATGCCAGAGCTCGCTGGCCTATACTTCCCCAGGCGACAAGCGCATCGTGTTCTGCGACTCGTTCTTCGAACTGGATCCCAAGCAGCGCGGGTTGTCGCTCATCCACGAGTTTGCCCACGTCGAGGGGCTCCGTAGCGATCTCTATTCCGATTCGAGGGTGTTCGACCTGCTGGCGACCGAACCCGCGGTCGACGGAGAGCGCGAGTATGCCTTGCGAAACGCAGAGAGCTTCGATCGCTTCGCCGCGTTCGCGTCGGGAGTCGCCCGCCCGACTTGGATCGACGACGACGCCCAGTTCGTGGATCGGCGCAACGCCTGGTCGGGCGAGCGCGACCCGGGCCTCGAGTCGCTCGTCCGTCGAGCGCTCGCGTACGCCGAGCAGTGGGTGCTCTGGGGCCGCGAGGACCTCGGCCGGATTGCTCATGGCAAGGCGCCGACGGCCGATCAGAAGCTGCTGCTCGCCACGATCGCCCGAATCACGCCCGATGTCTCGACCCCATGGTCGACGATCGTGGTCGACATCGACTCCAAGCTCGGCCAGCTCGAATCGGCGGTCGGCGGGACGATGAAAGTGGAGCTTCTCCCGTCTTGCAAGCTGGGGTTGAGCCCCCGCTATCACGACGCCGCGGATGTCCCCCAGGCGACGATCTCCCGCCTGCGAGTCGGTCCAGAATTCGCCGATCAAGCCCCAGTCCGCCGGGTCTGGAGCCTGCTCTCGGCCATGCTGACCAGCTTCGGAATCGATGGGCTCGACACTCTCGACTGGTTGAAATTCCTGCGCCACGCGGCCGACCAGCATGTCGGCGAGCTGCGCTCGGGTCCCTCGGATCTCGACCCCACCCCTGCAACGAGGCCCGCCTGCCCGACCGCGCCCGACGACTTCGAGGATCTATGATCCGAAGACCCGGTCGCTACTGAAGGGTGGTCGCTAAGCTGCCCGCCCAAGGTCCTGCGAAGGCCGGTAGCAGCCCGACGTGCCAGACCTCGCCATCGACCGCCTCGACGTCGCCGAGCACGGGCCGCAGGAACTCGCTGCCCCTGCCCCTGCACACCACGTCGCCCTCGCTTCGGACAGCGCACATGAACCAGTTGCTCAGGGCCAGGTCGACGACATCGTCCAGCCCCGGGACCAAGGTGGGTGCCACCCCCCACGGCATGTCCCTCCGACTCGGATCGGTCCCCCAACACGCGACCTGGCCGCCCTCGACGACCGCACAGCTGCGAAAGCTCGTCAGGCGAATCTGTCGAGCCCCGCTCACGCCCTCGACTCGCGTCGGGGGGATCGTCGGGGCCGCGCCGATCCCATCGGATTGCCCGCCATGGTTGGCGCCCCAGCAGACCACGATCCCGTCCAAGAGTCGCGCGCATGCGTGGCTCTCACCGACGCTGACTTCGACCGCGCCCGCGAGCGAGGGCACCTCGAGCGCGTGTTGCTCGTCGCTGCGTGCGAACGAGCGCTCGCCGAGTTGACCAGCTTCGTTGGTCCCCCAGCAACGAACCCAGCCCTGGCTGCCGACCATGCAGCCGCTGGTCGGAGACACCGAGCCCGAGCCGATGCCGAGCCCGACCAGGGGCCCGGGTGCTGCGAGCGTTTGCGGCAGGTAGTAGTTGGGGTCGGCCGACCAAGGTTCGCGCCAGTCGAAGAACCCTTCGCAGCTCGCGACCCCGAGTGTATCGATCCAGCATGAGGCAGACGTCGACATGGTCATCGACTGAATGTCGAGGTTCTTGCGCCGCCAAACATAGGATTTGTCGAATTCCCGCCACCAACACGTGATCGTGTCGCTCGTCGCCGAGCAGACACGCTTGGATGCGACGTGGACAAAGCGAGCGCCATCGCCGACCTCGACTCGAGCGGGCCTGCCCGTCGCCATGCCCCGGAAATCGTCGAAATGGTGAAAATCGGCGTCGCCCCAACAATAGACCTCGGACGCGCGCGTCACGACACAGGCGTGGTCCTTCGAGACCGAGATCGAGCTCGCCGCTGGCACGTCGACTCGAAACAACAAGGTCTTCTCGCGCGCGCAGCCGCAGGTCAGCAGCGCGAAGAGCAGGGCTGGGCGAGCGATCCTCGTCATGTTCGGAGCCTCGGGCTCGTCCCATCGTATCAGCATCGAAGCGGCTCGCGGCGCTCCACCCGACGATCGTGCGTGATAGAGTCGCTGCCCGTGACCCCGGCGCCCCACGATCCCTGGTTGATCCCGATGGGCCGCGGCGGCTCGCCCTCGCTGCGGCTCTTCTGCTTGCCCCACGCGGGCAGCGGCGCGGTCCAGTTTCGCTTTTGGGCCAACGTGCTCGGCCCCGCGATCGAGGTCGTGGCCATCCAGCCGCCGGGTCGAGAGAGCCGCAGTCACGAGCCGATGATCACCGCGCTCGAGCCCATGCTCGAGCACCTGGTCCCGCGGATCGCCGCAGCGATCACTGGCCCCTACGCGTTCTTCGGCCACAGCATGGGCGCGCGGCTGGCCTACGAGATCGCCCGCGAGCTCGACCGACTCGGCCACCCGGCGCCGCGCAAGCTGCTGCTCTCGGGCCACGGGGCGCCTGGCCGCGATCGATCGGGCCGAGTCCAGCTCTCGAAGCTGAGCCACGACGAACTCCACGCTCACCTGCGCCAGAGCGGCGAGACACCCCGCGAGCTGCTCGACGACGCCGAGTTCATGCGCAGGATCTTGCCCTTGCTGCAAGCCGACGCGGGCGTGACCGAGTCGGTCCCGCCCCGTGAAGGCCCGATGCTCGCCTGTCCGATCCGTGCCTTCGGTGGGCACGGCGACACGATGTGGATCGAAGACGACATGCACGCCTGGTCCGAGCTGACTCGCGGCGACTTTCGGCTGCGCATGTTCCCGGGCGGCCACCTCTACTTGGTCCAGGCCCAGCAGCGCATGCAGCTGCTCGACGCGATCCGGGCCGAGCTCCACGGTTGACCCTCGCCGCCGGATCCGAACCATGTCCCAATGGATCGTCCCAGCGGGCCGCGAGGTCGTGATCAGCCAGCTGCTCGAGCTCGACGCCCGCGAGTGGCACTTGGCCGGCTGGGCCGCGCGCACGCACTGGATCGACGCCCGCTATCGCGGCGCGCAGGGCAACCACGTGCTCGTTCGGCTCTATCCGAATGATCGCCGCGTGCCGGTCGAGCACCGCACGACGGAGCGCTTCACGTTGGCCCTGCTCCAAGGTCAGCCAGGCAGCTTGC
>JAMHUH010000924.1:0-10195 GCA_035904925.1 Nannocystaceae bacterium
TGGACTGCGGCGTCGAGTTGGCCCGGCTCGACGAAGAAGAGCAACACATCGAAGTGACCTCGCAGCAGTTCGAGCATCGAGTCGATCGGATCGTTGCGCAGGCCGAGCTCCCGACGAAGCGCGAGGGCGAGTTCGCGACCCTGCTCCCACTCGGGCTCTGCGATGTCGGGGGCGCGCAGGTTGGCGTCGGCGCCTTGGTGCGCGTGCGAGAGGCGAGCTTCGATGTCGGCGACCTCCGACACGCAAACGAGGAAGTCGCCGAGTACGCGAAGATCCGAGCCTTGCAGCAACTCACCGAGATCGGCGCCGTGCTGCGCGGCCGATCGAAACAAGAGCGTCGCCGGTGCGCGCGCGGCTGCACCCTCGAGGAAGTCGCCGAAGGGGGTTCCGAACGTCGTTGCGTAGCGTTCGAGCACCTGTTGCGGGACCGGCCGGTCGTTCTCGTACCCACCGATCTCGTCCGCCGGAAGGTCGAGAACTCGGGCAAGCGCGTCGACACCCAGGCCGGCGGACTCACGAGCTTCGCGGAGGATGGCTGCGAAGGGCTCCATGGTGGGATTCTATCGACCGAGCGGTAGTTTGGCGAGGTTCCGAGTTCTGGCGAGCACGCGCCGGTACGCCTCAGGCCATCCGCCACGCGACGGTCTCGCCCGCGCGCATCGGCACGAGCTCGCCGGATCCGAACGCCAGCGTCTCGGGCACCCGCCAGGCTTCGCGTGTCAACGTGATCCGCTCGTCGTTGACCGGCAGCCCGTACCACTGGGCCCCGAACACCGACGCGAAGCCCTCGAGCCGATCGAGCTTGCCGGCCTGATCGAAGGCCTCGGCGTAGAGCTCGATGCCCGCATGCGCGGTGTAGATCCCCGCGCAGCCGCAGGCGCTCTGCTTGGTCGCGCGCTCGTGCGGGGCGCTGTCGGTGCCGAGGAAGAACTTCGCCTCACCGGACGTCGCCGCCTCGATCAGCGCCTCGCGATGTCGCGCTCGCTTGAGCACGGGCAGGCAGTAGAAATGCGGCCGCAACCCACCTTGAAACATCGCGTTGCGATCGTGGAGCAGGTGGTGGGCGGTGATGGTCGCGGCGACCTCGGGCCCGGCCTCGCGCACGAAGGCGACGGCGTCGGCGGTGGTGATGTGCTCGACGACGATCCGCAGGTTGGGGTGACGCTCGCGCAGGCGGGTGAGCGGGCCGTCGAGGAAGGCCTTCTCGCGATCGAAGACATCGATCGCAGGATCGGTGGCCTCGCCGTGGATCAGCAGGGGCAGGCGACGCTCGGTCATCGCCGCGAATACGGGATCGAGGGGATCGAGGCTCGACACGCCGGCGTCGGAGTTGGTGGTCGCGCCGGCGGGGTAGAGCTTGATCGCGTGGACATGCTCGCTCGCGGCGGCGCGCTCGACCTCGGCGACGCTCGTCGCGGGGGTCAGGTAGAGCGTCATCAAGGGCTCGAAGCTCGCGCCAGCTGGGAGCGCGGCGAGGATCTCGGCCCGGTAGCGAAGCGCATGCTCGAGCGTCGTGACCGGCGGGCGCAGGTTGGGCATCACGATCGCGCGGGCGAAGCGAGCGGCGGTGTCGGGCAGGACGGCGCGCAGAGCCTCGCCGTCGCGCAGGTGGAGGTGCCAGTCGTCGGGGCGGGCGAGGGTCAGGGAGTCCACGGCCGGGGTTTTATCGCGTTGGCGCCCGCGCCGAAAACCCCGACGCGAGCAGGCGCTTGGCGGCCTCAGTCTCGAGCGAGGGCGAGGCCCATGAGGGTGACTTCGAAGCCGAGGTCGTCCGCCTCGTACCAGTCGAAGGGCGTGTCGGTGCGGTCGACGAGCACGACCTCGTACTCGGTGCCGTCCTCGAGCCGCATCACGATCACGTCGTCGATCTCGACCGTGGGGTCGGAGCCGCCGATCTCGAGGTTCCGCGTGCAGACCATGCCCTCGCCCTGGACGGTGCATAGATCGACGTGGTCGCTGCGGAGCTGCACCCATCGTCCGCGCGCGCCGCAGTCCCAGCTCATCAAGACCAGATCGGCGCGCTCGGCCTCGACCAGCGCCCCTTCGGCGAAGGACCAACCCATGGCGCTGCTGCCATCCCGCGTCTCGAGGGTGAGCTGCGTGAGCGGTGGGTCGTCTTCTTCGGCCTCGCCTGGCGCGTAAACGGCGGTAGCGAGGGCCGAGCCGGCGGGCGCCTCGAAGGCGCCCAGGTCTTCCTCGGGCTCGCAGGCGAACAACAAGAGCAGAAGGGGATGAAGGGCATGTCGGCAGAGGGTGGTGGGCATCTTGGATGTGTAGCCGGCCCCATCATGAGCAGAAACACGCAATCATGCCCAATGATTGTGCGAAAATGCAGAGCATGAATTGGGACGACCTTCGCTTCGTGCTCGCGGTGTCCGGGACCGGCTCGCTGCTCGGCGCCGCCAAGCAGCTGGGGGTCGACCACACCACGGTCGGTCGGCGCGTCGCTGCGGCCGAGCGCGACCTCGACGTGCAGCTCTTCACCCGCGCCGCGACCGGATACTCGCTCACCGCCGATGGCCAACGGCTCGTGGCGGGCATGCGCGGCGTCGAGCAAGCGGTCTTGTCGGTCCAACGCGACGCCATGGCGCAGCAGCAGAGCTTGGCTGGCACCGTGCGCGTGACCTCGCCCGAGACCTTGGGCGTGCACTACCTCGCGTCGCGGCTCGCTCGATTTCAGCAGCAGCACCGGGGCTTGGTCATCGAGCTCGTGCCGGCCGGCGAAGTCCTCGACCTCGGTCGCCAGCAAGCGGAGATCGCGATTCGCCCGTTTCGAAGCGAGAGCGAGGGCTTGGTCCTGCGCAAGCTCGCCCGGGTTCGCTACGGGGTGTTTGCGTCGGTCGAATACCTCTCGCGTCGACCGGTGCGAGCGCAGGGCGACCTCTCGGACCATCCGATACTCAGCATCCCGGTGACCTCGAACGAGACCGAGCAGCGCTGGCTGGAGCAGCTGGCTCCGGGGCTGATGCCGACCTTCATGAGCCCGGTCTCTTCGGCGCTCTTGCAGGCGGCCCGAGCTGGAGCGGGACTCGCGATCCTGCCGTGCTACTTGGGTGACGCGGACGCCGAGTTGTGCCGCATTCCCCTGCCGCGCTCGCCCGTCGACACGCTGTGGATGACCGTGCATCGGGACTTGCGGATGGCCCCGAGGGTGCGCGCCGTCCTCGACTTTCTCGCGGAGCAGGCGAAGTCGGATGCGCTGCTCTTCGACGGCCGTCTTGCCGATTAGCCACCTCGACCGGTCGCCGCGATCTCGTTGGGTGTGCGACCGACCCGGCTCGCGGGTTGGTTGCGCCCTTTGTCGAGTCGGGAAAGCATGCGGCATGCGTCGCGTTCAGCTCGTCGTGCTCATGCTCGGGTCCCTCGCTTGCCGGCACGCCGAATCGTCGGACGACGAAGTCGGCGAGTCCGCGAGCAGCGAGTCTGCGAGCAGCGAGTCCGCGAGCAGCGAGTCCGCGAGCAGCGAGTCCGACACCGGCGAGCTGCCCGAACAGACCGAGCGACTTCGGATCATCAACGGCTGCGATCAGCCGATGTGGGTGCTCTCGCAGGTCGGCTCGGGCGGCGGCAGCCTCGACGCACCCAACCAGATCTTGCTCGCTGCGCAGGGCGACTTCGCCGACTTTCCGATCCCCGACATCGGCCTCGCGGCGACTCGCTTTTGGCCCGGCTTTGGCTGCGACGAGACCGGCAACGACTGCGCCGTGGGCCAGAGCGGCGGCCCGGCGAGCGAGGGCTTCAGCTGTCCGCCCGAAGGCTGCGCGCCGGCGATCGACTCGAAGTTCGAGGGCACCTTCGGCTGCTTGCCGAGCGTCGCTCCGGGCGACTGTCAGGACAACCCCTCGGCGCCGGGCGTGAAGCTGCCGGCCAGCGATGGTTGGGACACCAGCATGGTCGACGGCTTCACGGTCGCCTACACGGTCGAGCTGCTCGACGCGTGTCCGGACGGGCCCGAGGGCGGCGTGATCGACTGTTCGGGCTTGCAGGTGTCCGCCTGCCCGAGCCAGGAAGACCTCTCGACGAATGGCCAATTCCCGCCGCTCGACAGCGTCGATCTGGTCGCCCGCGATCCCTCGACTGACGCGGTCGCGGGCTGCTACTCGCCCTGCGGCAAGCTGACCTATTCGAATTGGGGCAACACGCCGACCTTCGCTCCGGACGCGGGCGAGGCCGAGTACTACTGCTGCCCGACGCCGCCGATCGGTGTCGACGACTGTCGCACGGGGCCGGTCGTCGACACCCAGTACGTCGAGCTCGTGCATCAGCAGTGCCCGCAGGTCTACGCCTACGCTTACGACGACGGGATCGGCAATTGGTCGTGCCCGGCAGGCACGCGCTATCGCGTGACCTTCGACTGCCCGCAATGAGCGCCCGGCCGTGGCGCGCGCTGAGGTCGCGTCGCCCACGAGATGCCCGCCAAGGCTCGGATCGGGCAAGCTCGTCACCCAAGAGGCTCCAATATGGGCCGCCTCGAGCCCGTGAGCCTTCGTCGTAGTCGGCATTCTTACTCGATCACGGCGGAGCGGTTACCTCCAAGCCGACCTCCATGCCGACCTCCATCCACGACGACCCGCAGGACCCACGCGGCGTCGCCACGCATCCGACCGGGCGCTCGGGGACGCGACCGAGCCACGCCGGGCCGTGGCTCTCGCCTACGCCGGACTCGCTGCTGGGGATCGGCGAGAGCGAGCAACGGGTCGTGCGCGACGCGATCAAGGCCCGGCTCTTCCCCAAGGTCGCAGGCCAGACCGCGCAGGAGCGGGAGGGGTCGGGGATCGCGAAGATCGGTCGCTTCGATGTCCTGCGTCGGATCGGCGAGGGTGGGATGGGGGTCGTGTTCGCGGCCTACGACGAGCAGCTCGATCGCAAGGTCGCGATCAAGCTGCTGCGCGGTCATCATCGCGGCGACGATCGCAGCCGCGCCCGGCTCTTGCGCGAGGCTCAGGCGCTGGCCCGGCTCTCGCACCCCAACGTGGTTCAGGTCCACGAGGTCGGCGAGTGGAAGGGCGAGGTCTATGTCGCGATGGAGTTCGTGCCGGGCCAGACGCTGCGCCGCTGGCTCGAGCGACCGCGGCCCTGGCTCGAGATCCTCGAGGTGCTGATCCAGGCCGGTCGCGGGCTCGAGGCCGCCCACGCGGGCGCGTTGGTCCATCGCGACTTCAAGCCCGACAACGTGATGGTCGGCGAGACCGGGCGCGTGCGGGTGCTCGACTTCGGGTTGGTTCGGGCGAGCGAGGCGCTCGATCCGATCACGCCGAGCACGCGAGAGTCCGGCGAGACGAGCGAGGCCAACCCCTTGGGGCTGCTGCTGACCCGCGCGGGCTCGGTGCTCGGGACGCCCGTCTACATGGCGCCCGAGCAGCACGTCGGCGAGCCGGCCGACGCGCGCTCCGATCAGTTCAGCTTCTGCGTCACCGCCTTCGAGGCGCTCTTCGGTCGGCGGCCCTTCGCGGGCGAGAGCTTGATCGCGCTGATCGAGGCCACGCGCAGCGGCGAGCTTCGAGCCATCCCGAGCGACTCGGCGGTGTCTCGGCGGGTCCGCGAGGCGGTGCTGCGCGGGCTCTCGGCCGACCCTGGCTTGCGCTGGCCTTCGATGACGGCGCTGCTGGCCGAGCTCGAGGCGGGTCGCGGTCGCCCGCGCTGGGCCTTGCTCGCGGCCGGCGGCGGCGGGGCCCTCGTCGCGGGTGTCCTGGCCTCGTCGTTGGTCGCCTTCGGCGGGCCTTGGTCGAAGGCCGAGTCCGAGCCGAGCTGCGCCGACATCGATCTCGACGCGCTCGCGGGCACTTGGGACGTCGAACGCCGGCACGCGATCGAGGCGTCGATGCTCGCGACCGAGCTGCCCTACGCCGCGAGCAGCTTCGCGATGGTCGAGCGCAGGCTCGACGCGTGGGCCGAGGACTGGGTCGCGACCGAGCGCCGAGCTTGCGAAGCCACCTTGGTCCACAACGTCCAGTCGCGCGCGGCCCTGGATCGCCAGCAGGCTTGCATGCTCGGTCAGGCCCGGCAGGTCGCGGGTCTGCTCGAGGTGTTCGGCGCGGCCGACCAAGCGGTCCTCGAGCATGCGAGCGAGCTGCTCGATCAGCTGCCCGATCCCTCGCACTGCGAGGACCCCGACCTTGGCCCGACGCTCGAGCCCGCGCTCGCGCAGCGGGTGGCGTCGCTCGAGCCGAAGATCGGTGAGCTCCAGGCGCTGCTCGTGACCGGCAAGCTCGAGCCCGCGAGCGCGCTGCTGGTCGCGATCACCCGCGAAGCCGAGGGCCTGGGCCACCCCGCGACCGAGCTGCGGATCGCTGCGCTGGCGCTCGAGCTCGACTGGAAGCGAGGCTTCGAGCCCGAGGTCGCGCAGCGCTGGCGTGCGCTGGCCGGCGAGGCTCGGCTCTTTGGTCTCGACGCGCTCGAGGTCGACCTTCGAGTCGGGCTCGCCGTCGCAACCTCGCGCAGCATGCCGACGCTCGCGGCCACGTGGCTGCTCGACGACGCCGAGCTGATCCTCGCGGCGCGCGATGAGACCACCAGCGACCGTGCGCTTCGCCTCCAACGCACGCGCGCCCAGCTGCTCGGTCAGCAGGGGCGACATGCCGAGGCGCTCGCGCTCGCGCGCTCGCTGGTCGTCGAGAGCCAAGCTCGAGGCGCGCCCGAGCTCGAGGCCAACGCCCGTCAGACGCTGGCCAACCTCGAGGCCGACGCGGGCGACCTCGAAGCGGCCGAGCTCGAGGGCGGCCGCGCGCGTGTGCTCTTCGTCGAACGTTGGGGCGAAGCGCATCCTCGGGTCGCGGCGCTCGACCACGACCTCGCGATCATCGCGATGGAGCGGGGTGAGTTCGACAAGGCCCGCAGGCTGCTCGACCAGGCCGAAGCGGTGCATCGGGCGAACCCTGGCTCGCTGGCGCTGGCCGACGATCATCAGGCTCGGGTGACGCTGGCGGTCTACACTGGCGAGCTCGGCGAGGCTGGAGCGTTGGCCCGCGCGGCGGTCGAGGTCTACGAGCGCGAGCTCGGGCCGGGCCACGAGACCACGCTGCGGATGCTCGAGCTGCGCGGGATCGTCCGCTACTACGAGGGTGACTTCGCCGGATCGCTGGCCGACTACGATCGGGTCTTGCCGGGCTATCTGGCGCTCTTCGGCGAGCGCGACGTGCAGGTCGGGCTCTTGCATCTCAACCGCGGCGACACGCTGATGGCCCTCGGTCGGCCGCAGGAGGCCGAGGCCGAGGCCGAGCTCGCGCTCGCGCTCTTGTCCGCGACGCTGCCCGACTCGAGCGCGCTCGCGTCGGCGCTGGCGGGCCGCGGCGAGGCTCGCTTGGCCCTGGGCGAGGTCGAGCCCGCGATCGAGGATCTCGAGGCCGCGCTGGTCGGGATCACCGAGATCACGGAGCTGGCCGAGACCCGCTTCGCGCTCGCTCGCGCCCTCGCCGCGGCAGACCGAGATCCCGCGCGCGTGGCCGAGCTGAGCGACCTGGCCCGAGCGAGTTTCGAAGCGCTCGGGTTGACGACGCAGCTCGAAACTCTCGATCGTTGGCGCGGGCGCTGAGCCCAGGAGTCCGTGGACTCCAGCCGAAGGATCGAAGATGCCGACCAGCTTGCTGATCACGCAGTGCTTGCAGAACGACTTCGTCAAGCCGCTCGGGCGCTTCGACCCGATCCCCAACCTGCTCCACGTCGGCCACGCCGAGGCGCTGCGCCTGCTCGGCGAGAACCCGGCCGAAGGTCCAGTCGAGCGGATCATGCAGTGGGCCTACGCCCAGGCCGACGAGCTGGTTCGGATCATCCACGTCCGCGACTGGCACGACCCCACGCAGCCCGAGCAACGTGCTCACCTCGCCCAGTTTGGCGAGCACTGCGTGCGCGGCAGCGAGGGGGCGCGCTTCGCCTTCGGTGAGCCCGCGGGCCACGGCAAGGACGTCGCGTCGATCGACTCGGTCACGCTCAACGACTTCGAGGGCACGCGCCTGGCCGAGCTGCTCGAGCCCTACCGATCGAGCCCCTGCCGGGTCGGGCTGATCGGGGTGTGGACCGAGGCCAAGGTGCTCTTCTTGGCCTACGAGCTGCGCACCCGCTTCGCCCAATTCGAGCTGGCCGTGTGCTCGGCCTTGACCGCCTCGTCGTCGCGCCCGCACCACTTCGCGGCGCTCACCCAGCTCGAGCGGATCGTCGGCGTTCGGGTGATCGACTCGGTCGGCGAGTTCATCGATTGGCTGGGCGGCCGAGCCACCAACGCCCCGCTGCTGGGTCTGCACGCGACCTCGCCGGAGATCGACGCGGGCGAGGCCACGCTCGACCCGAGCAGCGTGACGCTGATCCGCTACTTGTTTCGCGACTGCCGGCGGGTCGAGGTCGAGCTGCTCGGCGGCGGCTTCTCGGGCAACCTCGTCGCCGGCACGACCAGCGTCGACCTGAATGGTCACGAGCAGGTCCCCCACGTGATCAAGATCGGGCCGCGGGCCACGATGGCGCGCGAGCGGACCAGCTTCGAGCGGATCCAGAACGTGATGGGCAACAACGCCCCGCAGATCAGCGACTACGCCGACTTCGAAGAGCGTGGCGCGATCAAGTATCGCTACGCCTCGATGGGCGGCAGCTTCAGTCGGAGCTTCCAGAGCGCGTATCAACGCGGGCTCGAGCTCGAGTCGGTGCGCCGGATCCTCGACACCGTGTTCGGCGAGCAGCTCATGCGCCTGTACCGGGCCGCGAGCCTCGAGTCCGGCGATCTGCTCGAGCACTATTTTTTCTCGCCCGAGCGTGCCAGCGGCGTCCAGCGTGCGGTCGAGAGCCTGGTCGGAGTCGGGGCGGGCGATCGGATCGAGATCGTCGCGGGGGTCGAGGTCGGCAACCCTGCGCGCTTCTACCAGCGGACCTTGGCCGAGCTGCCGGCGCGGGCGCCCGATCACTTCTACCAGGCCTATGTGCACGGCGACCTCAACGGGCAGAACATCGTGCTCGACGGTCACGACAATGTCTGGTTGATCGACTTCTTCCACACTCGCCGGGCTCACGTGTTGATGGACCTGGTCAAGCTCGAGAACGATCTGCTCTACATTTTCACGCCGCTGGCCGACGACGACGAGCTGCGCGAGGCCTTCAAGCTGAGCGACGCGCTGATGCAGGTCGAGGATCTCTGGGCCGAGCTGCCCGAGCGCTGCCCCTCCGAGCTACCGCACTTGCAGCGGGCGTGGGCGACCCTGCGGATGCTCCGGGCCTACTACCCACGCCTCGTGCAGTCCGATCGCGCGCCGCTGCAGCTCTACGTGGCGATGCTCCGCTACGCCGGCCACACCTTGTCCTTCGACGAGCCGAGCTCGTTGCAGCGCAAGTGGGCGCTCTACACCGCCGCCCGCTGCGTCGACGAGGTCAGCGCCACGCTGACGGCGTCGACTCGGCTGCGGGTCGACTTCCTCGATCTGGTTGGCGCTGGCGTCGACGTGGGCGCGGGCCGGGTCGGGCTGACCGTGCTGCCCGGACGCCGAGATTGGCGTCGCCACCTCGACGAGGATCTCGACGCGCTGCGCGAGGACGGCGTCGACGCGCTGCTCTGTCTGGTCCCGCAGGCCGAGCTCGAGCGCTACGGAGTCGCGCAGCTGCCCGCGTCCGCTCGCGCGCGCGGCTTCGACCTACTCCACCTGCCGCTGCTCGATCAAAAGGGCGCGAGCGCGGACACGCTGCGCGAGGCCGCGGCGTGGATCGACGCGCGAGTCGGCGCTGGCCAGAGCGTGTTGATCCACTGCGTCGGCGGGCTCGGGCGCTCGGGCATGGTCGCGGCGAGCTGGCTGCGCGGCCGGGGGCTCGGGGCCGACGCGGCGCTCGAGCGGGTCCGCGCGGCCCGAGGCCCGCGCGCGGTCGAGACCGCCGAGCAAGAGCAGTGCGTGCGCAGCTTCGAGTCTGGTCGCGGATGAGTGGCCGCGAGCCGGTCGAGATCGCGTGGCAGGGCGGAGTCGTCGAGGCCGGCTATCTCGGTCGACCATTGCCCAGCGCTTCTGCGACGAGGACGAGGACGTCACGCCGAGCGAACGAGGCTCGGACCCGCCGCCTCGATGACGAGGGCGTGACGACGAATTCCCGACTCGGACTGGCGCCCCGAGGTGTCGAGGATCGAGCAATTGGGGGGATTCTCGGTCATCTTGGGCGCTTGCGCAGGTTTCGCGTTGCTTGCCGATGCACGAGCGAGGCGAGCCGAGCGATGGGGCGCGAGCGAGTTTCG
>JAMHUH010000925.1:0-5661 GCA_035904925.1 Nannocystaceae bacterium
CAGTACTGCGCGCCGGTCACGCAGCGCAGATCCCCGCAGGCGTAGTCCACCGGCACGGTCGTGTCGGTCGTGTCCGTCGTGTCGGTCGTGTCCGTCGTGTCGGTCGTGTCCGTCGTGTCGGTCGTGTCGGTCGTGTCCGTCGTGTCCGTCGTGTCCGTCGTGCTGCTCGTGGTGTCCGTCGTGTCCGAGCTGCTCGTGTCGGTCTCGGTGTCGGTCGTGTCCGTCGTGTCGGTCTCGTCGGTCGAGCCGACCTCGTCACCGTTGACACCCTCGCCACAGCCCGAGCCGAGCGAGAGCTGAAGCGCGACCACGAGGCCGACCGGGATCATTCGCAAGTGCGGGTGCATGCCGCCCGAGCATCGTCGCTCGAGCGGCTCGCTTCCATCGCGATTTTCTCGACCCGGACGGGTCGACTCGGACAAGTCATGGATACGATCGTAGCGCGGGACACATGATGCCGCGCAGCCGAGCTACATCGCGGCGCCCGCGTCGATCCAGTCCTTGATGGTCTGGAGAGTCGCGGCCGGGAGCATGTCCGCGCCCGAAGGCATGTTGCCACCGGTTCCGCCCGCGGCGGCCTGGTTGCCCTCCATCTTGGCGATCAGGTAGCTGTTGGCGGAGTCGCCGGTGGCGACCAGCTTCTTGCCGATGGCCTGCGTCGAGTTGACGTCGACGACCTTCGCGTAGGAGTCGCCGCTGAGATCGAGCACGGTCGCCGCCGAGCCGCCCGGCGTGTGACAGCCGGCGACGCAGCTCATGTCCCAGATCGGCTGGATGTCGGCCGCGTAGGACAGCGCCGCGCTGGTGTCGGTCGTGTCCGCGCTGGTGCTGGTGTCGGTCGTGTCGGTCGTGTCGGTCGCGTCGGTCGAGCCGACCTCGTCACCCGTGTCGTCGCTGGGGCAACCAGTCAGGCACAGGAGGATCGAGACAAAACCAAGGGTCGAGGCAGGGAGCAAGCGGCTGAGCTTCATGCTGCCCCGGTACCACTAGGCCGCGAGGGACCGCAAGAACCCGCAACATCGCGGCTCTACGCGAACCGGACGTAGATCGGAGATTTCGCTGATTTGCATTTTCAGTCGGCCCTTGCCAGCCAGGCGGGCGGTGGCCTAGCGTCGCGCCGATGCGACGCCGGCTGGTACCCCTGATCACCTCCCTCGCCCTGCTCGGGGCCTGTACGTCCGAGACCACGCCGGCCGCCAAGACCGACGCCAAGTCGGCTCCGCCCGCGACCGAGAGCGCGCCGGCCAAGACGCCCGAGGCGGGCAAGCCAGGCGACGCGACGGTCCCGACTGCGCCCAACGGCGAGCCCAACACCGCCGATCCCAACGCCGTGATCCCGCCGGGCCCCGTCGCAATCGCCGACGCGCCCGCGCCCACGGCCGGCTCGGGCACCGAGTCCAAGGCGACCTTCGAACTGCTCGGCAAGGGCAGCGCGCCCTTCCAAGAGCTGCGCTTCGCCCCGCCCGCGGGCCAGAGCGAGACGATGGTCCTGACCATGACCATGGAGATCACGCTCGATCTCGGGCCCGGCGCGCCGATCCCCGCGACCACGCAAAAGACCCCGCCGATCAAGATGTTCAACACCTCGACCATCGGCGCCGTCTCGGACGCTCGGATCGAGCAGACGGTCGTGTTCGACAGCTACGAGATGGGCGAGGACACCGACGGTACCGGCGCGATGATGGCCGCCGCGATGGGCACGGCTTTCGACCAAATGAAGGGCTTCGAGCAGCGGATGATCTACGACACCCGCGGGGTGATCATCGAGGGCGACTGGACGGTCCCGCCGGGCATGGATCCGCAGCTCGCCGCCAACCTCCAGAACGTCAACCGCTCGCTCGAGCAGGCGATGCTGCGGCTGCCGCAAGAGGCGGTCGGCGTCGGGGCCAAGTGGAAGGAGGTCAGCAACATCGACAGCAACGGGCTGAAGATCGAGCAGACCGCCGAGTACACGATCGACGCGATCGACGGCAATCAGCTGAGCGTCTCGACCGACATCTCGCAGGCGCCCAAGAGCAAGAAGCTCGACGCGCCCAACATGCCGCCCGGCGTCGAGGTCGAGCTGCTCGAGTTCGACTCGAAGGGGACCGGGAAGGTCGTGCTTCAGCTCGATCACATGATCCCGCTCTCGGGGTCTTCGACGATGGATACGAGCTTGACGGTCGAGGCTGGGACGGGGGATCAGAAGCAGACGGTTAAGACGAATATCAAGATGACGATGGAGATCTCGCGGCTCGACAAGTGAGTCTGTGTGATCCGGTGGGTCGCAAGTCCTTGTGATCCCGTCCCCGAGGTCCTTCGCATAGCGGGAGCGACGCCGGGTGATCGGGGTCTCCGCGCTCGAGAAACGGCCTCTCAACCCCGCGTGATCGACCACGAAAGCGTCCCGTCCACGGGCCAATTCGTGCCGAAGATCACCCAATTTTCCAGCCCAACCAACACGAGCAGGCGGGTCGCCATGCCCGCCCAACACTAACCCTGCAATTCCTCAGGGAGGCGTGTGCTCGCAAGGCAATCCGAGCCTCACGCGCATCAGCCACGTCCCGAAGGGCCACACGACATCCCGGTCCCCGGCGAGAAACCTCGCCCGCGCCACACCATACGCCAACACGAACTCCGCCCGGCGCTGGAGCGCCTCGATCCGCGCCCACTTGCTCTTGCCGGACACGCCTGGGCTCGTCCCAAACAGATCCTCCGGCCGACCGGGAAATCCATACCAAGGCTGCGCCAGCACCCGCGCGACCCCCAACACCTCGGTCCCGCGCTCCCGACGATCCACGATCAATTCCAGCTCGCGCGCATCGAGCCGCGCAAGGATCTCCGCCCGCAATTCCCGATCGCTCAGCTTCCTACAAACCGGCGGCCGCACGAGCTTGAACTCGATCACCTCCGGCAACACGCTCGGCTTCCCCCGCCGCCACGCTCGCTTCGGATCGCGCCGCTTCTTCCTCCGTCGATTCTCGACCGGCGCCTCCCGCTTCCACAGCCCGATCCTCGGCCGCTCGATCGCCCGCGTATCCCCATACTTCATCCGCAAGGTCGAGAACCCGGGCCACTGCTTCGACCTCTTCACCAAGTTCGCCGAGCAGGGATTCGCCAGCGTATACATCGCGTGCTCGATGGCCTTCTCATCATCGGTGACCTCGACGAGGCTGTACTTCTTCTCGAACACCGACCCGCTGGTCCCGCGCATCGCGTTCAACGATCGCGCAAGCAAGGAGTCGAAATACCCCATGAATTCGGGCAGCACCCCGTCGACGTCGGTCATCAACGCATGAAAGTGATTCGACATGCAGAGCACCTCGTGCACGTCCATCCGATAGCGCGCGGCGGCGACGGCAAAGAGATATTCGAACACCCGCACGACCTCGGCGACGGGCACGAACCTGAACATCCGGCACACCGCTCGCGCGGTGACGAAGCAGAGCCGACCAGGGACGACGGATCGCGGCGCAGTCATGCGTCCGGGTTGTCGGCCGCGGCGTCGCGGCCTTGCACGAAATCTAATGGGGGACCCGCTCAGCCGGCTCGACCGGGACAGGCACCCGGGTGAGCTCGACCCGCTTGCTGCCGTCGAGCACTTCGGTGCCGAGCCACTCCGGACAGACCCAGCGGTCGCCGGCGAGTTCGTAAAGACATGTGCTCGAGCGCTTCGCTCGAGTGTCGCTCGCCGGCTCGTCGTCGTAGTCGCCAGGCTCATCGTGCACCCGGCTGCGTTCGCTGACGACGAGGTCGTTGTAGCCGTCGCCGTTGTCGTCGCGGGTCAGCCAGGTCGTCTGGATCGTCTTCGAATGGCTCGACACATCGGACATTTCGTGCACGTACGACCGAGTCGTTGCGAACTGGACGTGATAGTCGGCGCGATCGAGCACGAAGCCGAGCGCCGCGCTGGTATGCTCGAGCACGTCACTGGGCAGATCGAACGCGAACACGACGAGCACCTCCGAGCGCTTGTCGCCGTCCATGTCGTAGACCTTGAGCTTGGTCTCGGCGACGCCGTCCTCGCCCTCGCCCTCGGCTTCGGTCGGGAGCCCGAAGTCGAGCAGCTGGACGCGCGCGAGGACCCGAGCCTTGCCTGCGCGGTCGAACTCGACCTCGGCGATCTCCCACGCATGGGCGTCGGCATGGGCGAGGTGGAGCACGAGCTCGGCCGGGACCCCAGGCAAGGCGGGGGCCGCCTCGACGCAGGGGTTGTAGGCGTACCCATCCACGCTCTCACACTCGCCGAGCGCATCGCTGATCGCCTCGACCAAGGGGTCGTCGTCGGGTCGGCTCGCGTACCAGCGAGCGCCATGATCGACCCGATAGAGCACGACCCACTTCTTGCCATGCTCGAAGGTGGCGAGGACCTCGATGGTCTCGGGCTGGTCGCCGCCGAGCAGGACTTGCAGAGGATCCGCGTCGGGCATCGGGGCGAGCTCGACGAATTCCGGCAGCGGCTCGGGCTCGGGCGGCTTGGGTGGTGGCGGGACCACGGCGTCTTCGAGCTTGGGCGCGGTCTCGGGTCGAGGTGGAAGGGCAGGTTGCTCCACGGGGATCGGCGCGGGCACGGCGACAGCCTGCGCTCGACCAGCGCCCTCGGCCTCGGCTGCGGCCGGCGCTTCGGCCTTGCAGGCGGGCAGAGCGAGCACGAGCGCGAGGGCGAGCGAGTCCACGCAGGTCGTCGACATCGAAGCGCGAGTGTAACAGCCTCGCTGGCGATCCTCGACGAGCACGCATACGCTCCCACAATGGCCAGCCTCCCGATCCACGCGATCGACATGCGCAAACCAGCGGGCGAGCGCTGGGCCGCGATCGCTCGATTGCGGGGGCCGATTCAAGAACTCACGCATCAATACGTCCGCGACCTCGGCGGGCTCGGCCCGCACCGCGCGTTGCTCGAGGCGTTTCGAGACGCGGCGCTGCGCGACGAATACATCGAAGAGATCGAGGCGATCGCCAGCTACGCGCAGCTCGATCCGCTCGCGGTCCTGCTCGGCAACGTCTACTACGACGCGTTCAAGCTCGCGATGGGCTGCACCGCGTTCGCACTCGAGGGCGCCGAGGGGCCTTTGCACGCGCGCAACCTCGACTGGTGGACGGAGCAGGGGGCGCTGCGTCGCCACTCGTGCGTGTTTCAATGGATCGGGGGTCGCACGCCGGTCGAGGTCGTGTCGTGGCCGGGCTTCATCGGCAGCTTCTCGGGGATCGCACGCGGCCGCTTCACGTTGACCCTGAACGCGGTGCTCAGCAGCGAGCCGGCTCAGATCAGCGCGCCGATCAGCCTGCAATTGCGTGAGGTCTTGCTCGAGGCCCGCGACTACGACGAGGCCGTGGCGACCCTGAGTGGCGCGACGCTGCCGGCCGACTGCCTGTTGTTGCTGACTGGGATCGACAATCAGCAGATGTGTGTCATCGAGCGCACGCCGACCCGAGCGGCCCTGCGCGGGCCCGAGCGAGGGGTGATCGTCGCGACCAACGACTACCGCTCGCTCGCCGACGGTAGCGACGGAGGAGGCGAGCTCGCTCGCACGGCGGGCGGCCGCTTCGAGGTCTGCGGCGGACGAGCCCGCGACGAGCGACCCGGCGACGTCGCGTCGTGCATGGCGATCTTGAACGACCACGGGATCCGCATGGGCATCACGGTCCAGCAGATGGTGCTCAGCGCTCGGCGAGGGCTGC
>JAMHUH010000926.1:0-3320 GCA_035904925.1 Nannocystaceae bacterium
AGCACCCGCAGCTGAACGAGCTGCTCGTGAAAAGGCACCAGCGTGGCCTCGACCAAGCCGAGCAAGCGCTGCCGCGTCGGCGCCTCGCCCAGCGCCGCGCAGCGCAGACCGAAGTGAGCCTGGACCGCTCGCCAGCGCTCGTCGAGCGGCTCGAGCGTGGCCGCGACCAGGCGTTCGACGTAGGCCCGCGGCGTGTAGTGAGCGCCCAGGCTCCAGCGCTCGCGCTCGTCGAGCGCCTGCTCGAGCAACGTGCCGAAGATCGCCGGATCGAGGTGCTGCCAGTCGAGCTCGCACAGATCGGCGAGCATGCGCAGCTCGCTGGCCGCGAGCGGCAGCGCCTCGGCCCCGCCGAGCACCGCCTCGCCAAAGCGCGAGAGCGTGCGCCCGCGCAGGCGTCCGCCCTCGCGCATGGCCACGAAGAGCTCGGCGAAGTCGTGGCTCGCCTCGCTCGGGTCCTCGGCCGCGCGCGAGCACAGCTCGCGCATCAGGCCCGAGGGCAGCAGCCCGGCCGCGTCGGCGAACAAGCAAAAGAGCACGCGCATCACGAAGTTCGCGACCG
Organism: Nannocystaceae bacterium; assembly: GCA_035904925.1. Lineage (GTDB taxonomy): Bacteria > Myxococcota_A > Polyangia > Nannocystales > Nannocystaceae > Plesiocystis. The sequence goes on from JAMHUH010000926.1 coordinate 560, forward strand.
CGCTGGCCTCGTGGCGGGTCTCGAGCTCGCGCGCGAGCGCGGCGAGGCGGGCCGCGATCGCCTCGCTCACCGCCTGGCGACGGCGCCCGCGATCGAGCAGCTCGGGCCGCTCGAAGCAGGCCAGCAGGATCTCGGCGTTGCGCGGCTCGGCCAGGTCCGCGAAGGGAATGACGATCCGCTCGGGCGACCAGAAGTCCGGCACCTCGTCGGCGAAGGCCGGCCAGATCCACAGCTTGTAGCCGAGGTCGACCACGATCAGCAGCGGCGGCGGATCGCGGAGCGCCCGGCGATAGCGAAAGAGCTGGTTGACGTAGGCCGCCCGAATGAACTCGGTGTAGGCCAGGGCGTCGCCGCGGACCGGCGAGCTGCCGCGCTCGCGCGAGCTGGCTCGCGCCCGCTTGGCCTCGATCATGAAGTGGCCCTGCTTGTAGGCGTCGACCCGCCCGCGATCGCCGAATTGCTCGAGCCCATACTCGAACACGAAGTCGACCCCGTTCGGGCTCGCCGTGCCGAGCGCCTGACACAGCTCGACCAGGAAGTGCTGAAAACCACCGCGCTCACCGCCGGGCCGGTCCCCCCATGCCTCGACGAACCCGCGCAGACGCTGCAAGGTTGCCGCTTCGACGCTCACTCGACCTCGCTCTCGACCTCGATGAAGGGGCCATCGTGATCGCGTCCAGGCTGCTTTCCAAGCAGTTTTATCGACACTTCGCGACTATGATGATTTGCGAGGCAGCGCCCAGAACATCTGCCGGGTCGCGCTCGGGCGTCCCCGCAGAATCGCTCGTCGACGAGCGAATTCGCAAGGCGCGCACCCAGAAGATGCTCTGGATCCCACCTCGCAAATTTCAACGGTTCGTTTTCGAGCCTGCCGACCTGGCAGCCTCAATCGATCCAGATCCACGCACCGGTCGCCGAGCCGAATTCGAGCTCGGCTTGGTCGGCGAGGCTCCGCACTCGCCAGCCGCTCTCGCTCGGGTAGGCGACGCAGCGCTCCTGGTCGTCGATGACCACGGGCTCGCCCCAGCCGGTGCTCGGCAAGCTGAACGCGAGCGCGGGCGAGCGGCGGAGGACTTGCATCGAGTCGCCGATCAGCGCGTCCGCGGGCGCCTCGCTCCAATCGTTGGGCGGGCAGAAGGTCATGAACTGGGCGGTCGCTCGGATCGCGTGGACGCTGCCCGAGCGGGCCGCGAAGTCGAGGTCGTCGACCAGGCCGGTCGCCAAGCCGACCTCGCTCCACTGCGCGCCCTCGGGTTCAAAGGCCCACAGCCGCGCGCTGCCAGGATCGCGGACTTCGAAGAGCAGCGCGCCGTCGGCCTCGATTCGAGCGTTGCGGGCGTAGCAGTCGAACCAGGACCAACCGGCCGGGGGCTCGGGGTCGACCAGGATCGCCTCGCCCGACTCGACATCGACCCGGACGAAGGCGGTGATCGGGTCGGCGGGGTCGGGCGCGTTCGTGTCGTAGCCCTGCAAGAGCCGGAATCGACCCGCGCTGTCGACGACCTGCGAGACGCCGCTCGGCAACGAAGCATTGGGCAGTTCGAAGAGCGCGCTGCCTTCGGGCGTGGCGACCACGAACACCGGGCCATTCGGGCCGGTCGCGAGGTACTCGAGCGATCGTCCGTCCTCGCCGACGCGCGTGCCGTAGACCTCGCTCGGCTGCGGCTCGGCGAGGGTGAAGCTCTGATCGGCGAGCGCGACGAAGCCGAGCGCCCCGGCTTGGCCGCCCAGCGTGATCACCTGCGCCGCCACCCAACCAGCGCGCGGAGCCGCGAGCGGCTGATGGTTGGGCAGCGCGATCGCGTCGTCGTCGTTCATCACGAAGCCGACGAGGGTGCCTGGGTTCGGCGAGCTGACGCTGCCCGCGATCCAGCCCTCGTCGCCGACCCACAGCTGCGAGGTCGCAACGCCGTCGAGCTCGCGGGTCCAGGCCAGCTCGCCGCTCGCACGGTCGAAGCCGTGCAGGGTCGACGCCAGATCCTGATCGAACACGCCGTGGTTGCGGGCGATCGCGATCCGCGAGCCCTCGGCGTCCGCGACCAACCATACGTTCGTCGCGCCCGCGTGATCGAGCGCGAGCTCGAGCTCGCCCGCGCCCTCGATCACCCACGCGCGATCGCTGGTGGGGTCGAGCCGCAGCGCCGCCGGGCCGAGCGTGCCCTCGGCGCTGATGCAGAGCCCATCTTCGCCCGTCTCGCCCGTGTCGCCCGTGTCGCTCGTGCCCGTCTCGGCCGTGTCCGTGTCGCTCGTGCCCGTCTCGCTCGTGCCCGAGTCGCTCTCGCCGGCGTCGCCGAGCTCGTCGTCACCGGAGATCGGCCCGCTCCCGCACGCGCTCGCCAGCAAGGTCGCGCCGATCAGCAGGGCGCGGGTCGAGATCGTCATCGAGGTCAGCGAGTCCATCGAGGTCATGCGTCCAACATGGCCCGCGCGAACGAGCGCGTCCATCGACATTTTCGAGATACGATTGGATGCCTAATCGATATTATGCAACGCCGCGCAAGCATCGAGCTCGGCGTGGAAGCCCGCGATGATCCGAGCAGGATCGGGCGTCGAGTTCGCACATGCCCGTGCGGCCTACATCGCTCTCAGGTCAAGTCACGCCCCTTCCACCTCGAGCCGTGATCCCGGCTACTAGAGCGGCGACCGGTTTGAATCCACGCGCTGATGCACGCCTGGGGCCGCCCGAGGCGGTGTCGCTCGGCGCTCGACGTATGACCGGATACGCCTTCGGCCTCGCTCCTACCCTCGGACGGCCCCAGAC
>JAMHUH010000927.1:0-5002 GCA_035904925.1 Nannocystaceae bacterium
GGGTCAAGGGGGGGGTCAAGGGGGGGTCTGTGGGGGGAGGGTCATAGAGGGCAAAAAAGGTAGCAAATCTTGTAAGGTAGCAAAACTTGTTTCTATCATTCATATACATAAGACCACGCTTGCCAAGTTCTCGAATGACTTGCCCCCCTGTAAAACGAGCGGTCGAGGCAGGACCCTCGTCATGAGACGAAAATCATCTCCCGTCCCTTTTTTCATGAAAGTGGAACTTTCATGAAAAAAGACATCCCCCCATTTTATCATAAAAATGATAAAAATGATGACCTCCCCAAAAATGATCAAAAAACCCTAGTAATTAGGGTAATATAGGCTACAGTACTAGAAGGGAGGTCATTTTTAGTCATTTTTAGGGTATTTTTGTGCTATTTTAAGCTAAAAATGGACAAAAATCACGTAAGGAGGGTTTTTCTACTATAATGGGTTTTGGGGATGATTTTCGTCTCATGACGAGGGTCCTGCCTTGACCGCTCGGTTTACAGGGGGGCAAGTCATTCGAGTAACCTAAACAGCAATTTATTTTTAATCTATAATAACATTAATGGATTTGAGAGAGACGTATGGAGGGCTTTTCTTAACTGTTTTTACCATTGTTTGAGGGGTCCGTGGACCCCCCCTCAGGGGGGGGTCAAGGGGGGGGGTCAAGGGGGGGGTCAAAAAGGGGGGTCCGGAGACCCCCCCCAAAATGGGAGCACGGCTGCCAGATGTTCCGCGACATCTTCTTCGAGATCGGCGAGGAGTACCCGGAGATCGAGAAGGAGACCGCGATCGTCGACGCGTTCACGCAGTGGCTGATCGGCCAGCCCGAGTACTACGACGTGGTCGTGACGACCAACATGTTCGGCGACATCATCACCGACCTCGCGTCGGTGTTGCAGGGCGGCATGGGCATGGCGGTCGGGGCCAACACGGGCAAGGAGCACGCGATGTTCGAGCCGATCCATGGCAGCGCGCCCAAGCACTCGGGCAAGGACAAGGTCAACCCGATCGCGATGATCCTCTCGGTCAAGGAAGGCCTCGACTGGCTGGCCGGGCGCAAGAACGATCCGCGCCTGAGCAAGGCCGCGGCCGCGATCGAGGCCGCCGTGGTCGAGGTGCTCGAGACCGGCGCGCCGCTGACCTACGACTTGGTCGGCGAGGCCAAGGCCGCGCGCTGCAGCGAGGTTGGTTCGGCGATCGCCGAGCTGGCCGCGGCCAAGCTCTGAACCCGTGAGCGACCCGCTCGAGGTCTACCGCGACATCGCCCGCCGGCCCCGCGCCGACGGGCGATTCGTCGTCGAGGGCGAGCTCGCGGTCGCGCGCTTGTTGGCCAGCGAGTTCGTGCTCGAGTCGGTGCTCGCGACCGGGCCCGCGCTCGAGCGCCTGCGCGTACCCGAAGGCGTGCCGGTGTTCGAGCGCTCGGCCGCGGCCTTGCGCGAGCTGGTCGGCTTCGACTTTCACCGCGGCGCCCTGGCCTGCGCGCGCCGACCCGAGGCGTGGTCGATCGATCCCGCGCTGCTCGAGCGTCGACGGCTCACGATCGTGGTCGCGGCCGCGCTCGCCGATCCTCGCAACCTCGGCGCGCTGGTCCGCAACGCCCGAGCCTTCGCCGTCGACTGGGTGATCGCCGACTCGCGCGGCGCCGACCCGCTCTCGCGCCAGGCGATCCGAGCCAGCATGGGCAACGTGTTTCGCGTGCCGCTCACGATCGAGCCGCTGCCCGGGCGCCTCGATCAGCTCGGCTGCACGATCGTCGCGGCCACGCCCGACGCCGACGCCGAGGATCTGCATGGCTTCGAGCGGCCCGAGCGGTTGGTGTTGTTGGTCGGGAACGAGGGCGAGGGCTTGAGCGCGCGGCTGCTCGCGCTCGCCGATCGCCGAGTGCGGATCCCGATCGCCCGCGAGGCCGACTCGCTCAACGTCGCGGCCGCGACCGCGGTGCTGCTCGATCGTCTGCGTTGATCGGCTTCAGAGCCGTGCGCCGATCGAGCGGGCCGCGGCGAAGCTCGAACCTTCCAGCTTCGCGCCGCGAAGATCGGCGAAGCGCAGGTCGGTGCCCGCGAGCTTGGCCTCGCGCAGATCGGCCTCGCGCAAGTCGGCTTGGCGAAGATCGGCCTCGCGCAGATCGGCGCCGACCAACGAGGCCCCGACCAGCTCGACATGGGCAGCGTCGAGCTTGGCCAGGTTCGCGCGATCGAGGCGAGCTCCGGCCAGCTTGGCGCTGCGAAGGTCGAGGCCCGAAAGATCGAGCGCGCGCAGGTCTCGACCCGAGAGATCCGGCTGGATCGGACAGCGCAGCAAGGTCACCCGTCGCTCGCTCAGGTAGCGGGCGCAAGGCAGCTCCAGCAGCGCGCGCAGACCCACGAAGGGCAGCGTGGCGCGCTCGTAGGGCTGCCAGTCGTCCAAACGGATCGGCGCGTCGCGCTTCTCGAACACCGCCGTTCGAACGACCAAGCGGGTCAGGAAGGGCCCGCGCAGCTCGACCCAGAGCCGCGGCCACCACTCGCCCACGCGCAGGTGATGGGCCGGCGTGGCCTCGGCGAGCGAGCTCAGTCCGCGCTCGAGTTCGGTTTCGAATTTCCATTGTTTGCGGGCGAACCAACCGAGCCTGCGGCCCTGCAGATCGAGCGCGAGCCATTCGGCTCGCGGATCCCCGGCCAGGCCCAGCGCGTCGGCGAGCACGTGCAGGGGCTCGCTCGTGCCGGGATCGACGTCGAGCATCGCGATGACCTCGCGCTCGAGCGGGCTCAGGCCCGCGCGCTCGTGGATCGCCGCCAAGCAGCGCGCCAGCCACTGGGTCGGCTCGGCGCCCGCGTGCTCGGGCCCGAGCGGCAGCTCGAGCGGTGGATCGGGCTCGACGTCGGCGAGCTCGGCGACGAGCCGCTCGGGCAGGCAGGCCAAGAAGCCGCGCGGATCGACGTTGGAGCCGAAGTGATCGCGTTCGAATGCCGCGAAGAACCCACTCGACTCGATCCCGACCGCGGCCAGCGAGCTCGCGACCGAGTCGAGCGTCTGCCGGGCGCCGGCTTGCGCGATCAGGGCATCGTCGTCACAGAGTCCACCGAAGCAGTCGGTGTGGATCCACGCGAAGGCGTGCTCGGGAAACTCGCGCGAGAACTCGACCAATCCGTCGGACACGGCCGCGTCGAGCAGCTGCGCCTCGTGATGGGCGTCGCACATGTACGAGGTCCGCTCGACGCTGCCGAGCAGCACGTGCTCGGGGTGCGCGGTGGTGATCGGCAGGCGCAAGAAGGGCCAGCGAGCCAGGAGCGCCGCGGTGATCGGGACGATCCGATCGGACGGCAGCGGGCCGCAGATCAACGCGCTCAGTTCGAATCCCACGCTCGCATTCTACACCGCGAGATCAGCCGGTCACGAGCGCATGAAGGCGACGTAGAGCGTCTCAATCGCCTGCGCCGAGCATGCTTGGCGGGTTCCTTCGAGTCGGCTATGATGGCGGTCATGCAGACCGCTGCTGTCCTCGATCTGCGCGTCGAGCTATCCCAGCGCGAGAGCACGACGGACACCAGCGCGAGCGTACTTCCGCTCGACTTCGATTGGTCCTTGCTCGGCGAGAAGGCCGAGGGTGGCTTCGAGGTCCTGCGCGGCGCGCTGCGTCGCCGCTTCGTCGTCCCGGCGGTTCAGGCCGGCTCCTCCGAGGAGTTCTGGGCGCTGTGGGCCAATACCAGCGCCCATGTGCTGGATATCGTCCTTGCCATGGCGACCCTCGTCCACGAAGCCACGAGCGACGCCGGTCCACCCTCGATCGTCCAAACCCAGCTCGTTCGTGGTGACCGCCGTGCAGCCGACGATCTTGCGCACAAAGCGGAACACTCGGGCCGGGTGGAATTTGCAGGTCGGCTTCGTGCGGTCAACGCTTTGATGTCGCGCGCACGGACATGCGTCGCCGAGCGCATCGCCCAAGATTCCTGGGTGTCGAGTCGCTCGTTCTTCGAATATCGACACGGCAATTTTCTCTGGGCTGTCGGGATGGAATTGCTCGCCGAATGCATCGGGGAATGGTTGCCTCACCACGAACCGCGTGCAGGGCTGCTCGAGGACTGCTCGAAGCTGACCGAGGACGGGAGCCGCGTTGCAGCCATCTCGGCGCTCGAGCTCTGTGACGTCGAATTCCAAGGTGAGGATGAAGACTGGTGGAAGTCGTTGTTCGAGCGAGTCGAGACCTTCAATTTCTTGCTCGAGGCCCTGCATCGCGTCCGTCTGCTTTTCGGTACATCCGTCACAATCACGATCGTACATTTCATCGAACCAGATTTCCCAGACTCCAGCGTCGCACACTTCGTCATCGAGACCGAGCTCGAGCCCGAGCAGGCCTGCGATCGCTTGGACGAGCTCTGTGACCAATGGTGGGATTCTGCCATCGAGGATGTCGGCGTGGTCATTCATCCGGTCTTGGACGTGGCGCGATGAGCGATGGTTCGCCCTCGGAGGAATTCGATTGGCGCGATCTGCATGTGCTGGCGGGGAAGCTGATCGAACTCGACGATGAAGCCGCGCAGCGCGGCGCGGTGAGCCGCGACTACTATGCGGTGTTCAATTGTGCGAAAGAAGTCCTCGAAGAACTCGCCCCTGAACTCGCGCCAACGCGTGGACTGGACTCGCACAAGGCGATCTGGGACGGGTTTCGGTCGCACGATCGCAAACAGGCCAAGACACTCGCACGCATTGGCGAGAGTCTGCTCGAAAAGCGCAAGAAGGCAGACTATCAAATTTTCGTGACCAGTGGCTGGCGCGATCGTGCCAAGCAGGCGCACGAGGAAGCTGCCCGGGGTCTCCGCCAGATCGACGAGCTCTGGAAGCTGCTGGGCTGATCTGCGCCCACCGACGCACGATCACTCGTCCAAGAGCCCGCGCGCCGTGAGCCGCAGCCAGGGCCGGCTTGGAAAGCGCGGGTTCAAGGTCACCTCGGTCACGCTCTCTCCCGCGAGCTCGCGCTCGCCGGCGTGCCGACGCAGGCGCTCGCATTGGTCGAGGATCCGCTCGACCG
>JAMHUH010000928.1:0-2587 GCA_035904925.1 Nannocystaceae bacterium
ACATGGGCGTGTTCACCAACCTCTCGCCCGATCACCTCCAGACCCACGGCAGCTGGGAGAACTACCTCGCGGCCAAGGCCCAGCTCTTCATCCAGCTCGGCCCCGGCCATGTCGCCGTGCTCAATGCCGGCGATCCCCACTCGCTCTTCATCGACCAGGCGATCGCGCCCGACATCGAGCGCCGCTGGTTTCACGCGCCGAGCCGCGGCGAGCGACTGATCGCGGCCGATCTCGCCGCCACGCGGATCGAGGTCTCGAGCGCCGGCACGCGCGTGCTGCTCGAGCCCTCGCCCGCCGCAGACGCGCTCGGTGGCGAGCTGCGGACCGCGATGATCGGCGAGGTCTTCGGCGAGAACGCGCTCGCGGCTGCCCTCGCGGCGCTGGCCTACGGTCTCCCGGGCGAGGCGGTCGCCCGCGGGATCGCGGCCTGCCCGATCCTCCCCGGTCGCTTCGAGCTGGTCACTTCGCCGAGCGCCGCCGATCAGCCGATCGTCGCGATCGACTACGCCCACTCGCCCGACGCCCTGCGCCACACCTGCGCCAGCGCCAGGCTGCTGGCCGGCGACGCGCGAGTGATCGTCGTGTTCGGAGCGGGCGGCAACTCGACGCCCGACAAGCGCGAGCCGATGGGCGAGATCGTCGGCTCGCTCGCCAACCTCGCGATCGTCACCAACGACAACCCGCGCGATGAAGACCCCGAGGCGATCGCCGCGATGCTGCTCGCCGGCCTGCGCCGTGGCGCTCGAGCGAGCGTCCACGTCGAGCTCGATCGCGAGCGGGCGATCGCCCATGCGATCGATCGAGCCGAGCCCGGCGACGTGATCGTCATCGCCGGCAAAGGCCACGAACAAGGCCAGGTCGTCCGTGGACGAACCTGGCCTTTCTCGGATCTCGCGGTCGCGCGAGCTCTGCTCGGCTAGCCGATCAGCAGTTGGCTTCGTCGGAGTTGTCGGCGCAGTCCATGACCGTGTCGCACACGAAGGACGCCGGGATCTCCAGCCCATCGCCGCAGGTGAAGGCCCGCAGCCCGCAGCCCGTGACCTCGTCCGAGCCATCGGGGCAGTCCGCGAACTCGTCGCAAGCCCAGTCGGCCGGGACCTCGAAGCCGCTGGTGCAGGTGAAGGCCGGGATCCCGCAGCCCGTGACCTCGTCCGAGCCGTCGGGGCAGTCGGCCGCTTCGTCACAGGCGAAGTCGATCGGAACGGTCGAGCCGTCGGTGCAGGTGAAGGTCTCGCCGCCGGTCGTGTCGGTCCCGGTCGTGTCGGTCCCGGTCGTCTCGGTCGTGTCGGTGCCGATCTCGTCCGCGGCCGTAGTGCTGGTGTCGCTCGTGCCAGCCTCGGTGGTGGACTCGGTCGTGTCGCCATCGCCGTCGCCCGAGGCGGCCTCGTCGGTGTTGCCGGTGTCGAGGGTGATGAGGCAGCCAGCCGAGAGGCCTTGGCTCATGAGCGCCGAGGCGGCGAGAAATTTCTTCAGGTCGATGTGCATGGTGGGGCTCGTTCGCGAAGAGCCAAGGTGCCAGTGCCGCGGGCTCGCGGTCGACTCGCGACGCAGAGCAAATTCGCCGATCGAGAGTGCGCGCGCACACGACCCCGACCTCTAGACTAGGTCAGTCGCAGCTGACCCGAAAGCGGTCGTCGAGATCGAGCGGGAGGATCAAGGTGCGAATCTGCTCGGCCTGGGCGCTCGGACAGAGCGTGGCGGCCAGCTCGAGCGCCTTCGCCTCGGTGTCGGGCTCGACATATTCGGCGTTGAAGATCGGCTTGCCCGCGGCCAAGAAGGGCTGCAGTTGATCGCACTCGTCGTACTCGTGGCACTGCTCGTTCAGGCTGAAGTCGAAGTACTCGACCAGCTCGCTCGCCTGGCTGCCCGCGTTCTTGAGCGCGATCGCGAGCCCGCGCTCGTGGGCCGCGTTGGCCAGTCGCCGGTTGAAGGCCAGCTGATCGCTCGCCAGCAACAAGAAGCCCGTGCTCTCGGCGTAGCCCTCGACGTTGTCGGGCTCGACCCCATCGCAGCCCTTGCTGACCGCGAGATCGAGGCGCGCGAGCATCTGCTCGAACACCGCGGGCGAGCGAATGTTGAGCCAGCGCTCGCCGGCCCAGCCCTCGAGGTCCTTGCCGATGTCGCGCTCGTCGAAGGCCGCCGCGTCTTCGCGCCACTCCTCCCACGAGCCGGCCGAGAAGTAGCAGATCACCGCGCGGCCCTCGGCCTGGAGGGCCGCGATCTGCTCGGCGGGGACTTCGAAGAGGTCGATGTCGTAGACGTCGACATCGTAGCTGGTGTCGATGTCGGCGACGCCCTCGGCGGTGGTCAGCTGCCACTGCCAGGTGGTCGTGATCTCGAAGCGGGACCACTCGCCTTCGGTGATCGGGGCGACCTCGGGGTCGAGGGGGTCGTAGATGTTGGTGGGGTCGGCTGCGCAGGCGCTGAGCAGGAGGGCGAGGGGCGCGAGTCGGCGGGGCACGCTCGAGTGTGGCATGAATCGGGGTCAAATGGGACATGGAGGGATCGAACCTCCGACACCTCGGTTCGGAACCGAGTGCTCTTCCGCTGAGCTAATGCCCCTTTTGTGTGTCGGGATGGATGGATG
>JAMHUH010000929.1:0-9244 GCA_035904925.1 Nannocystaceae bacterium
GAAGGCGACGAGGTCGACGCGATGCTGCGCGAGCTCGGGCTGACGCAGGGGCGGCGCAACGCGGCTTGGTTCGCGGACGCGATCCAGCGCGAGCAGGCCAAGCGCTTCCCGGATCGGCGCGATCGTGGGGTGTTGCAGGCGCCCTTCGATGTGCTGATGGGGGCGCGGATGCCTGCTGTTTTGACCGAGGTTGGGTTCCTCGACCATGCGCAGGAGGGGGCGATGCTGCGCAGCGCGGTGGGGCAGGGGGTGATTGTCGAGGGGCTTGCGCAGGCGGTGCTTGGGTACTTCAACGAGGTTGTTCGGCGTAGTTGATTCGGTTCGGTTGTCGATCTCGAAGGGAGTCTTCGCGATCGTTTGCGAAGGACTCGGCTCTCGAAGTGGGGGGCTTCACGGGGAATGTCGCCGCCCCCCGCTCGGCTGCCCCACTTGTGCTCGAACGCCAATGTCCGCCTCGGAGGGACGCCGACATTCCCCGCCGCCCTGGTTCGCGGACGTTGGCTCCGCCTTTGGACAGGTGGAGGGCGTCGCTTCGTTCGCGGGCTTCGTCGGGGGCAGCCGCGTTTGGGATCGGGAGAGGGAGAGGCAGAGGCAGAGCAGAGGGAGAGGGCGGAGGCTGGTGTCAGGCCAGGAGCTCGATTTGGCCGACTTCGCCGGGTTTGGCGGCGGCGAGCTCTCCGATGATCGCGGCTGCGTGGCCGCTGGCGCGGAGCTCTTCGAGGAGGCGTTCGGCGCCTTCGTGGCGTAGGGCGATCAAGAGGCCGCCGCTGGTTTGGGCGTCGCAGGCGAGCTTGGTCAGGGCGATGGCCTTGAGGTTGCTGGCGGAGTAGCGGCGGATGAGGCTGCGCTCGAGGTATTCGAGGTTGGACTCGCTGCCGCCGCAAAAGCAGCCGTTGGCGAGGTGTTCGAGGGCGCCGGGGAGCAGGGGGAGGCGGCCGAGCTCGAGGCTGGCGCGCAGGCGGCTGCCGCGAAGGAGGTTGCGGAGGTGGCCGAGGAGGCCGAAGCCGGTGACGTCGGTGCAGGCGGTGGCTCCGTGGACGCGGGCGAGCTCGGCTGCGTTGGCGTTGAGCTTGAGCATCGAGCGGGTGGCGGTGGCGATCTCGAGCTCGCTGGCTTGTTGACGCTTGATGGCGGTGCCGATGACTCCGGTCCCGAGGGCCTTGGTCAGGACCAGCCACTGGCCCGACATCGCGCGGGTGTTGGCGAAGGGGCGCTTTTGGCTGCGGGTCAGCTCGCCGGTGACGGCGAGGCCGAACTTGAGGTCTTCGTTGCGGACGGTGTGGCCGCCGACGATCGCGACGCCAGCCTCGGCACACTTGTCGCGGGCGCCGATCATGATTCGGCGCAGGACCTCGAGCGGGAGCCGGTGATCGGGGAAGAAGGCGAGGTTGAGGGCCCAGCGGGGGCGGCCGCCCATGGCCCAGACGTCGGACATGGCGTTGGCGGCTGCGATGCCGCCGAAGGCTTCGGGCTCGTCGACGATCGGGCCGATCGTGTCGGTGGTCAGGATCAGGTTGCGATCGTCGCTCGGCGACGCGCCAGGCTCGTTGGGCAGACGCACGACGGCCGCGTCGTCGGACAGCTCGGGTCCGACGATGACCGTCGTCGTGATGCTCCCGGGATTGGCGGGCTGGAGCGTCCCGTCCAGGACCTGAACCAGGTCACCGAGCCGAAGCTTTGCGGCTCAACCTCCGCCCGAGCTGTACTCGGTCAGGCGAAGCGGCTGGGAGGGATCGAAGGGTGCGCGGTCTGCCATCGGCGCGAGCGTACTGGTTTGCGCGGGATCCGAAAACTGGCGCCGAGCAAGGCTGACGCACGGCGCGAGCGCTCTACCGCGCGGAGCCGAGACCGCGCGGAGCCGAGACCGCAGTGATTGCCGTGGCGAGGAGGGGTCGCCACACTCGCCCTTCGTGTCCGACACCCCTTTTGATCTGCTCGGCGGTCGTGAGCGCGTGCTGGCCTTGACCGAGACCTTCTACGACCGGATGGAGCGCGACGAGCCGGCGCTCGCCGCTCTGCACCACTGCGAGGCGCCCGGGCGGATCGCTCGAGTCAGCCGCGATCGCTTCGGGCTCTTCTTGGTCGGCTGGCTCGGCGGGCCGCAGGACTACATCGAGCAGCACGGGCATCCGCGGCTGCGGATGCGCCACGCTCGGGTCCGGGTCGATCTCGCCATGCGCGACGCGTGGCTGCGCTGCATGAGCAGTGCGATGGACCAGCAGGGGATCGAGGGCGAGATCCGGAGCTTCCTCGATCAGCGCTTCGCCGAGGTCGCCGACTTCATGCGCAACACCGAGGGCTGACCTGCGGTAGCGTCGGGGCCTGGACGCGAGCGCCACACCCGAGCCCGAGCGCGGGCAGACGACCAAGCACGACGACGAGACGCTCACGGCGGATCCCTCGCGTCCGCGCACGCGCGCCGAGCCGCTCGAATCCGGCCAGCGGATCGGTCGCTTCACGCTGCTGCGCAAGCTCGGCGAGGGCGGGATGGGCATCGTCTACGCGGCCTACGACGACGAGCTCGATCGCAAGGTCGCGATCAAGCTCGTGCGCGCGACCAAGATCGACGAGCTCGCGCGCGCACGAGTGCTGCGCGAGGCCCAGGCGATGGCTCGGGTCTCGCACCCGAACGTCGTGCAGATCTACGACGTCGGCGTGCACGGCGAGGAGGTCGAGCAGGTCTACGTGGCGATGGAGTTCGTCGCGGGTCCGACCTTGGCCGAGTGGACCGCGAGCTGGCGCGAGCGGGCTCGGCTGGAGGGCGCTTTGGTCTGGCCGGAGATCCTCGCCCGCTATGTCGACGCGGGCCGCGGGCTGGCGGCGGCGCACGCCGCTGGTTTGGTGCATCGCGACTTCAAGCCGGCCAACGCGATCGTGGGCGACGACGGGCGCGTGCGGGTGCTCGACTTCGGGATCGCGCGACCGATCCTCGGCGCGCTGCCGCGGGCGTCGCAGCTGCAGCCAGTCGCCGAGGTCGCGTTGGGGCTCGTCTCGGCTACGGGGGCGCCGTCCAACCAGAGCTCGACCTTCACCCGAACCGGCGCGATGGTCGGGACGCCCGCGTACATGTCCCCCGAGCAATTCGAGGGCGGTGACGTCGACGCGAGCAGCGATCAATTCGGGTTTTGTGTCGCGCTCTGGGAGGCGCTGCATGGCGAGCGACCCTTCGCCGGCCGCTCGCCTGCGGCGCTCTTGCTGGCGATGCGCGAGGGCACGCTGCGAAGCGTGCCGCCGACGAGCCAGGTCCCGGCGTGGCTGCGCGAGCGGATCCGGCGGGGACTGAGCTTCGATCCCGCGGCCCGCTGGCCCTCGATGGACGCGCTGCTGCAAGCGCTGCTCGACGACCCCGATCGCCGACGTCGAGCTCGGCAACGTCGGCTCGGCATTGCTTTGATCTCGCTCGCGGTGCTCGGCGGCAGCTTGGCCTTCGCGCACGATCAGTGGATCAGCGCCGAGCAAGCCGAGCACGCGCGCGCCCAGGCGCTCGAGGAGGAGGCCGCGGCCCGGCAGCGCGAGCTCGAAGCCCAAGCCGAGCGCGATCGGGCGCTCGACGAGGCCCGCGCCAACGCCCTGCGAGCTCGCGACATCGCCCGGATCCTCGCGGCGAGCTCGGTGATCCGCGATCCCACGCTGGCGGCCGCGATGCTGGGCGAGGTCGAGGACCTCGACGCGCCGGGCTGGCGCTCGGCCGCGCTCGAGCTGCTCCAGCAGCCGATCGCCCGCCACGTGCTGGACATGCACGAGGACCGCGTGGTCGATGTCGCGTTCAGCCCCGAGGGCAAGTGGTTGGCCTCGGCTTCGTTCGACGGTCGGGTCCGGCTCTGGTCGACCGACGCGATCGGCTCGGACCGCTACTACGTGCTGCACCACGACGACCGCGTGTTCGACGTCGAATTCGATCCGAGCGGACGCCGCTTGGTCAGCAGCTCGCGCGACTTCACGGCCCGGGTCTGGACCTTGCCCGAGGCGCCGCCGAGCCGCGCCGCCGAGCCGCTCGAGCCGAGCCAGGTCTTGCGCGGGCACGAGAGCATCATCTGGACCGCTCGCTTCTCGTCGACGGGCGATCGCGTGGTCACGGCCTCGCGCGACAAGGGGGTCTGGGTCTGGACGCTCGGCGAGGATCGGGAGCCGAGCCCGAGCCAGCGGCTGGAGCTGGACGTGATCGCTTGGCACGCCGAGTTCTCGCCCGACGATCGCGAGGTCGTGATCGCGCTCGATGATGGTCGCGTGCTCGCGTGGGAGCTCGAGCGCGACCAGACCCGCGTGCTCGCGCAGCATCGGGACGTGGCTTGGATCGCCCACTACAGCCCCGACGGTCGGTGGGTTGCGAGCGCGTCGAAGAGCGGCGAGGTCCGGCTCGATCCGGTCGTACCCCTCGACGTCGCGGCGGCGAGTGGCGGGGGGCTCTTGGGTGTTCACGAGGGCTCGGTCCAGCGGCTGAGCTTTGCGCCCGACGGGCGCACGCTCGCGAGCGCCTCCCACGACGGGACGGCGCGCGTGTGGACCTTCGACGAGCAGGACCGCCTCGCGAGCGTGCGCACGATCGAGACCAACAAGTTCGCGCTGACGCCCGCGTTCAGCCCCGACGGTCGTTGGCTCGCGATCGGCAGCGTCGACCCGGTCGTACGCGTGGTCGAGCTCGCGGGTGGCCTGCCGATCGAGCTGCGCGGTCACACCTCGGATGTCTTCGCGCTCGCGTTCAGCCCCGACGGCACGCGCTTGGTCACCGGATCCCACGATCGCAGCGTGCGGGTCTGGTCGACCGACTGGTCGCAGGTCGCACGGCGCTTCACCAGCAGCGTCGCGCCCGATGCCGGGGGCCGCTGGTTGGTCGAGCGGCGCGACGATGGCCGCTTGCGGTTTTGGCGAATCGGGCCCGAGGGCATCACCCCGCAGGGCCTGACGAAGGATCCGGTCGGGACGGACACGACCCTCGGGGCATGGTTGCGGACCGAGGACGCCGACGTCGTGGTGCTACCGAACGAAGCCGGGGACCTGGTCGGCATCGTGCTCGAAGACTCCGAAGGCGATCGAGCGCTCGAAGTTCGCTGGCGCTTGCCTGGGATCGGACCGCTCTTCAGCCTGAGCGTCTCGCCCGAGGGCCATTGGCTGGTCGCCGGGGCGCGCACGGACGAGGCCGCGCTCTGGTACTTCGCGGCGCCGGGCGGGGTTCGGGAGGCGCCTCGCCGCGTCGATCTGCGAGAAGGGATGTTCGAGCGCGGGCTCGGCTGGTTGGGCATCGCGCCCGACGGTCGAACCCTCGTGACCACCACGATCTGGGGGCAGGTGAGGATCACCGCGCTCGATCCCGGCACGGGAGAGGTCGGCGAGTCGCATCTCGTGGACAGCAAGGGTGCGGGCCGAACCAACGCGCTGCTCTTCGATCCCGAGGGCCAGTGGTTCGCGCTCAACTCGATCGAGCGCAACATTCGAGTGTGGCGGGTCGGCCAACCCGAGCAGCCCGCCATGACCGTGACGTTGGCCAGCGAGGCGCGCACGCTGGTCCACGATCCACGGTCCGGACGAATCTTGCTCGGCTGCGCCGACGGCATGGTCCGGTCTTTCGATCCCGAGACTGGCGACGTCGAGCTGCTCGAGGGCCTCGAGGGGACCCCGGTCGGCCTCGAGCTCGCTTCGCGCGAGCCGTGGCTCATGCTCGGCAGCGCCGAGGGCGATCTGATGCTGCGCGACGGCGAGGGCGAGCCGATTCAGCTGGTGATCGAAGCCGGCTTTCGCCAGCTCGACTTCGCCGGCGAGGATCACTTCGTGATCGTCTCGGGTCCGCTCCAGGATCTGCAGAGCGAGGTCCTGGTGCTCGGCGAGCGGATCGACGCGGCCAGCTTGTTGGCGAGGCTGCGGGCGAGCACCGACGCCTGTCCGAGCGCCGACGAGCGGATACGCTACGCCGGCGAGGCGCCCGAGTCGGCGGCGCGTGGCTGCGAATGAACCCGCGCAGCGGCATGGATCACCTGCTCGGGCTCGACCTCGCTGCTACTTCGGATCGCATGACTTGCCCTCGACTTCGTCCCGGCGTCCTCGCCCTGCTCGCGCTCCCGCTCGCTGGCTGCGGCCCGACCCCCGACCAGATCGCCGTGACCGCCCTGACCACGATCCCGCTCGGCTTTCTCGTCGGCGTGTTTGCGGTCGTGGTGATCCGCAAGATGTGGACCGTTCCGAGCGAGCTGCCGATCGCCGCGTGGTCGCTCTTCGGCGTCGGGGTGGCGTTCGCGGGCTTGCTCGCGGCGACCTCCCCCGACTTCGACCGCGAGATGTTCGTGCCGGTGTCTCTGTACATGACCCCAGCCCTGACCGGTCTGTGTGTCTTGGTCGCCCGCTTTCGCCTCGCCGCGCCGGCCGAGCGCAGCGCGATCGCCATCCCCTCGACGCTGAGCTGCTTGTTGGCGGCGCCCTTCGTGCTCGGCTGGTCGATGACGGCACCGAACGAGGAGCCGCTGGTCGTGATGGGATCCTTTGCGGTGTTGGGCAGCTTCGTCGCCTCGCCCCTGATCACGGTCGGGCTGACGATCGAGTGGTTGGTTCGCAAGCCGGGTCGCTCGCAGGAGCCGGCATGAACCCTCGGTGATCAGTCGTCGCTAGGCCCGAGCACGAAGTTGGGCAGGCGCGGCTGGGCCTCGACGAGCGCGGCGTAGGCCGCGTCCGAGAAAGCGATCGCGCTCAGATCGATCCGGCCGACCCCGCGCAGGTTGGTCGCGTCGATCAGCGTCTGGGCCAGCTCGATCGGCCAAGGCTCGTCACCGAGATCGCGCAGCGTGAGCGTGTCGAGCGAGGCGACCAGCGGCAGCGCGAGCAGTTGTTCGAGCGGCGGCCAGCCGAAGTCGTCGTCGCCGAAGAAGTGGAGCGCGAGCGTGCGCAGGCGCGGGAGCGAGCTCGCCCGGAGCTCGTCGAGGATCCACTCGTAGGACCAGAGCGTCAGCGCGAGCGTCTGCAGCTTGCTCAGCCGCAGCGGCGAGAACCTGACCCCGCTGAGCTCGAGGCGCTCGAGCCGGGGCAGCCGCGAGTCGTCGAGCAGGCCGGTCACGCTCGCGCGAACCGAGTCGAGCACGAGCTCGCGCAAGCCAGCGAGCAGGGTGGGCTCGTAGGTCTCGAACGCGGATCCTTCGCCGATCCGCGCTCGGATCTTCAAGCTGCGCAGGCAGGCGCAGATCGGCAGGCCGAGCAAGAGCTCGAGCCGCTCGAGATCGCTGCGCGGCGAGTCGGGGAAGCGCTGATGCGCGAGCTCGAGCTCGATCACATGGCCGCCCGACCAGCGCAGCCCGCCGAGCTCTTGCTCGACGAGCGGACCAAAGAGGTGGGCGTGATGCTCGAGCAGCGTGGCAGCGAAGGCTTGGTCCAAGCGCTCGCGCGTCGGGGTCGACTCGGCCTCGCTCCGGGCGAGATCCAGCGCCGCGACCAAGCCACGCGGATCGCCTTGGCGCTGCAACCAGTCGGCGTAGACCCGCATCGCTTCGTCGGGCGCCTCGGCGCCGCGGATCGCCGCTTCGAGCGTGGGCTCGCGGGCGCTGCTGCGTCGGACGATGTCGAGCTCGCGCTCGCTCGATTCGAGCCCCTGCTCGGCCCAGCGCGCGAGCTCGCGCTCGAGCGCGTGGTCGAGCGCCTCGAGATCATCGAAGGCCTGCTCGCGCTCGTGGGTCCACGCGCCGATCCGGCCTCGCTCCCACGCCAGGCTCGGCCCGTGCGCGCGCAGCCGGATCAACGGCTGGTCGCCGCGGGCAGGGTGCTGGGGATCGAAGCCGTACCAATGCCTGGCCTCGGCGATCATCGCGACCTGGCTGCCGAACTCTTCGAAACGCGCGACGATCTCCAGCGCCCGGGCTTGGTCGAGGCCGTCGAGGAACACCTGCTGGTCGTCGACGATGTCCTTCGACGCCTCGAGCCCGAGCTCGGTCAGCTCGCGGACCAGTTTGATCGCGTGGATCTTGCGATCGCCAGCCAGATAACGAAGCGCGTAGGTGGCTCGGCGTTCCATCGGCGCGGTCTACCTGCGCCGCTGATAGACGAAGATCGTCCAAGCGTGGGCGTGGCGATCGTCGATCTCGTGCCGCTCGCGCGAGAGCTCGCGCCAGTCGGCGAGATCGAACTTCGGGAAGTGGGCGTCACCTTCGAACTCGGCGTGGACGCGAGTCAGGTAGAGGGTGTCGGCGATCGGCAGCGCCTCGGCGTAGAGCCCAGTCCCGCCGATCACGAAGGCCTCGGTCTCGCCCGCGACCCGAGCCAGCTCGAGCGCCTCGCTCAGCGAGCGGACCACGAGCGCGCCCGTGGCCGGGTAGTCGGGCTGCGAGGTGACGACGATGTTGACCCGCTTGGGCAGCGGCCGTCCGCGCGACTCCCAAGTCCGCCGGCCCATGATCACGTGGTGGCCCGAGGTCGTGCGCTTGAAGTGGGCGAACTCGTCGGGCAGGCGCCAGGGCAGATCGTTGTCGCGGCCGATCACGTCGTTCTCGGCCGCCGCGGCGATCAACGCGATCTTCATACGGCGACCTCGGCCTTGATGTGCGGGTGGGGATCGTAGCCGCGCAACTCGAAGTCCTCGTAGCGATAGTCGAAGAGCGAGTCGGGCGTGCGGGCGATGTGCATGGTCGGGAGCGGACGGGGCTCGCGGCCGAGCAGGAGCCGGGCCTGGTCGAGATGGTTGAGGTAGAGGTGCGCGTCGCCGAAGCTGTGCACGAACACCCCGGGCTCGAGCCCGACCACGCGGGCGATCATCAGGGTCAAGAGCGCGTAGCTGGCGATGTTGAAGGGCACGCCCAAGAACACGTCGGCGCTGCGTTGGTAGAGCTGACAGCTGAGCTTGCCGGCCGCGACGTGGAACTGAAACAGGCAGTGGCAGGGCGCGAGCTTCATCGCCGGGAGATCGGCGACGTTCCAAGCCGAGACGACCAGCCGGCGCGAGTCGGGGTTGCGGCGCAGCTCGGTGATCAAGTCGGCCATCTGGTCGATGGTTTGACCCTGCGGGCCGGTCCAGCTGCGCCACTGCTTGCCGTAGACCGGCCCGAGCTCGCCCTCGGCGTCGGCCCACTCGTCCCAGATCCGGACGCCGCGCTCGCGCAGGTAGCCGACGTTGGTGTCGCCGCGCAGGAACCAGAGCAGCTCGTGGATGATCGACTTGAGGTGCAGCTTCTTGGTCGTGATCAGCGGAAACCCGGCGGCGAGATCGAAGCGCAGCTGGTGGCCGAACACGCTGAGCGTGCCGACGCCGGTGCGATCGGACTTCTCCACGCCCTCG
>JAMHUH010000930.1:0-4541 GCA_035904925.1 Nannocystaceae bacterium
CGCGTGTTCGATTGCCTTCTCGTCGTCCGTGACCTCGACGACGCTGTACTCCTTCTCGAACACGGACCCGCTGGTCCCACGCATGGCGTTCAACGATCGCGCCAACAACGAGTTGAAGTAGCCCATGAAGTCGGGCAGCACCCCGTCGGCGTCCGTCATCAGCACATGAAAGTGGTTGGACATGCAGAGCACCTCGTGCACGTCCATCCGATAGCGCTCGGCCACGACGGCGAACAGATACTCGAACACCCGAACGACCTCGGCGACGGGCACGAACCTGAACATCCGACACAGGGCGCGCGCGGTGACGAAGCAAAGCCGACCGGGGACGACGGAGCGCGGCGCAGTCATGCACCCGGCTTGTCGGCCACGGCCTCGCGGCCTTGCACGAAAAGTGAGGCGCTACGACAAGCACCAGCGCGGTCGCATTTACCGAGCCTACGAAGTCGTAGCGACCTCGCTGGGCTTCGACTTCCAGGGACACCTACGCCGCCGCGCTCGTCGTTCAGCTCGGGGAAGCGCTGGAGGATCTGGCCTACGTACTGCCCGTCGGGGCGGCGTGCTCGAGCAGGTGACGCTGAATCACCGCGGCAGCGTCACGACGCAGACGGTCGTCGGCGACATCACGTACGACGCGAAGGGCTGGCGCGAGACGGTCGTCTACGCGGGCCGGCGCGCCGACGTACACCTACGACGGGGCCTCGCAGCGACTGACGCGGCTGCGGCCGAGCGCTCGCGCCCGAGCTCACTTCGCGTCGACGACGTAGACATCGACGCGTCGCCGCTCGGCCCGGCGCCGCGGGTCCTCGATCACCCCGGCGGTCGCGGCCGAGCGCAGATCGATCCGCGCCGGGGCGACGCCCTCGCCGATCAAGAACGCCTTGACCGACTCGGTCCGCAGCACGGCCAAGCGCTCGTTGCCCTCGACCAGGCCCTCGGTCTCGGCGTTGCCGACCAAGGTGATCCGCGAGCCGGGCGAGAGCGCCGCGACCAGAGCGACCAAGGTGGCCCGCTGGTCCTCGTCGAGCTCGACCACGGCGCTGTCGTAAACCAGCCGCGTCACATAGACGGGCGCTCGTTCGCTGGCCTCGCTCGGCTGCGGCAGCGCGTCCTCGGTCTGCACGCCGACCGGGACGAAGCCGTGCTCGGCGACGATCGCCTGGCCGCGCTCGCCGAGCACGAAGCGGAGCAAGCCGATCGTGTCGCGGTCGAGCGCTTGCCGGGTATAGAAGATCAAGGGCCGATAGATCGGGTAGCTGCCAGCCGCGATCTCGGCGGGGCTGGGCGTGAGCGCGGCCTGACCCGGCCCGCTCGCGATCGCCAACACCTCGACCGCGGGCGTGGCCCAAGCGACCCCGACATAGCCGATCGCGCCCGGATCTTCGGCGACCTTCTCGACCACTGCCTGCGAGGTCTCGAGGTCGGTGATCTGCGGCGCGAAGTCGAGGGGCCCGAGCGCGCTGGCCTCGAGCACCTTGGTCGCGAAGAGCCCGTGGGTGCCCGAGGTGCTCGGCCGACCGAGCAAGGTGATCGGCTGGTCGGCGCCGCCGAGCTGGTTCCAGTTGTCGACCTTGCCGCTGAAGACCTTGGCCAGCTGCACGAGGTCGAGCGCGCGGATCGGGTTGTCGGGGTGAACGATCACCGCGATGCCGTCGTAGCCGATCACCGTCTCGCGCAAGCCGATCCCGCGCTGCTCGGCCTGAGCCAGCTCGCTGGCGTCGAGCGGCCGCGACGACGCGCCGATCTCCGCGCTGCCTTCGAAGAGCCCGACGAAGCCGCTGCTCGAGCCCAGCGCCTCGACGGTCGCGAGCACGTGGGGATCGTAGTCGGCGTAGGCGGCCGCGAGCGCGGGCCCGAGGTCGCCGCCGATCGTGTCCGAGCCCTTGATTCGGATCGCCCGACGACCGAGCGGCATCGGCTGCTCGAACGAGACCGGGACGTTGAGCCAAGCCGCGACCTCGTGGCCGGCGTGTTGAGCCGCGGCGAAGTCGTAGTGAGCGACCCGCTCGAGCGCCGCGGCCTCGAAGTCGGCCAGGTCGGCGCGCGGGCGCAGGACCTTGCGATCGACGACCTCGCCTGCGCGGTCGAGCTGGACCCGCACGACCACGTTGGGCGCGAGCGAGGTCCGCCGAGGCGCGAGCGCGGGCGCGCCGTGGACCAGACGCGGGGGCCGATCGCCGGCGGCCGTCAGCTCGTTGGCTTCGTAGACATGCAGATCGTTGGACCCGACCTCGGGCTCGCTCGTCGCCGCGGGGCTGGCCGCGGCGAGCTCGGGCTCGGGCTTGGGTTGAAGCGCGACCCAGCCGAGCACACAGGCCGCGAGCGCGAGGCCGCCGAGCAATACCGGGACCAACGCGGAGCGACGCTGTGGCTGCGCCTCGCTCGGGATCGTGACCACGCTGGCGTTGGTCATGCCGGTCATGCCGGTCATGCCGGTCATGCCCGTCATGCCCGTCATGCTGGTCGAGCTGGCCGAGAGCGGCTCGAGCCGAGCCGGTGCGGCCGTCGGCTGCGGCAGCGAGCCCTCGTCCTCATGCCGGGCCGCGTCGAGCAGCAGCGCTTGCCAGCTCGACGTGATCGTCCGGGTCTGCGTGGTCACGCCGGCCTCGACCTGGTACTCGAGCTCGGCCGCGGCGACCATCGCATAGACGGCCTCGTCGCCGACCAGGTCGCCATAGACCGCGTGGATGATCTGGCCTTTGAGGATGTAGATCTGACCGTCGCCCGCCTCACTCTCGGCGCTGATCCTCGCCGTTCGCCTCGCGGTCGCGGTCGACTGGATCAGGTCGGAGAGCGGGAGCGAATCATTCGAAGCGCGCAGAGCCATGGCCGGCGCAGCCTAGCCCTGCTCGCGTGACGGCTCGGTCGCGGACGCGTGAACTCGTCGACGCGACCAAGGCCGCGTCGGCGATCAATTTTCGGGGTAGGCGGTCCAGTTCTCGGTCCAAGGCGTGACCCCGGGCGCGAAGGCGCCGGGGAAATTCGCGGCCTCGTTGAAGAACCCGTCGCCCGGCGGCTTGACGCCGATCCCGCTGAGATCGGCGCTGGGCACCCAGCCCGGCTCGAGCAGATCGTGCGAGCCGGCGATCTGCGGATCGATCGAGAACACGTTGGCCTGGGTCGACTCCGCGAAGTAGGTCGCCTCGTCGAAGCCCTCGTCGTCGTCCTCGGCCGCGCTCTCTTCACTGATGGTCGGAAAGAAGTGATCGCCGGTGCTGCCGGCGCCGAAGAAGAGCGAGTTGCGGACCGAGAGCGCCTCGTTCTGGATCTGGACCACGGTCGAGGGGCCCTTGACGTCGAGCGACTCGACCGGGTGATCGATGAAGAGCGCGTTGCGGATCGTGCCGGCCGTGCCTTCCTTCAAGGTCGCGCCGCGCTGGCTCGCGCCCGGATCGCCCGAGCCGATCAGCGTGACGTTGTAGAGCTGCGGGGCCGAGCGAGGCGCGGCCTCGTTGTCGGTCTTCCAGTTGTCGCACTCGAGCCCGTTGTCGCCGCCAGCGTCCTGCTGGATCGCAATGAATTGTGCGTCACCTCGCCAGCCGCGATCCCAGTCGAGCGAGTCGTCTTGCGCGCGGGTGATCACGACATGCTGGAGATCGACGCTGCCGCCGAAGATCTCGATCCCGTCGTCCTTGCCGAGGTGGATCTGGACGTGGTCGATGACCGTGCCCGAGCCGCAGCCGCCCAGGGTCAGGCCGTTGAGCTCCTCGTCGAGCTTCAGCGCGAACCCGGCGAACTCGATCCGGGTGTACTCGAGCACGCCGCAGCTCCAGTCGTCCTCGGTCCCGCCAAACCCGGCCCGCGAGGCGTCGACGAGCCCCTCGAGCAGGGCGTTGGGCTGGTTGACCTCGGCCCGACCGAGCATCGCCACGCCGCCCCAGTCGCCCGCGGAGCGCTGCCCGAGCGCCAGCGCGCTGGTCATCACGACCGGCTCGAATTCGGTCCCGCGCGACTCGAGCCGCGAGCCGCGAACGACGACCAAGGCCGAGCCCTGCTCGCCGAGCACGGTCACGCCCGAGCGGATGGTCAGCGTCGCGCCATTCTCGATGTGGATGATGTCGGTCAGCACGTAGGTGTTGCCGCTCTCCCAGATCGTGTCGACCGTGATGTTCTCGCTGATCTCGATCCGCGTGTCCGCGTTGCCCTCGACGCAGACACCCGCGCTGCAAGCTTGGCCCGCGCCGCAGTGCGAGTCGTTCTCGCACGCTTGGAAGTCGAAGAGCAGCGAGCAGGCGCTCGCGCTCGCGCCCACCAGCAGCGCCGCAAACCAAGCCCGTCCCCGAGTCGAGACCATCGTCCTTGCCATCCCCGATGGCATACGCCGATCCGTGGAGCGCTCGCGCGCGCGCACGTTACGTTTGTGCCATCGCCACGAAATTGCTTCGTTCGTGCGACTGGGCTGTCACGCGAGTTGGGCAGCCTGGAATGCCATGAAATCGGCTCTTCGTTGCGCGATCACGAGCGCGCTCATCTCGTGTCTCGTCTGCCAGAGTGTGCTCGCCGCCCCACCCAGCGAGAGCCCGGACGCGGGTGAACAACAC
>JAMHUH010000931.1:0-15670 GCA_035904925.1 Nannocystaceae bacterium
TCGCCGGTTTCGAAGAGCGCGCACGAGTGCTCGCGGCCGAGGCCGATCGCGCTGGCCTGAGTGTTGGCCGGCAAGCTGGCGGGCACGAGGCTCAGCTCGCCCGCGTTGGCCGGCGTCTCGTCGTCGCCGATGTTCTGGTTGCTGCCGTAGCCGAGCTGGCCGCGGTTGCCGTGTCCCCAACAGCGGACCTGGCCGCCCGTGATCGCGCAGCTGTGGGCCTGGCCAGCCGCGACCGAAGCCGCGTTCGCGCCGAGCACCATCGACATCGCGTCGGCCGGATCCTCGTCGTCGCCGACAATGCTCAGGTTGACGAGGCCGAGCTGCCCGAACCCGTTGGCGCCCCAGCAGCGGACCTTGGCGTCGTCCATGCGCGCGCACGCATGCGAGGCCCCGAGCCCGAACTGGGTCGGCAGACCGTTGCCGATCACGACCGCCGGCAACGCGTCGAGCAGCTCGTCGTCGCCGAGCAAGGCCACGCTCGCCGAGTTGCCGTAGCCGAGCTGGCCGTTGTAGTTCTGGCCCCAACAACGCAGCGCTTGGTCGTCGAAGAGCGCGCAGGTGAAGGCCTCGCCGGTGTCGATCGTGAGCGCGGCCGCGGGCAGCCCGAGCGGGTCGACGCTCGCCGGGGTCTCGTTGTCGCCGACGTTGTCGGGCACGCCCCGGCCGAGCTGGCCGAAGAAGCCCTCGCCCCAGCAGCGGACCAGCCCGCCCTCGATCACCACGCAGGTGTGCCGACCGCCAGCCGAGAGCGCCAAGATCTCGGTGAAGGTGCAGTCGACGTCGCAGCCGTCGCCGTCGGTAGGGTTGCCGTCGTCGCACTCCTCGCCGACGTCGAGCGCCGCGTTGCCGCAGCTGTCGGGCGAGCAGGTCCCGGCCTCGCAGACCAAGCCGGGATCGCAGGCGCCGTCGACGTCCAAGCAGTCACAGCCGAGCCCGGTGCAGCTGCCGGTGTCGGTCGTCGTCTCGCTCGTGTCGGTCTCGCTCGTGGGCTCGCTGCACATGTTGGCGACGCAATCGAGGCCCGGATCACAGCCGCCGCCCGGGGTGCAGGTGCAGCCGAGGCTGCCGACCTCGCAGATGTCGTCGGCGTTGCTGCTGCTGCCGAGCTCGTCGCTGCCCGAACCACTCGAGTCGCCGTCGCCGACCTCGTCGGCCTCCTTGATCCCTCCGGTCGCGGGTTCGCAAGCAATGAGCGTGAGCAGGCAGGTCAGGGGCGCGAGGCGGCGCATGGCCCTCGATCTACCACAGCGCCCGAACTACCCTGGACCCGTGATCGGGTCAGACTACCGGCGACTCGTCCTGATCGCTTGGAGCACGCTCGCATGCGCGGCGCCAGTGAGTGAAGCGACGACGACTTTGCCGGCCGACGCTCGTGGCAACCACGCCCCCCTCTCGATCCCACCACCCGAGTCCCCGACCGACCCCGAGCCCGAGTCCGAGCCCCCGCTGAGCCGCGACGAGATTCGGCTGGTCGTGCGGGCCAAGCTGCCCGAGGTCCGGGCCTGCTTCGACGCGGGCTTGGTCAGCGAGCCGACGCTCGAGGGCCGCGTCGCGCTGCGCTTCACGATCGACGCCGGGGGTCGGGTGCGCGCGCCCGAGATCGTCGAGGATCAGCTCGCGTCGAGCCAGGTCGCGACCTGCCTGCTCGCCGCGCTCGAGCACTGGCAATTTCCGCGGCCCCGCGAGGGACGCGAGCTGACCATCGTGTACCCCTTTCACTTCACCGCCGAGGACACGCTGCGCGCCGTCGGTCTGCCGCGGGTCGAGGGCACGCTGCGGCCGGCTGCCGTCGGCGAGGTCTTCGACGATCACCAGGCCGAGCTCGACGAGTGTCTGCGCGCCGCCGGCATGAGTGCCGGCTCGATCGGGGTCGCGTTCACGATCGACGACGCCGGGGTCGTGACCAAGATCTCCAGCTACCGATCCACGCTGGTCCGCGCGGCCAGTGACTGCATCCTGCACACGATCACGAGCTGGAGCTTTCCCGCCGCCGCAGCCGACGACGAGGCCCGGGTCAACCACGATCTGGTCTGGTGAGCGATGATCCTGCGCAACCACGAGTTCGAGGCCGCGCTCTTCGACCACCCCGATGACGACGCGGCCTGGGCGATCTACGGCGACTGGCTGGCCGCGCATGGCGACACGCGTGGCGAGATCATCCAGCTCGAGCTCGCGATCGCGGCCGGCGATCGCTCGCCCGCCTTGTGCTCGCGCTACGCCAAGCTGATGGTCGAGGAGCACCCGCGCTGGGTCGGCGCGCCGCTCCAGGCGATGCTCGACGAGGTCGACGCCAGCCGGACTCTCACCGTGGAGTGGCGACGCGGGCACCTGCTCGACGCCCAGATCCTCGCCCCGGGCTCGCAGGCCGCGGCGGCCCGCTTGAGCGCCCTGCTCGGCTCGCCGACCGCCATGATGCTCGAGCGGATCTTCGTCAGCATCGACGCCGATCGCGACGACCGGGTCGCGCTCGATCCCGAGATCTGGCAGCAGACCCAGCTCGGCGCGCTGCGCCAGCTGACCCTCGACGCGTGGACCTTTCGCCGCGCGGGTCCTGCGTTGATCGATCTGGCCTTCGACTGGGATCGAGCCTGGCCGCGGCTCGAGGTCCTGCGCCTCCACGCGGCCCACTGGCGGCTCTCGCCGCCTCGTCTGGTTCGCCTGCGCAAGCTCGAGCTCTCGACCCGGCACGGCGTCGAGCTCGAGCCGCTGCGGATGCTCGCGCTCGCCGAGCTGCCCGCGCTCGAACACCTCGCGCTCTTCTTCGGTCGGCTCGCGCCCGAGGATCACGACGACTTGTCCGAGTCGAGCCCTCCGGGTCGAGAATTCGCCGACATCCTCGCCGACATCTTCGCCATGGCCGGTCGATCTGCGGTGGTTCGCCTCGCCCTGGTCGCGCTCGATCAACCGGAGATCCTGCTGGCCCAGCTCGGCAAGGCTCGTGCGCTGCTCGACCAGCTCGAGCGGCTCTACCTCGGCTGGGGCCTGCTCGGCGACGAACATGTCGCGGCGCTGGCCGAGCTGCTCGGTCGTTGTCCACGCCTGCGCGAGGTCGACGTCGGCGGGAACTACCTCGGCGAGCTCGGCGTCGCGGCTCTGCGAGCGGCGCTCGGCTCGGGCGTGCGCGTGGACGGCTTGGCCGACCAGAAGGCCGACCGCGGTCGCGCGGACCGGCAGATCCCAATCTTCGGCCGCTACGGCATCGCCGAGGATCACTACGACACTTGGGACGACGCCGACTGAGCCGCGAGCCTCAGAGCGTCTTCAAGTACTCGATCACCGCCGCGCGCTGCTCGATCGTCAGGTGATCGCCGAAGGTGTGCCCGGTCGCTCGGTGGCCGTACTTCGAAGTGTCGTAGACGTACTTGCGCTCGTCGGCGGGCGCGTCGTCCTGGCCAAAGCCGAGCGCGACCCAAGGCCAGCCGAGCTCGCCCTGATCGTAGTGGGTCGTGTCGTAGTCGACCCGCTTCCAGAAGCTCGGCCGGGCCGTGCTGTCGAGGACCAGCTCGATCGTCGGGACCGAGCCGTTGTGGAAGAAGGGCGCCGTCGCCCAGATCCCGTCGAGCGGCGGCGCGACGTAGCCCTCGAAGGGATCGGCGAGCTCGCCGACGGTCCCGTACCACGACTCGTTGAACCACTCGACCATCTCGCCGACGCCACCGAGGGGGGTGACCACGGCCGCGTCGGTGCCGATCAGGTCGATCGGGATCATCAGGTTGGGGTAGGTCTCCAGCGCCGGGTCGTCCGAATAGGTGCCGTGACAGCCGGCGCACTCGCACTCGAAGATCGCCTCGCCCTCGCTCGCGAGCGCCGGGTCGATCGACCAGGGATAGGCCGGCGGCTCGATGCTGGCCAAGAACGCCTCGATGTCGGCGAACTCGTCGAGGTGCTCGGCGACCTCCTGGGCCGAGTCGGTGCACAACGACGACGCGAACATCATGGTCCCGCGGTGATCACCGCGCGACATGCCGTTGTCGAAGTGACCGTGCTTCTTGGCCACGCGCCACCAGGGCGGGGTGTCGGCCGGAGTCATCGGCACGTTCACGTCGATCAACGGCGTGTCCGACCAGGCCAGCGTGTAGGGGTTGTAGTGGGCGGCCAGCAAGACCGCGACCATCAGCGCGGGGTTGCTGCCGACGGTCGCCATCTGAATGAAGGGGCCGATCGCCTCGTAGCGCGCGCGGAACTTGTTGAGCTCCTTGCCCGCGTCGGTGATGTCGGGCAGGACCGGGAGCGCGCCGAGCAGCCCGCTGAAGTCCCCGGTGTAGTCGACGTCGGTCCGGCCAAGACCGATCACCAGCTCGCCGTTGATCTCGCCCGCGTGGCAGGTCAAGCAATTCATGACCGCGAGGTCGGTCCCGCCATCCGAGGTGATGACGTTCCAGTTGTAGGGCACGGTCGCGTTCTTGCCCGTGCGCCAGGCGAAGGACTCGGCGTCGGCGTAGGTGCCCAAGAAGCCCTTGCCGAGCATGAACAGGTCATAGGGGATCCCGCAGTCGACGTAGTCGTCCTCGAGCATCGCGACCAAGCCCGCCGCGGGATCGCCCTGCGGGGTCGTTCCGGCCGGGATCGGCACGCCGAGATCCCACACGCCGGGCCCGGGGCACTGGGCCTCGCCGGTCTCGCTGCTCGTGTCTGCGGCTTGGGTGTCGGTCGACGCGGTGGTGGCTTCGCTGGACTCGGTCTCGGCCTCGTCAGTCGTATCGGCTTCGTCGGCTCCGTCCGACGATGCCGGGCCTGCGCAGCCCATCACCAGCACGATCGGCAGCGTCGCGAACGTGAAGCGTTTGATCCCAGCCATCGCACGAGGATTCTAACGTAGTCGCCATGGCCGGATGCAAGCGCATCCGATCGGCCGCGATCGTGCACGTGCGTGCACGCGCGAGCCCATCCACGCCCAAGCCCGGTCGTTTTTGCGTGCGCTCGCCCGCCCCCTCGACTCGCGCTTCCAGGCTGGTCTCGCCCGCGTGACTGTGGCGTGATCCCGGCCAGAGACCCCATGCGCCGCTTCGAATACAAAGACACCAAGTCGCACAAGTTCTGGGAGGTCGTGGTCGAGGGCAACGCCTTCACCGTTCGCTACGGCAAGTTCGGGACCGAGGGCCAGACCCAGACCAAGTCGTACAAGGACGAAGCCAAGGCCGCCGCCGAGGCCGAGAAGAAGGTCGCCGAGAAGACCAAGAAGGGCTACGTCGAGGTCGAGGTCGAAGCCGCGGCCGAGGACGCGAGCGCGAGCGCCAGCGCCGAGAAGGCCGGCGCTCGCAACCCCGAGCTCGAGCAGGCGATCTTCGACGAGCCCAGCAAGCGGCAGGCGTGGTCGGTCTACGCCGACTGGCTGCAAGCCCAAGGCGACGCGTGGGGCGAGCGGCTGAGCCTCGGCATCGCCCACGCCCAGGCCAAGGGCGCCGACAAGACCAAGATCGCCAAGGCGATCACCAAGCTCGACGAGGACCAGCGCGAGCACTTCCTCGGCAAGAGCCTGGCCAAGCTGATGAAGGCCGAGGACTTCGAGGAGGTCGCCAAGCTCGACTGGGAGCACGGCTTCATCGTCGGCGCCCGCGTGGCCGCGCCCGAGTACGAGTGGAGCGGCACGCCGCCCGACACGATCCTGCGCGCTGGTCAAGAGCCCGGCCGCTCGCTTCCTGCGCTCGCTGACGATCGGCTTGATCGACTTCGACTATCCCGTCGACGTCAGCAAGGGCGTCGAAGCGATCAGCAAGGCGGGCACGCTCGGGGCCATGCGCGAGCTCTTCGTCGGCGACTTCGAATACCCCGACGATCAAGAGATCTCGTGGGTCAAGGCGGGCGACATCGACAAGGCGCTGACCGTCATGCCCAACCTTCGCTCGCTCCACGTCCGCGGCGGCGAGATCGGGCTCGGCAAGACCCTCGAGCACGACAAGC
The DNA here is from genome assembly GCA_035904925.1 of Nannocystaceae bacterium. GTDB lineage: Bacteria > Myxococcota_A > Polyangia > Nannocystales > Nannocystaceae > Plesiocystis. Next base: position 5,902 of record JAMHUH010000931.1, read on the forward strand.
TCGAGACCCTGCTGATCGAGACCGGCGGCCTCCCGGCTGCGGCCGTCAAGGCGCTCGGCAGCTGCCGACTCCCCAACCTGCGCAAGATGGAGGTCTGGTTCGGCCGCGACGAGTACGGCGGCAACGGCAACATCAAGATGCTCGCGCCGATGTTCAAAGGCGAGGGTCTGGCCAAGCTCGAGCACCTCGGCCTGATGAACAGCGAGTTCGAAAACGACATCGCCAAGCAGCTGGCCAAGTCGCCGCTCTTGGCCCAGGTCAAGGTCGTCGACCTCTCGATGGGCACCCTGCACGACGAAGGCGGCAAGGCGATCCTCGACGCCGCCGATCGCTTCAAACATCTCGAGCGGCTCGAGCTCGACCACAACTATCTGTCCGACGAAATGGCCAAGGCGCTCGAGAAGGCGCTCGGCAAGGTCGTCTCGATCGGCGAGCGTGACGAGCCGGACATGTGGGACGACGAGCCGCACTACTACACCCAGATCGGCGAGTAGCGCCCATCCACGCGCCTCGAGCTCGGCCCGCGCCGAGCTCGAGGCCCGCTTTGCCCGAATGGGCCCGACGAGGTCACGATGCCACCCAGACCATGCGCAGGTTCGAGTTCGAAGAGGGCAACTCACACAAATTTTGGGAAGTCGTTGTCGAGGGCAACGCCTTCACCGTCCGCTACGGCAAGGTCGGGACCGAGGGCCAGACCCAGACCAAGACCTACAAAGACGAAGCCAAAGCTGCCGCCGAGGCCGAGAAGAAAGTCGTCGAGAAGACCAAGAAGGGCTACGTCGAGGTCGCGGTCGCAGGTGGTGACGCCGCCAAGCCGAGCGCAGCGACCAAGGAGGGCGCGCGCAACCGCGAGCTCGAGCTCGCGATCGCGGCCGCGCCCGACGACCCGCAGGCCTGGTCGGTCTACGCCGACTGGTTGCAGGGCCAAGGCGACCCCTGGGGCGAGCGGCTGAGCCTCGGCATCGCCCACGCGAGCGCCAAGGCGGCCGAGAAGGCCAAGCTCAAGAAGGCGATCGACAAGCTCGAAGAGGCCCAGCGCGAGACCCTCTTCGGCAAGGGCCTGGCCAAGCTGATGAAGGCCGACGACTTCGACGAGGTCGCCAAGCTCGACTGGCAGTACGGCTTCATCGTCGGCATCCGGACCGCCGCGCCCGAGTTCGAATGGGATGGCACGGGCGCCGACACGATCCTGCGCGCCGTGGTCAAGAGCCCGGCGGCTCGCTTGCTTCGCTCGGTCCGACTCGGGCTGATCGACTTCGACGGCGAGGGCGACATGAGCAAGGGCATCGACGCGCTCAGCAAGTCGGGCACGCTCGAGGCCATGCGCGAGCTCTTCATCGGCGACTTCGACAGCGAGGAGTCCGAGATCTCCTGGGTCGAGGCCGGCGACATGGACAAGCTGCTCACGGTCATGCCCAAGCTCCGCTCGCTGCGGGTCCGCGGCGCCGCGATCGGCTTCGGCAAGCAGCTCGAGCACGCCGAGCTCGAGTCGCTGACCGTCGAGACCGGCGGGCTCCCGGCCGCCGCCGTCAAGACGCTCGCCAAGTGCCGGCTGCCCAACTTGCGCCGCATGGAGGTGTGGTTCGGGCAGAAGAACTACGGCGCCGGCGGAACCATCAAGCTGCTCGAGCCGCTCTTCGGCGGCGAGGGCTTGCCCAAGCTCACCCACCTCGGCCTGATGAACGCCGAGTTCGAAGACGAGATCGCCATCCGCCTGATCAAGTCGCCGCTGCTCGCCCAGCTCGAGACGCTCGACCTCTCGATGGGCACGCTGCGCGACGTCGGTGGCCAGGCGATCCTCGCCGCGGTCGACAGCTTCAAGCACCTCCAGAAGCTCGACCTCTCCCACCACTACATGAGCGAGGCGACCACCAAGGCGCTGCAAAAGGCGCTCGGCAAGCGGGTCGACGTCAGCCGTCGGCGCGAGCCGAGCGTCTGGGGTGACGCCGAACACTACTATACGCAGATCGGCGAATGACTCGCTTCCTGATCCTCGGCAACCCCGAGAATCGCCGCATCACGGGCTTTTGCGCGGCGCTGCGCGAGCATGGCCAGCCCGAGCCGATCGTGCTGAGCCATCGCGCGCTGCTGCATGAACCGGCGGCGCTGCTCGAGATCGCCGACCAACCCTTGCTGGTCCGGATCGACGCGACCGGCGAGGACCCCGAGGTCGAGGCGCTCTTGCTCGAGCGAGGCTTCGCCGACGCGGCGGGCTCGGGCTGCTCGACGATCGACCCGCTCGCGCTGCGCGAGCGCGGCGGGGTTCGCTTCGGTGAGATCCTCGCGCCGCGCCAGCACCAGCTCGGCTATCGCCGCTACCTCGACCAGCTCGCGGCGGTGTTCGAGCAGCGGCCGAGCTGGCGGGTGCTCCAGTCGCCGACCAGCATCGCCGAGCTCTTCGACAAGCGCAGGACCTCGCGTCGCTACGCCGAGCTCGGCATCCCGGTGCCCGAGTTTCTCGACGGCGTCGACTCGGCCGAGCAGCTGCGCGCGCAGATGTTCGCGCGCCGCTGGCCCGCGGTCTTCGTCAAGCTCGCCTGCGGCTCCTCGGCCTCGTGCGTGGCGCTCTATCAATATCGGCCCGACCAGCCCGAGCGCGAGCGGCTGCTGACGACCGTGCACGTCCGCCCCGAGGGCCGCTTCAATTCGCTCCGTCTCCAGCAGCTCCAAGCCCGCCCCGCGATCGACGAGCTGATCGAGTTCTTGCTCGCCGAGGGCTCACAGGTCGAGCGCTCGATCAGCAAGGCCCGGATCGGCAGCCGCGTGTTCGACCTACGGATCCTCGTGATCGCGGGCGAGCCCGCCTTCGTGGTCCCTCGCGCCAGCCATCACCCGATCACCAACCTCCACCTGGGCGGGATCCGTGCCGACCTTCGCGAGGTCCGCGACCGCGTCTCGACCGACGCCTGGCGACGCGCGATGACCAGCGCGCGCGAGGTCTTCGCTGCCCACGAGTGCCTCCACGTCGGCGTCGACCTGCTCTTCGAGTCCGACATGCACGGCCACCGCGTGATCGAGGCCAACGCCTTCGGCGACCTCCTGCCCGGGCTCGAGCGGGCGGGTCGAAGCGTCTACGCGTGGGAGATCGCGGCCGCGCTCGGCGAGGCGCTGCCCGAGCTGGCAGACTGAGGACCGTGGTCAGCCGCCGCTTCGAACGGGACGATGCCGGCGTGCGGCGTTTTTGGGAGATCGAGCTCGAGGGCCGCGAGATCGTCACTCGCCGCGGCAGGCTCGCGGGCCTGGTCGATGCCAAGCGGCGCAAGCTCGACTCCCCCGAAGGGGCGCTCGAGCAGGCCGAGCTGCAGGTCGAGGAGCGCACGAACGAGGGCTGGATCGAGGTCACGGCCCAGGTCCAGGGTCCCGCGCGCAACGCCGAGCTCGAGCGCGCCATCGTCGACGATCCGCGCGACCCGGCGCCCTGGTCGGTCTACGCCGACTGGTTGCAAGCGCGCGGCGACCCCTTCGGCGAGCCGCTCGCGCTCTCGCTGACGAACGCGGCCGAATTCGATCCACGCGCGCTGTGGTCGACGCAGCTGCGCTGGCTCGGCAACGCCCTCGAGCTCGAGCGACTCGGCCCGCTCGAGCATCGCCATGGCTTCCTCGTCGAGGCCCGCGTCGAGTGGCCCGAGATCTTGGGCATGAACGCGGCCCGGCGCTTGCTCGCCGCGCTGCTGCGCAGCCCGACCAGCCAGCTCCTGCGTCGACTGACGCTCGCGCGGCCCTCGAACAACCAGCTGGTCGATGCCCTCCTCGGCGACGACGACTCGCTTCGGCTCGAGCAGCTGCGCGAGCTGACCCTCGGCGAGTTCGAGGATCGCTGCCCCTTCGCGTGGGTCCGGATCGGCGACCTCGCCCGGGTCCTGCTCGCCTGCCCAACGCTCGAGCGCTTGCGTGCCTGGGGCTCCGAGATCGGGTGGACGCAGACGGTCCAGCACGGCGCGCTCGAGCGGCTGGAGCTCGTGACCGGCGGGCTCGCGAGCGAGGTCGTCGAGGCCCTGCTCCGTTCGAAGCTCCCGCGTCTGCGCCGTCTCGATCTCTGGTTCGGCCAGCCCGGCTGGGGCGCGAGCGCGACGATCGAGCAGCTGCGACCCCTCTTCGATCCGACGCACCTGCCCGAGCTGCGCGAGCTCGGCCTGATCAACGCCGAGTTCACCGACGCGATCGTCGAAGCGCTGGTGGGCTCGCGCCGGCTGGCCACGCTCGAGCGGCTCGACCTCTCGCGCGGGACCCTGCACGAGCCCGGCGCGGCGGCGATCCTCACCCACGCCGCGGCGTTTCGGCGGCTGCGCTCGCTCGACCTCGACGCCAACTACCTGAGCCCCGCGTCGAGCGAAGCGCTCGCCCTCGCGCTGCCCGGCGTCGTTCGAATCGGCGAGCAAGTCGATCCGACGATCGGACGTCCAGACGGTCCGCCTGGCTACTATGCGGCCGTCGGCGAGTGACCAGGCTCGAGAGCACGTGCGGCGAGGGCCCTCGCTACCGCTTCGAAGCCGCGCCGGACCTTCGCGCCGTACGAGGCGTAGACGACCGGCGCGAACAAGCCCTCGAACTCGTCGCCGGTGGCGTAGCGACAGCGCTCGGGCCCGAGCACGTCGACCCGCTGCCAGCGCTCGGCCCGAAACCACCAACCTGGCCCCATCGTCATGCCCCAGCGCAGCTCGACCCCCGGATCGAAGCGGCGGACCGTCTCGACCCGACGCATCGGCCTGCGTCCGCCAAAGTCGACATGCAGCACGATCGGATGCCCGACCACGCGATCGGTCTCGGCCCGCGGGGTGAAGGGGTTCCACTCGGCGTAGCGGTCGAGGTCGCAGAGGATCGACCAGACTCGCTCGGCCGGCGCTGCGATCTCGGCGGTCGCTTGGATCGAGAACATCCGCGCGCAGGGTATGCCGACCCCGCCAAAACAGAAAGCCGCCGAGTCGCACCGCCAGGACCGAGCGAGCTCGATCAAGGGGATTCGTGCGAATCGACGGCGAGTGAGCCGAGTAGGAATTGCACCTACGACCTGCGAGTTAAGAATCCGCCGCTCTACGTCACTGAGCTATCGGCCCAAATCTCGATCTTCCACGCGACGAGTCGTGTTGGGCGATCGAGAAGCCCCGTGAGTCGGAATCGAACCGACGTAATCCTGGACTTCAGCCAGGCGCTTGCACCTCTCAGCTACCACGGGAGATGCCTCGCTGACGACGAGGCGTGCCCTGCCACGCGGCAGGGCGATACGTCAGATACTCATTCGATTCATGGCACGCTCCCTTTCGATTCGCTTGGCTCGCACCGCGACCGCTCACGCGGGCGTGCGAGCGGTGCTGGGGGCGGGAATCGAACCCGCGTAGAACGGATCATGAGCCCGGTGCCTCACCGCTCGGCCACCCCAGTCGACGTCGCTCTCGCGCTCGAGAGCTTCGACCCACAACTACCCAACAACGATGGCGGGGATCTAGCGGACGCGAGCCGCGATGTCAAGGCAATGTCTTCGTTTTTCGCAATGCTCGTTTTCAATGTCGTGATCGCGGATTGCGCCGACCTTCACCCACAGGCTGGCCAGGGTGCTACCGTCCCGCCGGAGCCCCACCATGAAACGACTCATCATCAAGACTCTGTTGCTGGCGCTGCCGCTGGCGTTCGCCATCCCAGCCTCGGCCGCCCCGCCCGAGGACGAGGCCGCCGACGACGGTGAGCCGACCGAGGCCGAAGCGCTCGAGGACGACATCCTGCTCATCATCGACCTGCCGATCGCGGCCGACGATGCCCGCGCCGCGGGCGTCGACGAGGCCGAGATCATCGAGGCGCTCGACGCCGCCGAGGCGGCCGAGGTCTCGGCCGGCGACATGGCCGACGCCCTCGCCGAGGAGGCCGAGGCCACCCGCACCAAGGGCAAGCGGGCCGCGTTCGGCCTGTGGGTCAAGCGCGAGATCGCGGCGGGCACCCACGGGCGCGAGCTGGCCGAGAAGATCAAGGAGCGCAAGGCCGAGATCGCGGAGATGACCGACGAGGAGAAGGCCGAGCTGCAAGCCAAGATCGACGCGCTCGGCGAGAAGCGGCGCAAGCACAAGGACAAGCTGCACGCGCTGCGCAAGAAGCTGCGTGAAGCGGGCAAAGAGCCGATCTTCGCCGGCAAGGAGCGCCACGAGGCGTTGATCAAGGCCAACGACGAGCGGCACAAGGACGACAAGGCCGCGTGGGCCAAGCACAAGGGCCACCACGCGGGCCACATGGCCGACAAGCTCGACGACAAGGCCGACAAGCTCGACGACAAGGCCGACGAGCTCGACGACAAGGCCGACGAGCTCGAGGGCGACGAGCAGGGCGAGAAGGCCGACAAGCTGCACGACAAGGCCGACAAGCTCGACGACAAGGCCGACAAGCTCGACGACAAGTCCGACAAGCTCGACGACAAGGCCGACAAGCTCAAGGACAAGCACGACAAGCTCAAAGACAAGGCCGACAAGAAGCACGACGGCCACGAGAAGGGCTCGAATTGATCGGGGAAGGAGCCACCATGAACAACTTCAAGCTGATCACCCGGACCCTCCTCCCCACCCTCGCTCTGCTCTTGTCGCTGCCCGCTTGCGGCGGCGCCGACAAGGCCGACAAGAAGGCCGACAAGAAGGCCGACAAGCAGGCTGACAAGCAGGCCGACAAGCAGGCTGACAAGCAGGCCAACGCCGACACCGGCAAGGCAGGCGACGCCGCAGATGCGGGCGCCGAGGCCGACATGCCGACGCTCGACCCCAAGGTCGAAAAGGCGGTCAACCTCGCCAACGCGCTCGCGGCCGAGCCCGGCCGGACCGACGCGATCCTCGAGGACGCTGGCCTCGACCGCGCGGGCTTCCAGAAGCTGCTCTACGAGATCGCCCACGACCCCGAGCTCTCGAAGAGCTACGCAGTCGCCCGCGACGCCTGATTGGCCTCGACGCTTCGCCCCGAGCGGGGACGCGAGGGCCACGCCCACGCGTCCCCGCGCTCGCGTCGAGCACGAAGACGCGTCCGATGAGCACGCTGCGCTCGATGCAGACTCACGCCGCGAACTCGCGCAGGTGGGTCGAGCCGGCCGCGTGGCGACTTGTCCGGGAGGCTGCTAGGTTGCCGCTCCCCGGAGACCCGTGAGCCGCAAGAAGAAGGACCAGCAGCTGGGCGACGAGCTGCTCGAGAGCAACCGTCGCGCGCGGCACGAGTACGAGATCCTCGAGGAGCTCGAGGCGGGCCTCATGCTGCAAGGCAGCGAGGTCAAGTCGATCCGCGAGGGTCGGGTCAGCCTCAAAGAGGCCTACTGCCAGTTTCGCGGGCGCGAATTGTTCTTGTTGCAGGCCCACGTCGCCGAGTTTCCGCAGGCCCACGCCCGCAACCACCCGCCCTTGCGCGCGCGCAAGCTGCTGCTCCACACCAAGGAGCTCGAGCACCTCGCTTCGGCGGTGCAGATGCAGGGGCTGACGATCGTGCCCTTGGCGATGTACGTGAAGGGTCGGCGGATCAAGCTGCTGATCGGCCTCGCCCGCGGCAAGAAGCTGCACGACAAGCGCGCGACCATCAAAGAGCGCGACGAGAAGCGCGAGATCCAGCGAGCGATCCGCGAACAAGGTCGCTGACATGACCAACGCGCTCGCCCTGCTCGACACCTTGCTCGGCCGTCCCGAGCCGCTCGACGCCAGCGAGTGCCTGAGCTTGGTCGACGCGCTCGGCGAGGTCCCCGGTCGCTCGCGTCGGGTCGTCGAACGCCTGGCCAGCCAGCGCGACGCCGCGGCCCTCGACGCCCTGCTGCGACTCCCGAGCGGGACCGCAGGCGTGGTCGAGGGCTCGTTCGCCGGGTTTCGGCGTGGAGTCGCCCGGACCCGCGTCGACGGGCGCCGAGCCGAGCGAATGTTGAGCATCGAGTTTCGCCGGTCCGAGGCCCGCCGCTTCGGCGCCCTGCTCGAGCGCGCCGAGCTGGCCTTCGCTGCCCAGCTCGAGCACCTCCAAGCCGACGTCCCGGTCTACCGGGTCGCGCTCTTCGAGGATCCGAGCTTGCGTCGGCGCGCCCGCGAGCTCGCGCTCGAGCTCGAGGCGCTGCATCGATCGCTGCTGCGCCTGCGTGGGGTTCGAGTGTGGATCAACGGCTGGCGCTTCGACGACGCCTCGCCCCTGCGCCCGCCCTCGCGCGTGGCTTTGCTGCGAGCCTGGCTCGACTGGGCGAGCGCGGAAGAGCCCGGCGCATGAGCGACGCGCTCGCGCGCTCGCTCGCGCGGACGCTGCGGGCGGGGACCCGGGTCATCGCGCTGTGGAGCGCCGAGGAGCTGCGCGCGCTCGCCATGATCGAGCAGATCGGCGAGCAGCTCGACTGGCCGGTTCACACCTGGAGCGCCGCCGCCGGGGTCGATGGAGGCGCCCGCGAGCGCGAGCTCTCGGTCTTGCTCACGCGCCTCCACGAGGCCAGCAAGGACTCGAGCAACGCGATCTGGGTGCTCTTCGACGCGAGCGCCTGCCTGCGCGAACCCGGCGATCGCCGACGCCTGCGCGAGCTGGCCCAACGCAACCGCGGCCCCGCGCTGATCTTGGTCGAGCCCCGCCCGAGCGCGACCTTGGTCGAGATCCCCGAGCTCGTGATCGAGACCTTGGCCCTGCCCGAGCACGCCGAGCTGGTCGATCGGATCGGCGCCATCGCGGCCGCGCTCGGCCAACCCGAGCGCGCCAAGGCGCTGGCCCACGCCGCCGAGTCGCTCGCTCGCGCGGCGCTCGGGCTCGAGCTCGACGCCTTCGATCGCCTGATCGCCGAGGCCTTGTTGGCGTGCCCGGCCGACCCCGACGCGCTGCTCGAGCATGTCACCCGGCACAAGCCCGATCGCCTCGCTCGCGAAGGCCTGCTCGAGCCGCTCGAGCCGGTCCCGATCGCCGAGCTCGGCGGGCTCGATCGCTACGTGGCTTGGCTGGGTCGACGCGCGCTGGCGCTGGTCCCCGAGGCGCGGGCCGCTGGGATCCCAGCCCCGCGCGGCGCCCTGCTGGTCGGTGTCCAAGGCTGCGGCAAGAGCTTGGCCGCGCGGGCCAGCGCCGATCGCCTCGGGCTGCCGCTGATCCGCCTCGACCTCGCCCGGCTCTTTGGCGGCACCGTCGGCGAGAGCGAGGCCAACTTGCGCCGCGCGACCGCGACGCTCGAACGGATGGCCCCGGTCGTGCTCTGGCTCGACGAGATCGACAAGGGCCTCGCGGGCGTCGAGGGGGCCCGCAGCGACGCCGGCACGGCCGCGCGCGTGGTCGGATCCTTGCTGACCTGGCTGCAAGAGCGCGAGCGGCCGGTGTTCGTGGTCGCGACCGCCAACCGGATCGACGCGCTCCCGCCCGAGCTGCTCCGCCGCGGTCGGCTCGACGAGCTCTTCTTCGTCGACCTGCCCGATCGCGCCGCTCGTGCGACGATCATGACGATCCACCTCGAGCAGCGACCCGCTCGCGAGCTCGGCGTGATCCCTGCGCTCGCCGATCCCCGCGAGGCCTTCCTCGAGCTCGCCCGCGCCGCCGAAGGCTTCTCGGGCGCCGAGCTCGAGGCCGCGCTGGTCGAGGCCCGGCTCGACGCCTTTGCTCGGGCCGAGCCGCTCGCAGCCGCCGATCTCGATCGCGCGCTGCGCTCGACCGTGCCGCTGGCCCGCAGCCACGCCGAATCGATCGACGAGCTGCGCCGCTGGGCCGCGACCCGGGCTCGCAGCGCTTGATCGCAGTTGCCAACGGAAGGTTGGGCCGCGACGATGGTCCGTGGCCCATCACCTCGTGTTGCTCGGCGTGTTGGTCGGTCTGATCGTGG
>JAMHUH010000932.1:0-7222 GCA_035904925.1 Nannocystaceae bacterium
GGTGATGGGCGTGATCGAAGTGATTGTGGAGCACGCAGACGATCAGGTGATTGACCTGCGTGACGTGGGCCAAGTCGAGCACGTACTCGGCGGTCCCGACGAATTTGGGCACGGTCGGGATGACGAGGCCGACGCTGCCCACCGACGCGCGGGCCTTGAAGATCAGCGTGCCCACGCCGCGGCTCTCGAGCGAGAAGGGCCGGCTGGTCGAGCTCGTGGGGCACAAATTCGCGCTGATGCGATCGAGCGTTCGTGCTTGGTCGTGGCTCGCTCGTGCGCTCGTTCCGAGGGCACCGACGCCCGCGCCGACGAAGGCAGGCACGACGCTGGCCAGACCGCGAAGAACATCTCGCCTGCGCACCACGAGAAGATAGCGGCTGGGCCGCCACGCGAGAACCCCACCAGCGGCTCGCGTTCGGGTCTACACTGCGGGGCGATGCGACGACCCTGCGAGCGCTGCGACACCGAGGTCGAGGCTGAGTACGACGACCCGAAGCTGCGCCGCTGGGTGAAGGGCTACTTCTTCCTGGGCGTGCCCTTCTTGCCCTTGCTGCCGATCATCGGCTCGGACTTCGCGGTGATGCTGCCGATGCTGATGGTCTATGTGATCGGCTTCGGCCCGGCGCTCGGGATCCTTCGGGAGCCGCCCAAATGCTGCGACTGCGGGGCCGTGGTGCCCCACCGCGCAGCTTGATGCTTCGCCCCCAGGATCCTGGAGGTTGCTGTGGTTTGCAAGTTATATTAGGTTAGCTTTGGATGTTTTGCTCGTGCATGAAGAGCGAATTCGGCCTGATTCTCGCTCTGTCGCTGCTCACCTTCGCCTGCACCTCGCGACCGGTCGGACTCGACGACGAGGCCGGGGTCACGACGGCGATGGGCGAGTCCACCGGCGCGAACACGGACGAAGCGGGGAGCACGACGCCGAGCGAGGAGTCGACGTCCGACGACGCGTCCGCGACCTTCGTCCCCATCGAAGAAGACCTGTCCCATCAACCCTGTGACTCGTTCGCGCAAGACTGTCCGCCCGGAGAGAAGTGCGTGCCCTTTTCAGCGAATGGCACTACCTGGGACGACAACAAGTGCGTGCCGATCATGGGCGATCAGCAGGTCGGGGAGACCTGCTGGTGGGGCGGGCTCGTCGACGCCACGGACAATTGTGATGCGAGCTCGATCTGCTGGAATACCCAGGAGATCGCCGGAGAGCTGATTGGCACCTGTCTCATGATCTGCCAAGGCACTGCCGACACGCCCGAGTGCCCGCCGATGTCGTCGTGCATCGTCGCCGACGACGGTCCGATCGCGATCTGCATGCCGATCTGTGATCCCTTGGTCCAGGACTGCGGGGAAGGGCTCGCCTGCTATTGGTCCAGCTCCAGCTTCAACTGCATCGCGACGTCCGAGGACCTCGCGACCGGCGAGCCGTGCGGGTTCATCAACGATTGCGCCGCAGGCAACTTCTGTGTGGACGGGTTGGCTCTGCCGAGCTGCATGGGCGCGGCCTGCTGCACGCCCTATTGTGATCTCCAGCTCGGCGACGCCGACTGCCTCGCGCAGCCGGGCACCGCCTGCGTGCCCTTCTTCGAACCGGGCCTGGCTCCGCCCGCCTATGAGAACCTGGGCTTGTGCGTGGTTCCAGGTTGAGGCCGACTACTCGCCGTCGAGCTCGACGGCTGCCTCGCCGCCGAGCACCTGCGCGAGCTTGGTCCCGCGCAGCAACCTCGCGAGCACCTCGGCCACGCTCTCGCCCCCGAGGATCGCCAGCGGGGCCATGCTCTGGGCCATCTTCTCGGCCAGGGCCCGATCGCCGAAGGCCTGCAGCGCGGCGATCAGATCGGGCGAGACGGCCTTGGCCTTCTCGACCACGGCTCGGACCTCGCCATCGAGCTCGGTCAGGCGCTGGGCGAGCTGGCGGTTGCCGGTCTCGAGCTCGAGGTCGGCGCTCGCCTTGCGCCGGGCGAGCTCGGCCGTGTGGACCTCTTGCAGCGGCGGCTGATCGGCGAGCTGGGCGGCCAGGCGATCGTGGCGGGCCTCGGCCTCGGCGTGGATCTTGGCCCGCGCGAGCTCGTGCGCGGCCTCGACCTCGGCGCGATCGAGGGCGTACTTCTTTTGCCGCGTGCCGGTCGTGATCACGTCGATCTCTTGCTCGATCGACTGGCGCTCGCGGGTCAGCTCGAGCCGACGGCGCTCGCCGTCGAGGGTCAAGGTCTGCTCGACCGCGGCGTGCTGGGCCCCGACCAACAAGGTCTCGATGCTGGCGTCGCCGATCTCGACGCCGAGCACCTCGACGTCGTAGACGCGCATGCCGTTCTCTTCGAAGAGCCGGCCGCTGCGCTTGCCCTCGGCGTTCTGGGCCCCGAGCACGACGTCGCGGACGATCGTGACCGCGTTCGGGTGGAAGTCCTGAACCCCGCGCTGCTTGATCGCGCCACGCAGGAGCGAGCGCAGGTGGTCGGTCAGGAATTTCACGTAGTTCTCGACGTTGAACCAGCGCTGCGGATCGCCTTCGAAGTTGACCCGATACGAGAGCCGAACCCGAACCTGGACCAGATCGGCGGTCTCGGCCTCGACCAAGTCCGAGACCTTGTTGTAGAGCACGCGCAGGTAGACGGTCCGGTCGAGCTTCGCGTCGCCCTTGGGCGTGCCCGTCGACAGGTCCATCGGCTGCAGGACCTCGTCGTACTCGAGCAGGTAGGTCGCGGGCCCGACGACGACCTTGCGATCGCCGGTCTTGCTGACCACCTGGATCGCGTAGCCGGTCCAGGCCGCGATCGCGACCGCGCCGTCGAAGCGGGTGTCGAGCGTGATCGTGCGCGGCTGCTTGAAGGTCTGATTGCGGGTGAAGTCCTCGCCCGCGTAGGCGCCCGAGGTCGCCTCTTCGCTGCGGGCCGCGGCGGCCAGACGCGGCGCGGGGGCGGCTGGAGCCGCGCCGGCGGCCTCGCTCTTGGACTTGCTCGCGGCCAGCTGCTGGTTGTGGGCGAGCGCTTCGGTGTTGCCCGGGAACCAGAGCGAGACCTGGCGAGGATCGAGCACGCGGCGGACGATGACCTCGCGACGCGGGTCCGGCAGGAAGATCGCCGGGCCCTTCTCGAGCCGAATCTGACCGCCTTGGCGATCGAGCACGTAGCGAGCCTCGCCGGCCGGGATCGCGACCGCGTAGTGGATCGCGTCGTTGCCATACTTGATCACCGCGTGCTCGGTCCGCGGGAAATAGATCATCTGGTCGCGACCGGTGATGAAGAGCTCGTCGCCGACCGCGTAGTGCTTGTCGGGCTGGCCCTCGCCGCCGGGCGTCGAATAAGGCGCGATGACCTTGATGTAGATGCCGCTGTTCTCGTTGAGCTCGATCGCCCGGTATTTGCGGGCGCCCTCGCGCTGAACGAAGGTCTCGGTCGGGCTCGGGAACACGACCGCCGGCCCTTGCAGGTAGGTCTTGTTGCCGTTCTCGTCGAGCAAGATGCAGTACTCGAGCCGCTCGAGCGTGGCCGCCTCGCGCACGTACTCGCCACCCGGATCAGGCACGACCTCGATGCCGGTCGAGGGGATGTAGAAGGACACGTCGGTGCCCTTGATGACCATCTGCTGGCCCATCGTGAGCTCGGGCTGCGCGGCCTCGTGCGGGCCTTCGTCGCTGCCCGCCTGCGGCTTGATCACCGCGTTCTTCCAGTTGGCCTTGGCCGCCTCCTCGTCGTAGACGCGGACGACCAGGTACTGGTTGCTGCGCAGGTTGTGGCCCTGGATCACCCGAACCATCTGGCCGGGCCAGAGCGCGAACGCGGCCGGGCCCGGGAGGTTGACCTTGCGACCGACCTCGAGCTCGGCGAGGTTGTTGATCGCGCCGGTCTTGGGGTGGCTCGAGTCGCGGGTCGGGTTCTTGAGCACCAAGTACCAACCGACCGGCGCGACCGCGAAGCTCTGGGTCGCGCCCTCGAGCATGCACCGTTCGAAGCGCTTGGTGTCTGCGTTGAAGGTGACCGGCTGGTCGGTGTTGGCCAGGCTGGTCTTGTAGGGACCGACGTAGGCGTTGATGTTGCCCTTGGTCTCGTCGGCGATGAAGGCGTACTCGTTGGGGGCGAGCACCAAATCTCGTTCACGACCACGCTCTCGTTCCGTCATCGTGATCAGGATAGGAGAAACGCTCGAGCATCGGGCGCGCGATCCCTCACCCGCCCAGAGCGCCGCCATGGCGGTCGGGGCGAGCCCGATGCGTGACATCGCCCGCCCGAGCGCGTACGCCCGGACAACCATGGCCCTGCAGAACGGCGACAAGGCACCCGAGTTCGACAAGCCCACCCACGACGGCGAGCAGATCAGTCTGGCCAAGCTGCGGGGCGAGCACGCGGTGGTCCTCTACTTCTATCCCAAGGACGAGACCCCGGGCTGCACGGCCGAGGCATGCAGCTTTCGCGACGCCTATGAGGACTTCGTCGACGCGGGCGCGATCGTGGTCGGCGTCAGCCAAGACTCGCTGAGCGATCACGAGGCCTTCGCCGCCCACCATCGGCTGCCTTTCAAGCTGATCAGCGACGACGACGGCAAGCTGCGCAAGGCCTACCAGGTGCCGACCAACATGTTCGGCCTGCTCCCGGGTCGGGTGACCTACGTGATCGATCGCCAGGGCGTGATCCGGCACGTGTTCAACTCGCAGATCCAGGCCAAGCGCCACGTGCAAGAGGCGCTCAAGATCGTCCAGTCGCTGCGCGCCTGAAGCTTCGGATCGAGCTCAGCGGCCCGAGTAGCGACCCGCGCGACGCTCGACGAAGGAGCGGACGCCCTCGGCGAAGTCCTCGCTGGCCGCGAGCATGCGCAGCTGCTCGGGGAAGGCCGCGATCGCGGCCTCGGGGCCATGCTCGAGCGCGAGCTGGGCCGAGCGTCGCGACTCGCGGACGGCCAGCGGCGCTTGCTCGGCGATCCGCGTGGCGATCGCTCGCGCCCGCGCCCTAGCCTCGCCGACCTCGACCAGCTCCTGCACGAAGCCGAGCCGCAGGGCCGTGTCGGCGTCGAACTCGTCGCCGGTCAGCAGCCAGCGCATCGCGTTGCCCCAGCCCGCGCGCTCGACCATGCGGATCGACGCGCCGCCGTAGGCCATCAACCCGCGCTTGACCTCGAGCTGGCTGAAGCGGGTGCCCTGCTCGGCGATCACGACGTCGGCCGCGAGCATCAGCTCGATCCCGATCGTGAAGCAGATGCCATGCACGGCCGCGACGATCGGCTTGGTCCGACGAGGCGCGCGCATGTCGAGCGGATCGATGTCGGCGGGCTTGCCCTCGGCCAGGTTGGCAGCGAGGTTGGCGTCGAGCGGCGCCGTGATGTCGAAGCGCGAGAGCTCGAGCCCGGCGGTGAAGTGCGGGCCCTCGGCCTCGAGCACCCCACACCAGAGCTCGTCGTCGTGCTCGAGCCGGGTATAGGCGGCGGCCAGCTGGGCCAGCATCTCGGGCGTGAAGCCGTTGTACTTGGCCGGGCGATCGATGGTGATCACGCACGAGCGTCCTTCGACGCGGACACGGATGCGCCCCTCGGGCGGCGGCAGATCGGAGTCGGGAGCGCTCATGCGCGGAGCATACGCGAGTCCGTGTCGGCGGCGGAGTACGGCGTCGACATGCTGCTGCTCGAGCGCAACCTCGAGCTGACACCTGCGCAGCGCTTTCGACAGTTGACCGACGCGCTGCGGCTCGTGGGTCGCTGACATGGCTCGAGCTCTTGCGCGCCGAGCAGGTCGAGTTCTGCATCGTCGGCGGCGTGTATCAGCACGTGGATTTCTGGTGTTCGGACCGACCCGCGACCTCGCGTGAAACACCGCCCAAGTGTGGGCGGGCAAGGAGGAGGGGGTCCCGCTTGGACTCCGTCCAAGCGGGGGAGGAGTGCGCCTGGCATGGGCACTGACTACGAGGTGAAAATCCTCGCCCAAGGAACCACGAACGAGGGAAGGGAAGCGCAAGGGCCCGAGGGTGACCGAGGGTCTGGAGGAAGCGCGGAACGAACCAGCGGGCCGACGAACAGGAACCGGATACGAGGCGGGACATCCCGGGGCGAGCGTGCTCCGCAACGTGAAGCTCCTTCGTGGTCGAAGGGATGTCGCGTGCATCCGGCGGCGATGCTGGGAAGGTCAGTGTTCTTACCCGGGGAGATCTCGCTTCGGACCTGAAAGGGTCACGTGGTCACGCACACGGAGTGAGAAGTCAGCAGCGGTCGTAGTAGGCGAGAGCCGAAGGACCAAACGACGACGAGGGCATCACGCCCGGACGACACGAAGGGACCAGGGTTCAGATGACCAGGCAGATGGAGCTCCCGTTCGAGACGAGCGGTGGACACCGCGAGGGAGAGCGGAGCGAGCAAGTCCCGACGCAGGAAGCCGGACACGGCGGCCCAGGCACGAGCACGCTGATGGAGGAGGTGGTGAGCACCGCCAACATCGAGCGAGCAGCAGCGCGAGTGAAGAAGAACGAGGGAGGCCCCGGCATCGACGGGATGAAGGTCGAAGCGCTCGAGGGATGGCTGCGAGAGCAGTGGCCCAGGGTTCGCGAGGAGTTGCTCGCGGGCACGTACGAGCCTGCCGCCGTGCGGAGGGTGATGATCCCGAAGCGAGGGGGTGGCGAGCGAATGCTCGGCATTCCAACGGTGAGCGACCGACTCATCCAGCAGGCGATCCTGCAGGTCCTCCAACCTCGGATCGATCCGACCTTCAGTGAACACAGCTACGGGTTTCGGCCCGGGCGTTCGGCACACCAGGCAGTCGAGCAGATGCGCGACTACGTGGTGGAGGGACGCGAATGGGTGGTGGACATCGACTTGGAGAAGTTCTTCGATCGAGTCAACCACGACCTGCTGATGGGGAAGATGGCGAAGAGGGTGGGTGACGCGAGGGTGCTGAGGACGATCCGCCGATACCTGACCGCCGGCGTGATGGCGGACGGAGTCAAGGTGGCGATGGAGAGCGGAACGCCCCAAGGGGGTCCGCTCTCGCCCTTGCTTGCGAACGTGTATCTCGACGAGGTGGACAAGGAGCTGGAGGCGCGAGGACACGCATTCGTCCGCTATGCGGACGACCTGCGCGTGCTCGTGCGCTCGGAGAAGGCAGGACAACGAGTGATGCGTTGGCTGATCCTGCGCTTCGAGAAGATGCGACTCCGAGTCAACCGAGAGAAGAGCATGGTGGCCAAGGTCTGGCAGCGTCCCTTCCTCGGCTTCCGGCTGTGCGGGAGCAAGGAGGGGAGGCCGAAGATCA
>JAMHUH010000933.1:0-4999 GCA_035904925.1 Nannocystaceae bacterium
ATCAAGATCTTCGATCTGGCCCCGCGCCGCCGGCTCGATCAGGTCAGCCGCGAGTTCTTCCGCTTCGCCCGCGAATTCGGCGAGGTCAACGGCGACACCTGCTTCGACGCCCGGCTCGCGCTCGGGCTCGCTCGCTCGCTGCTGACCTCGACCCGCTTCGACATGGACCCGCGCTTCAGCAGCGCGATGATGCTGCGCTCTCGCTACCTGCTCGAGCGGCTGCTCGACCACCAGACCCTCGTGCTCGCTGGCCAATCCGCGTGGCGAGACTTCCGGCTCGATGAGTCCGTGCTGGTCCCCTGACCCCACCGAGTGATCTCGCATGACCGACAAGAACTCAGGAACCCCTTGGAAGATCGCTGTCGTGGGCATCGCCGGCGGCTGGTCGACCGATCGCCTGCTCGACGCGATCGAGGCCCGGACAGGACACCGCCTCTTGATCGAGATGCACGAGGTCGTCGCCGAGTTCGGTGAAGGCGGGCCCCGACTCCTCCACCGCGGCAAGGATCTCGGCGAGCTCGACGGCGTGATCGTCAAGAAGATCGCCGAGACCTACAGCCCCGACGCGCTCGACCGGGTCGAGCTGCTGCGGGTGCTCGCTGGCCGCGGCGTCCGGGTGTTCTCGCGTCCGCAGTGCATCAGCCCGCTGATCGATCGCCTCTCGGGCACGATCAAGCTGCAGCTGGGCGGGATCCCGATGCCCGCGACGATCGTGACCGAGAGCGTCGACGAGGCCCGGGCCACGCTCGCGCGCTTCGGGGCGATGATCGCCAAGCCGCTCTACACCTCCAAGGCGCGCGGGATGGTCCTGCTGCGCGAGCCCGGCAGCGAGGGCGGCCCGGCCAACGAGGCCGAGCTGCGCGCGACCCTCGAAGAGTTCAAGCGGACCAACGAGGTCATGTACTTGCAGCAGCTGGTCGACATCCCCGGCCGCGATCTGGGCGTGGTCTTCCTCGGCGGCGAGTACCTGGCCACCTACGCGCGGGTCCGCGGCGGCTCGTGGAGCACCTCGACCAGCAAGGGCGGCAAGTACCAGGCCCACCAGCCCAGCCGCGAGATCATCGAGCTCGCGCGTCGAGCCCAGGCGCTCTTCGAACTCGACTTCACCTGCGTCGACGTGGTCGAGACCGAGTCGGGCCCCAAGGTGTTCGAGGTCTCGGCCTTCGGTGGCTTTCGCGGGCTCGCCGAGGCCTGCGACATCGATGCCGCGGGCGCCTACGCCGACCATGCGATCCGCTGCCTCGCGCACGAGCGGGGGCTGGCATGATCACGTCCATCCAAGCAGGCGTCGCCGCACTGCGCTCCGAGTATCCGGCGGTGGCCGGCCGCGGCTGGGACTTCGACGGCTTTCGGGTCTGGGTCGAGAGCAACGCGCCCGGGCTGATCGCCGAGCTCGAGGCTTACTTCGCCGACTTTCGAACCTTGCCCGCGAGCAGCCGCGAGCGCGCGGCCGAGGGCGGTCCGCTGACTTGGATCAGCGCGATCCAAGTCGATGAGGCGCCCGATCTGATCGGCGAGCGCGAGCTGACGATCGGCGAGTACAAGCCGAGCGTGCGCGGGCCCAAGGAGGGCTGGCTCGACCTCCCCGACGGTCGCGTGGTCGTCAAGCTGCGCACGGGCATGCGCTTCGCCTACGGCGTCGACGATCACCTGGCGATCGGGCCTTGCCTGGCCAACCCCAACCAGGTCATCAACTTCGTCAACAACCGGATGATCCAGTGGGCGCTGCATCGCGGCGCGCTGCTCGGGCACTGCTCGGCGGTCGGGCATCGGGCTGGCGGCGGCGCCGACGAGCTGCCCAAGACCATCGCGATCGCGGGCTTCTCGGGCATGGGCAAGTCGACCCTCGCCCTGCACCTGATGAACGATCGCCGGCTCGACTTCCTCAGCAACGATCGGGTCATGCTCCACGCGGGCCCGCCCGCGCGGATCGAAGGCGTGCCCAAGCACCCGCGCATCAACCCCGGCACGATCCTGCACAACCCCGATCTCGCCGGCGTGCTCGACGAGGACGAGCGGGTCCGCTTCGCCGCGCTCACGCCCGACGAGCTCTGGCAGCTCGAGCACAAATTCGACGGCGTGATCGGGCAGTGCTTCCCGAGCCAAAAGTTCCTGCTCCAAGGCGAGTTCGCCGGGCTCGTGCTGCTCAACTGGAACCGCGAAGGCAACCAGACCCACGCTCGGCGGATCGACGTGCGCGAGCGGCAGGAGCTGCTCCCGGCGCTGATCAAGGAGCCCGGCGTGTTCTATCGGCCAGGCCCGGGCGAGCGCGAGCGCAGCGTCGAGTCCTACATCGAGCTGCTCGCCAACATCCCGGTGCTCGAGCTCTCGGGCACCGTCGACTTCGACTTCGGCCGCGCCGCCGCGCTCGAGCTGCTCGGTCTCCCGCCCCGCTGAACGCCCGCTAGCCCCGCCCATGACCGACACCTTCGAGCCCGCGATCCCGATCTCCGAGCGCCGCCGGATCACGCTGAGCCAGCGTCGCTTCGTGCCCGATCCGATCCGCCTCGCTCGCTACGCCCGCGCGCCCGAGCTCGGCCCGACCGTGCTGTTTTTTTCGGGCGGCTCGGCCCTGCGCAAGACCAGCCGGGCGCTGACCGACTACACCCACAACTCGATCCACCTGATCACGCCCTTCGACTCGGGCGGCAGCTCGGCCAAGCTGCGCGACGCCTTCCCGATGATCTCGGTCGGCGACCTGCGCAACCGGCTGATGGCGCTGGCCGATGTCGAGCTCAAGGGCCACCCCGAGGTCTACCGGCTCTTCGACACCCGCTTCCCGGGCGAGGCCGAGCAAGCCGAGCTGCGCGAGCGCTTGAACGACATGGTCACCGGCAAGGATGCGCTGGTCGCCGCGATCCCGCAGCCGCTGCGCAAGCTGATCCGCAACCACCTCGGCTACTTCATCGACAACATGCCGCCCAGCTTCGACCTGCGCGGGGCCAGCATCGGCAACCTGATCCTCGCGGGCGGCTACATCAACAACCGCCGGGACATCGACGCCGTCATCTTCTTGTTCTCCAAGCTGGTCGCGGTTCGTGGGATCGTCCGGCCGATCGTCGACAGCAACCTCCACCTCGCGGCCGAGCTCGCCGACGGTCGGGTGATCGTCGGCCAACACATGATCACCAGCCGCGAGCAGCCGCTCTCGGCCCCGATCCGCGAGCTGCGGCTGAGCGAGAGCGTCGACGCGCCCGAGCGGCTGGCGAGCGTCGAGATCGACGATCGCACCCGCCAGCTGATCGACGAGGCCGAGCTGATCTGCTTCCCGATCGGCAGCTTCTGGACCTCGGTGATGGCCTGCCTGCTGCCCAAAGGCGTCGGCCACAGCGTCGCGCGGGCCGACTGCCCCAAGGTCTACGTGCCCAACTGCGGGGTCGATCCCGAGGAGCTCGGCCTGCCCCCGCACGAGCAGGTCCGCACGCTGCTCGCCCAGCTGCGCAGCGACGCCAACCCGGGCACGCCCACCGATCGGCTCTTGCACTTCGTGCTCGTCGACAGCAAGCGCGGCGAGTACCCCGGTGGTCTGGACATCGAGGCGATTCGTGAGCAGGGCGTCGACGTGATCGACACCGCGCTGGTCACCGAGGAGACGGCCCCGCTGATCGAGCCCCGCCGCCTCGTCGAGCTGCTCTTGTCCTTGGTCTAGACCTCCCTCGCGCCTGTCCCGCGATGCCCCACGGCGCACGAGTTCAGTCGAGCCTCGCCACACGCCGAGGGCTCATCCGAACTCACCGCTTTGGCGCTATACTCGGCGGCCCCGCGCGCCCCCTCGGCGGCTGGGCAGCGAAGCACGGTGAGCGTCGAGCCGACCAACGAAGACGAACCGGGACAAGGTCCTGGCGTCGGCAATGTGCTCGGCTTCTCGCTGCTCTTTCGCGAGCGGCGGGCCTTGCTCGCGCTGGTCCGGCGGACCTTGGCGCCGGGCGTACGGCTGCGCGAGTACGAGGCGCTGATCCCTGGCGTTCGCATGCCGCTGCGTGGGCCGCTGACGGCCACGAAATTTCGCAAGCGTCGCTGTCGGGTGGTTCGCGCGACCCTGGTCATCGAGGACCGAGCGCTGCTGCCTTGGCTGCACGAGCGCTTGGTCGATCGTGAGCTGCTCGGGCTGCGGATCCGCGAGGTCGAGCTCGACCTGCGCCGCGAGCTGCCCGAGGCCGAGCGTCCGCGACCTTGCTTGATGATCGGCGGCGAGACCACGGCCGGCAAGCATGTCTGGTTGCTGGTCGGCTTCGATCTCGTGCCCGAGCGGCGCAAGCTGGTCTTGCGACCTTGTCGGCTCTGGTTGATCGGCGATCTGCCTGCGGGGCTGGCCGGCGCCGACGAAGATCGCCGCGAGCTCGAGGGCCGCGGGCGAACGGGCTCGCTCGATCGCGAGGGTCGCGACACCTCGGCCCGACGACTCTGGCGAGCGATCGCCAAGCGCCTCGCCGCCGGACGGATCGCCGGGCTGCGCGAGGCCGTGGTCGCCAGCGACGAGGGCAGCTTGACCATCGATCCCGGCCGCCTCGCCATGACCCGCGCGTTCGCGACGGTCGGCTGGAAGGCGCCCAACCTCGAGGGCTGCGCGATCACGGAGCTGGCGCTGAGCCGGCGGGGCGTGACGATCGATCTGCGCGGGCCGCTGCGCGAGTTCGAGGCCGGCGAAGAGGGCGAAGCGGGGGATCCCGACGAGCGCGAGGATCTCGACCATGACGCTTGGGGCGCGCAGGTCAGCGACGAAGCGGCGATGGCCGTGGCCCCGCTGCCGGACGAGCCGGGCTTGCTCGACGAGCCGATCGCCCGCGGCCTCGACCGGACCCGCGAGCTGCTGCGCGCCAGCGTCGACGACCTCGGCGCTGCGCTGCGCGAGCTGGCCGGGCTCTCGCACGCGCTCGAGTCGTTCCCGGCCGCCCACCTCGCGCTGGTCCGCTGGCGGGTCGACCTCGCCCGCTTCCTCGATCGCGAAGCTGCGTTGCAGGCCGTCCACGAGTGGCTCGATCTTCAGCCGAGCGCGCTC
>JAMHUH010000934.1:0-13487 GCA_035904925.1 Nannocystaceae bacterium
GCCGTCCTGACCAAGAGCGCGCCCTCGCTCGGCAACGTGCTGCGCTCGATCGAAGAGCTGCCCCGGCTCGAGCTCGGCGAGGACTTCAGCCGTCACACCGCGACGATCGGCGATCTGCTCCGCTCGCTCGGCACGCAAAAGCGGCCGCTGGTGCTGGTGCTCGACAACCTCGAGGTCGCGGACTCGAGCTCGCTCGCGGTCTTGCGCGTGCTCGCCCAGCAGCGGCCCGCCCATCACACCTTGGTCATCGCGGGCCTTCGCGACGAGCGCAAGACCTTCAGCGCCGACTTCGAAGCCGAGTTCCTCGAGCTCGAGCCCCTGACCGCGCCCGACGTCGGCCGGCTCTTGGCCCGCACGCTGCCAGGCTCGATCGCCGATCTCGACGCCCTCGCCGAGGCGCTCTGGGCCGTCAGCGACGGCTTCCCGCTCGCGGTCTGGGCCAACTTGCGGGCCTGGCTCGACCGCGGGCTCTTGGTCCATGGCGAGTCGACCTGGCGGGCCCGTCGAAACCTCCGCGACGACGTCCACCGCGAGCCGGACATCCGCGACCTGTTTGGCTTTCGCCTCGCGGGCGCCGAGGACGAAGTCCGGACGCTCGCGCTGCGCCTCGCCGTGCTCGGCTTCGAGTTGACCCTGGCCGACGCGCGCACGCTCGGCGCCCGCGACAGCCTCAAGAGCGCGCCCGCGATCGGCCCGACCGAGGTCGACGCCGCGCTCGACGACCTGGTCGAGCGCGGGATCTTGAGCCGGACCGAGCACGGCATCCGCTTCCCCCACGACTCGATCCGCGAGCTCGTGCTCGAGTCGGCCGAGCCCGAGCAGCGCCGCAACGCCCACGGTCGTGTCGCCGATCTGCTCGGCTTGCGCGAGGCGCCAGCGGCCCAGATCGCCTATCACCGCGATCTCGCCTTCAACGAGGAGCAGGCCAAGCCCGCCGACTTCGACCTGCTCTCGCGCCTCCATGTCGACGCCGGTCGCGAGCGCTTGGGCGTCTACGATCTCGAGCGCGCGCGCTGGCACCTCGAGCGCGCGCTCGAGTACAGCCGCGACTCGGATCAGCGCGGGATCGCAGCCGAGGCGCTGGCCGACACCTACTTGCTCAGCGACGATCTCGAGGGCGCGACCGTGCTCTACACCGCGCTGATCGCCACGGCCGAGCCCGAGCGAGCGATCGCCGTGGCCAACAAGGCGGTCCACTACCTCTACAACAAGTCGATGATGAACGAGGCGCGCCAGCTCGGCGAGCTCGCCCTCGATCGCGCCGAGGAGCCGCGGCCCGAGACCCGGATCGGCCGCTACTACCACACGGCGCGCGCGTTGTTGGGTGCGCTCGTGGGCGAGCCCAAGATCCCGATCGGTCTGCGCGAGGCGCTGGTTCGGCTCTACCCGCAGCTCTTCGTCACGGTGTTGATCTCGGATCTCTCGCTGGTCGTGTTCTCGGCCGCGCGGGTGTTGTGGCTCTACCGAGGCCTGCGCACCGGCGCGACCGCCAGCGCGCGCAGCTTCGTCGCGTCGATCTGGGCGATCCTCGGCCAGTACCACGCGGCCGATCGCGGGTTCGCGGAGGCGTTGGAGATCGCGATCTCGGCCAAGGACGCGTGGGGTCGGGGCGTCGTGCTGCACAACTGGGCGCACATGAGCATGCTGCCCTCGGGTCGCTACGAGCAGGGCCAGCGGATGCTCGACGACGCGGTCGTGGCCTTTCGCGAGACCGGCGACGTGTCGATCTCGATCATGTCGGTGCTGATGAAGAGCATCTACGGGCGCGACCGCGAGCCGATCGACACCGTGATCGCGTGGGTCGACGAGGGCATCGCGATGGCCCGCCGGCACGGCACGGAGGTCGGCTTGCTCGCGCTCGAGTCGGTCAAGCTGGCGATGCTCGCTCGCCAGGGCCGCAACGACGTGGTCCCGCGCTTGCTCAGCCTCTCGATCGCGATCGAGGCCGAGGACATCAGCCCGACCGTTCGCTTGATCGCGCGGACCCAGCTCGCCTACGCCGCGCTCGACGCTGGCGACGAGGTCGCGGCCTACTACCAGGTCTCGACCGGTCAGCAAGAGATGCTCGCTCTGCACGCGGTCCCCGAGTTCTGTCAGGAGCTGCACGCCGCGACCGTGTTCGTGGTGCTCAGCCACAAGTATCCGAGCCGCGACGAGCGACGCTTGCTGACCCGAGCCTTGCGCAAGCTCGAGCGGGCGAGTCGTCGCTCGCCGCGGCTGGCCGTGCTCGCCCAGCTCTTCAAGCTCAAGCGAGCGGTGGTCGCCCGCGACAACCCGCGCGCCCACGCCCTCGCGGCGCTCTTGATCGGCTCGCTCGATCGCCACGGCAACCTCCACGCCGCACGCGAGGCCCATCGCGCGCTCGCCCAGTCGTTCAAGGCCGAGAACGTGCTGGCCGCCGCCGAGCACGAACGAATCGCCCGCAACATCGGTCGGCGGCTCGGGATCGGCAGCAGCGCGCTCAACACCGAGTTCGATGACCCGCTCGAGCTCGGCTCGCTGCGCCTGGCGATGTCGACCTCGGCCGAGGCCGCGCTGCTCGACTCGCAGAGCGGACCGATCCCGATCGACAACTTGGTCAACAAGGGCGCGCGACCCAAGCCAGGCGCGGCCGGCAGCTTCGAGCGCGACGTCCTGCAGGCCTGGGCGCTCGACGGCGGCGATGTCCCGCGCACGCGCTTGGGTGACGTGCTCGAGCCGGTTCGGCAGGCGGTCCAGCCCTCGATGCCCGACGTCAAGCTGGAGATCCGCTGCGCCGAGCCGGGCCTCGAGCTCGCGGCCTCGGCCGTCGATCTCCAGCTCTTGATGATCAACCTGCTGATGACCGCGCGCGACAGCGTCGCCGGCCGCAGCACGATCGAGCTGCTCGCGACTCAAGAGCGGATCCGCGAGAGCGACGGCGAGGACGTCCGACCCGGCCGCTACCTGGCCTTGCGCGTGCTCGCGCGGGGCAGCGGCGACGAGGTCCCGACCCTCGGCGGCTACGGCATCTCCGAGGGCCTCGCCGTCCAGCTCGGCGGGTTCTTGCGCGGCAGCACCGATCGCGGCTCGGTCACCTTGATCGCCCATCTCCCGCTCGAGGCCACGCGCGAGCGGGCCGGCGGCAAGGTCTTGGTCATCCACAGCGACGAGGCCATGCGCAGCACCGTCGGCAACGCGCTGCGCCAGCTCGGGGTCGAGCCCTACGAATACGAGCCCGACAAATTCGAGACCGGCCACCTCGACGGGGCCACGCTGGTGTTCGCCGACGGGGTCGCGCTACGCAGCCTGCGGGTGCTCGAGCCTCTGCTCGACGCGCGCTTGATCGAGGTCGGTCGGCGGGGCGCGCTCGCGACCACGGACGAGCGCGAGAGCTTGCGGGTGCCCTTCGCGATGTCGGAGCTCGAGGCCTTGCTCGGCGTCAAGGTTCACTGAGGCCAGCAGGGCTCAGCTGAGCTCAGCTGAGCAGCAGCCCGAGCACGAGCAGCAGCGCGAGCCCGGCCAGGTCCATCCACGCGCCGAAGCGGATCATCGTCGGCATGCGGACCAAGCCGGTCCCGTAGGCGAGCGCGTTGGGTGGGGTCGAGACCGGCAGCATGAACGCGAAGCTGGCCGCCAGCGTGACGCAGATGACGACGGGGACCGGATCGAGGCCGAGCCGGGTGGCCATCGGGATCACGACCGGGACCATGATGTTGGTCATCGCGGTGTTGCTGATCAGCTCGGTCGCATAGAGGGTGATGGTGGTCATGACCGCGATCAGCACGAAGCCCGAGGCCTCACCGCCGAAGCGACCCTCGACGAGGGCCCCGAGCGCGTCGGCGAGGCCGGTCTCGACGGTGAGATCGCCGAGCGCGAGCCCGCCTCCGAGCAAGAAGAGCGTGCCCCAGTCGATGTTGGTCATCCGCGCCCAGTCGAGCAGCGGCGGTCGGCGGGCGTCGGCGGGGGCCGGCTCGCCGGAGGGGACCACGAAGAGCAGCGCCGCAGCGACCAGCGCGACCACGCCCTCGGGCAGGGCGCGGTCGGCCCATTGGGTCGCGGGCGCCTGCTCGCCCGCGACCAAGCGGACGATGGAAGGCGTCAGCCAGCCGAGGATCGCGAGCGCGAACACCAGCACGGCTCGGCGCTCGCCCGCGCGGACGGGCCCGAGCGCGGCGAGGTCGGCTCGGACCGAGTCGCTCAAGCCAGCGAGTCGCTCGAGCGCGGGCGGCCACCAGATCCTGGCGATCACCAGCATCGCGATCAAGGCCGCGAGCCCGAGCGGGAGACCGACGCGCATCCAGGCCAGGAAGTCGATGTGCACGCCCACGCGCTCGAGCTGGCCGATCGCGATCATGTTGGGCGCGGTCCCGATCGGCGTGCACACGCCCCCGATCGACGAGGCGTAGGCGAGGCAGATCAGCATGCCCTCTTCGAAGCGACGCTGGCGTTCGAGCACGGCCGGATCGTCGGGGCAGAGCCGGCGGATGCTCGCGCACAGGCCGATCGCGATCGGCAGCAGCATCGCCGTCGTCGCGGTGTTGTTGATCCACATCGAGAACACGAACGCGACCAGGGCCACGCCGATCAGCGCGCGGGTCGGCGAGCCGCGGATGATGTCGCGGGCCAGCAACCAGAGCGCGGCCCGGCGATCGAAGCCTTGGTGGCTGAGCGCCTCGGCCAGCATGAAGCCGCCGAGGAACAAGAAGATCAGCGGGTGGGCGAAGCCGGCGAAGGCTTGCTTGGCCGGCGCGACGCCGGCGAGCACCGCCAGCGCGGGCGCGAGCAGGGCCGCCATCGCGAGCGGGATGGCCTCGGTGATCCACAAGATCACCGTCGCGCAGCCGATCGCGAGCAGCCGGTGCGCCTCGACGCTCAGGTTGGCGAAGGGCAGCATCCACACGATCGCCGCGCAGAGCGGGGCCGCGACCACGCCGACCCGAGCGCGGAACCGATCGAAGCGCTGCTCCTTCTCGCTGAGCCGGGCACCCACGCGCGCAACGTAGCAGCCCGGGGACATCGCGTCTGCGATCGACAAGGGTCCCTTGGGCCAGGTAGGATGGCTCGTGCGCCGGGGCTTCGTGCTGCGATCGAAGATGCTCGCGCTGGTCGGCGTCGCCCTGCTCGCGAGCTGCACCAGCCGCGAGCCCGGACGCCAGCCGAACCAGAGCATCCCCGACGCGAGCGAGGCCAGCGAAGCGAAGGCCCAGGTGGCCCCGCTCGCCGCGGCCGCGTCGAGCGAGGGCGCGATCGGATCGGCCGCGCTGCCCGAGCTGAGCGAGCGCCACGTCGACGATCGCTACGGCTACGAGCTCGCGTTCCCGCGCGGGTGGACGGCGAGCGAGGGTGCGGCCATGCCCGCGCTCTTCGTCGCCTCGGCCCGCGAGAGCCCGAGCGACGCCTTCGTCGAGAACGTCAACGTCGTGGTCGAGGCGTTGCCGACCACGCTGAGCGCCGAGGACTACGCCGATGGCTCGGCGCCGCTCTTGCAGACCGACCTCTCCGAGTACCGCGAGCTCTCGCGGACCACGGTCGAGCTCGCCGGACAGCCGGCCGTGCGCCTCGAGTACCAGCACACCTATCAAGGGCACCCGCTCTGGGTCGTGTCGTACATGCTCGTCGCTGGCCCGCGCGCCTACGTGATCACGGCGACCGCCGAGCAGAGTCAACTCGATCGCTGGCGAGCGCCGCTCGACGCGATCGCCCGCAGCTTCCGCCTCACTTCGGGCTGAACTCGTGCTCGAGCGCGTCCCCGATCGCTGGTTGTTCGGGCCGCTCTTGGCCTTGCTCGCGCTGCTCTGGTCGGGCAGCGCGACCGGCCTGCTGAGCAGCAACGACGGCTCGCACCTGGCGCTCGCGCGGGCGCTCGCGCTGCGCCACGCGACCACGATCGAGCCCGATCGCGCGCTGACCTTGGGCATCGATCTCGCCGAGCGCGAGGGTCGAGCGTACTCCGACCGTCCGCCCGGGACCGCGTTCGCGGCCTTGCCCGCGGTCTGGCTGGGCGATCGTCTCGACGGCGCCGCGTTGGCGAGGGCCCGCGATCAGGTCCGCGCTCGCGAGCCGGTCTCGCCGATGCCCGGCTGCCCGCCCTACGTCGCGACCTACGCCAAGCGCTTCCCCGACGCGCCGCCGCTGGCCAAGCGGATCGCGACCGGCGTGATGATCGGTCTGCACGCGACCTTGCTCGGTCTGCTCGGGCTGGTGCTGATCGATCGAGTCTTGATCCGGCTGGGCTTCGCGCGCGGGTCGAGGCTGTTCGCGCTCGCGAGCGTCGGCGCGGCGACGCTCTGGGGCCCTTACTCGAGCGCCTTGTTTGCGCATGTCGGGACCGCCACCGCGCTCGCGGGCTTCTTGCTCGGCGTGGTCGCGCTGCGCGAGCCGACGAGCGCTCGGCGTGCACCGCTGATCGCCCTCGCGACCGGTCTCGCGGGTAGCTGGGCGATCGCCTGCGACTACCTGGTCTTGCTCGCGATCGTGCCGGTCTCGCTGCTGACGATCGAGTGGCGGCGCTGGCCGATGGTCGTGCTCGGGACCCTGCCGATCACGCTGGCCACGCTCGCCTACCACAGCGCCGCCTTCGGGAGTCCGCTGGCGATCGGCTACGACTTCCACGCGACCTTCGCGTTCGCGCGCGGGCGCCAGAGCACCTTCGCCGGCAACCCGCTCGCGGGCCTGTGGGTGCTGCTCGGTGCCGGTCGCGGCGCAGGCATGTTGGCCCAAGCTCCGATCGCGCTGGTCGGCTTGTTCGGGCTCGTGCTCGTGCGAGGGAGCGAGCGCGCGTGGCTGGCCAAGGTCGCGCTGGGCTGCTTGCCCTGGTTGCTCGTGCTGGCTTGTCACGAGACGCCCTGGGGCGGCGGGACCGAGGACCATCGCTACCTGATCCCGATCTTGCCGCTCGCGGCGATCGGGCTGGCGCTGGTCTGGGATCGCGCTCGCGCGCGGCCGGCCCTGCGCGTCGGCCTCGTGCTGCTCGCCCTCGGCTCGGCCCTTCGAGTCTGGTCGGCGTTTCTCGCTTGGCGCGAGGGCGACTTGCTCGGCAACCTCGAGCTCGGGAGCTTGGTCGGGCTCGCGGTGCTGGGCGTGGTGTTGGTCGTGGCGGGGATTCGTTCGCGGATGCTTCCTCGGTGGATCGTTCGCGGACGATCGTGACTTCGATGACCAGGCTCTGCGGTGGGAAAGAGGGTCGCCCGCTCGGGCTCAAACACGTCGCCCTTCGAATCGCAGGCGCTCTCTCCCTGGTTGGCGATCTCTGGCGATTGAGGCGGTCTTGCATGGAAGCCAGGGGCTCGACTCGCCTCGGAGCGACCCTCTTTCCCCCCGCCCGCCTTTGACTTCGACGGTCCTCTTGGTCCCCAACAGGCAGCACGCGAGATCGGATCGGCAGCGGATCTCGCGGTCCCTGAAGAGGACGGAGTCAGCAGTCGAGTTCGAAGGCGCGCGGGGGGAAGAAGGGTCCCTCCGAGGCGAGTCGAGCCCCTTGCTGCCATGCACGAGCGCTGCAATCGCCTAAACCGTTCCAACCAGGGAGAGCGCGCCCGCGATTCGAAGGGCGACGTGTTTGAGCCCGAGCGGGGGACCCTTCTTCCCACCGTGAAGCCCGTCCATCGAGAACCCGATCATCCGCGAAGGATCCCTCGCGATCTTCGCGGCCCCCAACAGCCACCCAGTACTTTCGAACTGGGAACTCGCGCGTCGATGCGTGAGTCTTCATGGCCGGCCAAGGCCCGCTTCTCACTGCGCCCGCGTTCGCGCTCGTGGTAGCCAATCCTCGTGAACGCCGGAGCCGTCGAGTCGCGCGAGGGGCAGGTCCTCGAGGAGCGCTGGACGATCGAGACCAAGCTCGGCGCGGGCGGGATGGGCGAGGTCTGGCGGGCGCGTGATGGCGAGGGCAAGCCGGCCGCGATCAAGCTGCTGCGGACCGAGCTGATCGACACGCTCGACATGTTTGCTCGCTTCCGCCAAGAGGTCGACGCGGCCTCGCGGATCGGCCACCCGCACATCATCGAGGTGCTCGGCTTCGGCCACACGCGCGCGGGCCAGCCCTACTACGCGATGGAGTTCCTCGACGGGCCCGATCTGCTCGCGGTGTTGAAGGCCGAGGGTCCCTTGCCCTGGCGGCGGGCCTTCGGCTTGGCCGAGCAGATCTGCTCGGCGCTGCACGCCGCCCACCAGGCCGGCATCATCCATCGCGACGTCAAGCCCGAGAACTTCGTGCTGATCGAGGCCGAAGCCAGCCACGGGCGCGACTTCGTCAAGGTGCTCGACTTCGGGATCGCCAAGCTGACCGACCCCGAGATGGCCGCGGTCGAGACCCGCACGGGCGTCAACGTCGGCACGCCCGAGTACATGGCGCCCGAGCAGTGCGAGGGCCTCGACCTCGATCGTCGGGTCGACGTCTACGGCGTCGGCGTGCTGATCTACCAGCTCGTGGTCGGCAAGCCGCCCTTCGAGGGCGACGACGAGTACGAGCTGATCAGCAAGCACATGCACGAGCGGCCGATCCCGCCGAGCGAGGCCAAGCGCGACGCTGGGATCCCGACCATGGTCGACGCGGTGATCTTGCAGGCGCTCGAGAAGGATCGCGAGCATCGCTTCGCCGACATGCAGCGCTTCGCTCGTTCGCTGGCCGCGGCGCGCAGCCGCGAGCACGAGACGCCGCTCGTCGAGGCTCGCGCGCCCGCGACCCGACCCGCCTGGCTCGTGCCGACGCTGCTCGGCGGGGTCGCGCTGCTGGCCGTGATCGGCGCGCTGCTGGCCTTCACTTGAAGCGATCGGCGTAGGCCTCGGGCTCGCCTCGGGCCCAGGGCCGATACTCGTTGCAGAAGTCGATCCGCTCGCCGAGCGAGGGGTGGCTGGCCCGCCAGAAGGTGAAGAGCGGGCCCGGGCGCGGGTTGGCCAGGTTCGACTCCTGCAAGCGGGCGAAGGCGCCGGCGCAGCCGAGGTTGTCGTGGGTGATCTCGAGCGCGAAGCGATCGGCCTCGTGCTCTTGTCGACGCGACCAGGCGTTGGCGACCGGCGCGAGCGCGAGGTTGAAGAGCCCGATCAAGACCAAGAAGAGCGGCAGCGCGGCGACGTCGTCGAGGCGGGTGAAGCCGAAGCGGGCGTGGAAGCGGGCGATCAGGCGGCGCGCGAGCGCATGAAAGCCGCCGAGCGCGAGCGGGATCGCGATCGCCAGCGCGATCATCGAGTCGCGGACATGGCCGAGCACGTAGTGGCCCATCTCGTGGCCCATCACGACCAAGAGCTGGTCGTGGTCGAGCCGCGCGATGATCGTGTCCCACAAGACGATCCGTTTGGTCGACGCGAACCCGGTCACGTAGGCGTTGACCGTGTTGGTGTCGACGCTCTTGTCGACTTCGAACACCCGACTGCCGGCGATCCCAGCTCGATCGGCGAGCGCGAGGATCTCGGCCTCGAGCGCCGGGTCGCGCATCGGCCCGAAGTCGTTGAAGAGCGGGGCGATGAACACCGGCGCCAGCATCAGCAGCAAGAAGGCGACCGGGATCGCGATCAGGCTGGTCCAGATCCACCAGCGCTCGGGGTTCGTGCGGATCAACGCCAGCGTCCCGGACACGACCGGCAGCGCCAGCGCGGCGAGCAAGCCCAGCCCGATCAGCTCGTCGCCGAACCACTTGCCCAGGCTCTGTGAGGAGAGCCCGTACGCATGCGGCCTCACGTACGCGCCGTAGTAGACCAGCGGCAGATCGAGCGCGAAGGTCAGCGCGAGGTAGGCGAGCAAGAAGAGCAGCGTCGCCCGCCAGCGCTCGCGCCCGAGCTTCGTCGCCCAGTCGCGCAGCCGCGCCGAGGACCCCGTCACCACGATCAGCGCGGGGATCAGCAGCGTCCACAGCTGGTTGAGCAGCCACAGCCAATTGCCGCTCCGGTAGTAGCGCAGCGCCGTCTCGCTGGGCTCGGCCACCTTCACGTAGCCACGCTCGTCGAGCTCGCTCGCGGGCTCGCTCGTGGTCGCGGCGTTGGCTTCGGCCGAGGGATCGGGCGGGCTCGCCAGCGCAGGCGCGGCGAAGAGGCTCGCCGCGAAGCCGATCACGAGCAGCAGCAAGACCACGCGCAGACACCCGCCAAAGCGATCCACCCCGACAATCTGGGCCGTGCCCCGGCTCCGGGTCAAGCCGCCGCGCCCTCGCGCGCCCTCGTGCGCCCTTCCTTCGGCCGGGCCCGGGGGGTATTTTCCGCGCCGGTCTCACCCCTGCGATGCCTCTCTACGCCGCGACCGTCTTCCTGTCCGCCTTCTTGCTCTTCTTGGTTCAGCCGGTGATCGCCCGGCAGATCCTGCCCTGGTTCGGTGGTTCGGCGGCGGTCTGGGCGACCTGCCTGGTGTTCTTTCAATCGGTGCTCTTGGCCGGCTACGCCTACTCGGACTTCCTGATCCGCAAGCTCCAGCCGCGCCGACAGCTGATCGTCCACACGGCGATGCTGCTGCTCTCGCTCGCCTGGCTGCCGATCGCCCCGGGCGCGCAGTGGAAGCCGACCGGCGACGAGAACCCGACGCTGCTGATCCTCGGCCTCCTGGTCGTGACGATCGGCTTGCCTTACCTGATGCTCTCGACCACCAGCCCGCTGATCCAGGCTTGGTATTGGCGGCGCTACCAATCGAAGGTGCCCTATCGGCTCTTCGCGCTGTCGAACTTCGCCTCGTTGCTGGCGCTGCTGGCCTACCCGGTCGCGATCGAGCCGTGGATCCCCAACCGCGGCCAGACCACCGGCTGGTCGCTCGCCTACGTGGCCTTCGTGGTGCTCTGCTCGGTCACCGGCTACGCGAGCATTCGCGCGCAGGCCAAGGCGCCCGTGTCCGAGCTGGTGATCAGCCCCGCGCACGACACCCGCGAGCCCGCGGCGAGCAAGCTGAGCGCCAAGCAATTGTTCACGTGGATCCTGCTCTCGGCGACCGGCTCGTGCATGTTGCTCGCGGTCAGCAGCCACATCACCCAGAACATCGCGGCCGTGCCCTTCTTGTGGGTCCTGCCGCTCGCGCTCTACCTGGTCACCTTCATCCTCGCCTTCGACCACCCGCGCTGGTACGTCCGCCCGCTCTTCTTGGGCCTGCTGGCACTTTGCCTACCCGCGATGGCCTGGGCGATGGACGGCCACGGGCTCGCGCTGGTCGGCCTCTACACGGTCGGCATGTTCGTCGGCTGCATGTTCGCCCACGGCGAGCTGGCCAAGTCCAAGCCCGAGCCGCGCCACCTGACGACCTTCTACCTGATGATGTCGATCGGCGGCGCGCTGGGCTCGGTGCTGATCGGGATCCTCGCGCCGATGACCCTGCCTGGCTACTACGAGCTCGGGATCTTGCTGGTCCTGCTCGGTGTGCTCGGCGTCGTTCGGGTCTGGCCCTCGCCGCTGCCCATTCGCCTGATCGCGATCGGCGTCACGATCACGACCGCGTTCTTCGTGGCCGGAGCCTTCCAGCGCTACACCTCGAACACCCGGGTGATGGTCCGCAACTTCTATGGCGTGGTCCGAACCCGCGACTGGACCGATCCTGCGCCCTACCGCGCGATGTACCACGGCGGGATCCAGCACGGCGGCCAGCTGACCGCCGACGCGGCCCGCCGCCGCATGCCCTCGAGCTACTTCGGTCCGACCAGCGGCTACGGCCGCCTCTTCGCCAGCCTGCCCGTCGACCAGCCCCACCGGATCGGCGTGATCGGTCTGGGTGCTGGCGCGCTGGCGGTCTACGCCCGCGAGCAAGACACGATCGTCTTCTACGAGCTCGATCCCCAGGTCGTCGAGGTCGCCAAGGCCGAGTTCACCTTCCTCGAGGACGTGCCCGGCGAAGTCGAGGTCGTGGTCGGCGACGGCCGGCTCTCGCTCGAGCGCGAAGAGCCGCGCAAGTACGACGTGCTCGCGATCGACGCGTTCTCGGGCGACTCGATCCCGATGCACCTGATCACCCGCGAGGCGATGAGCGTGTATCTGAAGCACCTCGAGCCCGACGGCGCGATCGTGTTCCAGGCGACCAACCGCTACATCGACATCGGCCCGGTCGTGTACGAGCTGGCCAAGGAGCACGGCATGACCGCCCTGCTGGTCTCCGACGAGCCGCCCGAGGCCGAAGACCAAGGCTACTGGCTCTCCTCGACCGACCAGATCCTCGTGACCAAGAACCCGGCGATCCTGAACGCCCCGGCGATCAAACAAGGCGCCGTCCCGGTCGAAGGCCGGCCCGACTTCCCGGCCTTCACCGACGACTACACCAACCTCCTGCGCATCTTGAAGTGAGCTACTTGCACTCGTCTTCGGCGGCGAAGGAGCAGTCGTAGAGGGCCGGGCAGGCCTCGTCCGCGCAACTCTGGTAGTGGTCGATCGCCGCGTCGCGCTTCGAACTCGGGCACTCCTTCGCGACCGAGGTGCAGTACTCGTGGCAGGTGTCGAAGCCGAACGAGTTCGGGTTGCACTCGACCGAGCGCTCGCAGTACGCGGTGCAGGCGTCATCGATGCGCTCGGCTTCGTCGTCGCCGCAGGCGCCCACGAGCAGGCCGAGGAGGGCAGAGGCGATCAGGGGGAGCATTTTGCGCATGACTCGTGGCTAGTGCCACGAAGGCGGCGGGTCGATCATGGCTGATGTCGCCTGTGTCCTACTCACCCGATCTCGGAGTCATGTAGGGGACACTCAGTCGAGTTGCCCACCGCGCCAGGTGGCCCGGCGACGACGTTCGAAGCATCGTCGACGTGCTCGCACGTGATGGGGCTTCCTTCAGTTTGTCGATCTTCGCCTGCGACGAGGGTTCATCGCGGGGGACCTTCGAACTGTCCGAGAGCCGAACACCGCATGGCATGAGCGGTACTCAAATTCTCGAGTTCGACATCTCGATGGTCTGCATCGCCTATGGCGCGAGTCGCAAGCCCAGCAGCGGCCAAGTCGCCGCGCAGGCGGACTGGGATGAGTGGTACTTGCGCTCCGATTACGCCGCGAAGTCCGAATCCGATCCCAATGGCCGCGCGGCCAAGCAGCACGAGGACGTCCGAAAGATCTTGCTCGAGCTGCTTGGTGTGGATGACCTTCGCGTCGCTGGCCTCGACCAGCGGCGTCCGAACGATTCGATCTGGTCGAGTCGCACGCGGCCGAGCTCGCCGCCGGACGGACGATCGAGTTCGACCCTTCCGTGTACAGAGCAAGGCCGAGTCTCGGCAGAGTTGGAACGACGAGGCGCAGCAGCCCGGCTACTTCTGGCTCGCCTACGCCTGGTCCAACCTCGCCCCTCGACGCGCGCGGGAGCACGACGATTCGCCTGCTGGAGCTCGGTCGGACAGCGCTGAATCGAGAGCGCCGGCATCTCGGGGCTGACGTCCGCATGCCGCTGACCACCCACGAGCTGCTCGTCTATGTCCATGGTGGGCCGCTCCCACGCCCCACTCCAACGCCCGCGTTCGAGGCCTAGCTGATCCGGGCGAGCTCGCGGCGAGCGTCGGTCGAGAGCTTCTCGGCCATCTCCTTGCGACTGACCATGCGCTGCTTGGTGTAGGCCGGGATCAGCTCATCGATCAGGTTGCGCAGGATCGCC
>JAMHUH010000935.1:0-13592 GCA_035904925.1 Nannocystaceae bacterium
CACGACCACCATCACGCCGAGGAACAGATAGAGCGCGGTGAAGAGCAAGAAGGGCCCGTCGAGGTGGGGCATCGGCGTGACCGCGTCGGCCGTCCGCATCTGACCGTGGATGATCCAAGGTTGGCGACCGACCTCGGTCACGACCCAGCCGGCTTCGACCGCGATCAGCCCGAGCGGCCCGCCGAGGATCGCGAGGCGCAGGTAACGAGGGTTGGCCCAGGGCGATCGTTTGCGCCACCAGAGCAGCCCGCCGAGCCCCGCGATGCCGAGCATCGTGAACCCGCACGCGACCATCAGATCGAAGGCGACGTGGACGATCGCTACGGGCGGCCAGTCCTCGCGTGGGATGTCGGCGAGCCCTGTGACCTCGGCGTCGAAGTCGGCGAAGGCCAGGAAGCTCAGCCCGCCAGGCAGCTCGATCGCGCCGCGCAAGCGCATGGCCTCGAGGTCGGGCAGCCCACCGATCGCGAGCGGGGCGTGGGTCTGGGTGGCGAAGAGGGCTTCGGCGGCGGCGAGCTTGGCTGGCTGGTTGACCGCGACATGCTTGGCCGAGTGATCGCCGCTGAGGATCTGCGCGGGCACGCTGACCAAGGCGAGCGCGAGCGCGAGCTGAAAGGCGTTGCGATGCAGCGCGCTGGTCGGCTCGCGGCGCAGCGCCCAGGCGTGGATGCCGAGCACCGCGAACGCGACCGCGGCGTAGGCCGCCAGCGCCGTGTGCAAGGCCTGCGAGAAGAAGGCCTCCGACTGGAAGGGCGCCCAGGGATCGATGTCGACGAACTCGCCCGAGGCGAGGTCGCGGGTGAAGCCGACCGGCTCGTTCATCCACGCGTTGACGGCGGTCACGAACACCGCCGAGGCCAGCCCACACAGCGCGACCGCGGCTCCGCAGAGCAGGTGCACCCGCGGCGAGAGCCGATCCCAACCATAGAGATAGAGGCCCAAGAAGATCGCCTCGAGGAAGAACGCGAAGCCCTCGAGCGAGAAGGGCATGCCAATCAGCGGGCCGGCGTGGCGCATGAACTCGGGCCAGAGCAGGCCCAGCTCGAAGCTCAGCACCGTGCCCGAGACCGCCCCGACCGCGAACAAGATCGCGGTGCCCTTGGCCCAGCGCTTGGCCAGCTCGAGCAGGGCCGGATCGCCGCTTCGCTGGTGTCGCCACTGCGCGAGCGTCATCAAGAGCGGCATCGCCATGCCGGCGATCGCGAACAAGATGTGGAACCCCAACGAGAGCGCCATCTGGCTGCGCGCGGCGAGCAGATCGGTCATCGAGTGGGTCTGCTGTACCATGGCTCGTGGTCCTCGCGCTCTCGCTCGCGCTCGCGCTCTGCTTCGGCCCACCCGAGCCCGCCGACAACGTCTCGATCGCGATCGATCCCGTGGCGATCGAGGGCGCGCCGCTGCCCGAGCCGGCAGTCGAGATGCCCGAGCCCCTGCCCGTGCCGGCGCCCGAGCCCCTGCTCGCGACCCCGCCCGAGGTCGAGCGACCGGCAGCGATCCCGCAGCCCGATCTGCGGTTTCGGCTCGCGATCGACCTGCCGATCACGCTCGGCTTCGCGGGCATCTGGGCGGTGAGCGAGGGCTTCAAGGCCCAGACGGCGCCGCGAGAGTGCCGCTGGTGTGCTCCGGGGCCGGTCGCGCGAGCGACTCGATCCGCGTTGGTCTGGCGCGACACCGAGGCCGCCGCGCTGACCTCCGACATCCTCGCCTACGGGGTCGTCCCCGCGCTCTCGCTCACCTTGACCTTGATCGGGGTCGGGCGCGAAGGCGAGTGGAAAAAGCTGCACGAAGATCTGCTGATCGGGCTCGAGGCAGTCGCAATCTCGGCGGCGCTGATCAACGTGATCAAGCAGACCTCGGCGCGCCGCCGCCCCTACGCCGAGTACGCGGCCGAGCCGATCCCCTTCGCCGACGACCCCGATCAAAACCTGAGCTTTCCGTCAGGTCACACCAACCTCGCCTTCGCCTTCGCAACCAGCTTCGCCACAGTCGCAACCTTACGTAAGCGTAGGCTCGCGCCTTTGTACTGGGCGCTGGGTGTGCCGATGGCGGGCTTCGTCGGCTACCTGCGGATGGCCGGCGATCGCCACTGGCTCGGCGACGTGCTGGTCGGCGCGAGCGTGGGAACGCTCATCGGCGTCGGCGTACCTTGGCTGCTGCATCACCCGCGCACCGGCATCATCCCTCGACGCGCGCGCGACAAAGCTCGAGCCATGTCGTTGCGGGCTTCACCCACCCAGCGTGGTGTGATGTTGAGCGGACGATTTTGACGATTCGCGTTTCATGAGCCGAGCAAATCTTTCCGATTGAACGCGCTGGTCAGCGACGCTCGCAAGGGTCTAGGGTCTTCGCATGAGCGACGTGCGAAGGACCGTGCAAGACTGGATGAGCTCGCAGCCAGCGACGATTGGTGATGACCAACCGCTGATGGCGGCGCGAGAGCGCATGCACCATCTGGGCGTCCGTCACCTGCCGGTCTTGCACGGCGGGCACCTCGTTGGTGTGGTCAGCGAGCGCGACATCGGCCTGGTCGAGGCCCTGCAAGGCGACCTCGCCAAGGTCCGCGTCGACGAAGCGATGACCCCCGATCCCTGGACGGTGAGGCGCGACGCGGCGATCGCCGAGGTCGCGGCGACGATGGCCGAAAAGCGGATCGGCACCGCGATCGTGATCGAAGGCGCGGATCAGATCGTGGGCTTGTTCACGACCACCGACGC
Source organism: Nannocystaceae bacterium (assembly GCA_035904925.1). GTDB lineage: Bacteria > Myxococcota_A > Polyangia > Nannocystales > Nannocystaceae > Plesiocystis. Next base: position 2,715 of record JAMHUH010000935.1, read on the forward strand.
CCTGCGGGCGCTCGCCAGCTTCGCGGAATGATGCGCCATGGCGAATGACCGAATCATGTACGAGGGCGCCGCTCCAGACCCGACCTTCTTCGCCGAGCTCGTCGCCTATGTCGGCTTCTCGGCCGACGACTCGGCTCGCCTGCTCGCGTTCCTGCCGATCGCCGAGCCGCACTTCGGCCCGATCTCGGAGCACTTCTACGAGCGGATCCTCGCCCACCCGCAGGCCCACGACGCGATCACTGGCGGGCCCGAGCAGATCGAGCGGCTCAAGCGGACGCTCATCCAATGGATGCACAGCGGGCTGAGCGGCCCGCACGACCAGGACTTTTGTCAGCGGCGCGCGCGGATCGGTCACATCCATGTTCGGATCGGCTTGCCGCAGCGCTACATGGTCACGGCGATGAACGTGATGCGGCTCGACTTTCGCCGGGTCGTCGAGCAGGAGCTGGCCAGCGCGCCCTCGTCCGAGCAATGGGCGCTCAACGACGCGCTCGATCGGCTCTTCGATCTCGAGCTCGCGATCATGCTCGAGACCTACAAGCTCGAGGCCGAGGACCGCCTGCGCCGACGCGAGCGCCTCGCGACCATCGGTCAGCTGGCGGCCAGCATCGGGCACGACCTACGCAACCCGCTGAGCGTGATGGAGTCCTCGCTCTACATCCTGCGCCGCCGCGCCCAAGGCGACGATCGGGTGATCAAGCACGTCGATCGGATCGGCCAGCAGATCACCGAGTGCGACTCGATCATCACCAAGTTGCTCGAGATGGCCCGCAACCAAGCGCCGCGCCTCGACGCCGTCGACGTCGCGCGCTTGGTCGAGGACGCGTTGACCGCCGCCCGCGTGCCCGAGCGCGTCCATGTCGAGCGCGACGGGCTCGACGGCTTGGTCCTGTGGATCGACGGCGCGCTGGTCAAGCAGGCGCTGATCAACCTCTTGATCAACTCTGTCCAAGCGCAGCGCGAAGGGGAGGGTTGGATCCGGATCCACGCCGACCGTGAGGATCACTATGTGGTCATCTCGCTCGAGGACGCGGGGCCAGGCTTCGAGAGCACGACGCTGCCCCTGATCTTCGAGCCTTTGATGACGACCAAGCCCACCGGCACCGGATTGGGCCTCTCGCTGGTCAAGAGCGTGGTCGAGCGACATGGCGGAGATGTGAGCGCGGCGAATCGCGAGGAAGGCGGCGCAGTGGTAAAACTGCGTTTGCCCAACTCGGTACCGGAGCCCCGCAAGCCATGATCCCAACCACTCCCAGCGTCCTCGTCGTCGACGACAACGAAGAGCTCGCCGAGAACATCGCCGAGATCCTGTCCGACATCGGCGTTCGCGTCACCGTCGCCCGCGACGCGACCGAGGCGCTCGAGGTCTTCGATCAGTGCGAGTGGAGCCTGGTCGTGACCGACATGCGCATGCCCAAGATCGACGGGCTCGAGCTGCTCAAGCTGCTCAAGGACCGGCGGCCCTCGACGCCGATCCTGGTCATGACCGGCTTCGCCGATCCCGACACCATCGCTAACGCGCAGCGCTCGGGCGCCTATGGCGTGCTCAACAAGCCGATCGATCTCGACGATCTGATCAGCCTCGTCGAGCGAATCGCCGACGCCAAGACGCCCGTGCTGATCGTCGAGGACGACATCGCGCTGTGCGGCAACTTGATCGAGATCCTGAGCGAGCAACGCGGGATCTTGCCGCACCCGGCGACCAACCTCGCGCTCGCGCGCCAGCTCGCCGCGCAGATCGACTTCGGCTTGGTCTTGCTCGACCTGCGCCTGCCCGACGGCGACGGCCTCTCACTGGCCCGCGAGCTGCGGCACCGGGCCGATGGCAGCCTGCGCCCGATGATCCTGATGTCTGGCTACCCCGAGGAGCTCGACCGCGCGCACACCGACGAGTGCGATCTGACGGTGCTGACCAAGCCCTTCGCGGTCCCGCGCTTGGTCGAGCGCCTGCGTCAGCTGATGCCCAACAACGTGCCATGACACCCATCCGCCTCGAAGACGCGCATGTCTTGATCGTCGACGATCACCCCGACCTGATCGAGAATCTGACCGAGATCCTCGAAGACGAGGGCGCGATAGTCACCAAGGCGATGACGGCGTCCGAGGCAGTCGAGGTCGCGCGCTTGGGCTTCGACGTCGCGCTGGTCGACATTCGCCTGCCCGACGCGACCGGCCTCGCCTTGCTGCCCCGGCTCAAGCAGGCCAGCGACGGGCTGACCGAGGTCCTGCTGATCACCGGCAACAGCTCGATCGACGACGCGATCGCGGCGGTCGGCCACGACGCCTATGCCTACGTGCTCAAGCCCTTCGATCCGGCCGACCTGCTCTCGACGGTCGGTCGCGCGCTCGAGAAGGTCCGGCTCCAACGCGACACCCGCGAGCTCGAGCGTCGGGCTCGGATCGCCGAGAAGCTGGCCGCCGTCGGCACGCTCTCGGCCGGCCTCGCCCACGAGATCCGCAACCCGCTCAACGCCGCCAGCTTGCAGATGCAATTGCTCGAGCGCCGGATCAAGCGCTCGGGCGCCGAGCTGCCGCCCTTGCTCGAGCCGGTCGCGCTGGTCCAAGCCGAGATCGCCCGGCTCTCGCACATGGTCGACGACTTCTTGCGCTTCGCCCGACCCGCCGACCTCCACCGCCGCCGCTTCGACCTCGGCGCCCTGCTGGGCCAGGTCGTCGAGCTGCAGGCGCTCGAGGCCCGCAAGCACGGCATCGAGCTGCGGGCCGAGCTGCCCAGCGACTCGGTCCATGTCGACGGCGACCGCGACAAGCTCCAGCAGGTCGTCCTCAACATCGTCCGCAACGCGATCGAGGCGCTCGAGCAGCGCGGCGGGCTCATCCTCGTCTCGCTCGAGCGGCTCGACGAGGGCATGGTCCGGCTGCGGATCCGCGACGACGGGCCCGGGATCCCGGAGGACATCCGCACGCGCATCTTCGAACCCTTCTTCTCGACCAAGCCGATGGGCACCGGGCTGGGCATGGCGATCTCGCACTCGCTCATTCAGCAGCACGGCGGCGACATCGAGGTGTTCGTGCAAGACGGCACCACGGTCGAGATTCGCCTGCCAGCCAGCACCTCGAAGTAGTCAGTTCGAGTTGCGGCGGCGGAAGGTCTCGACCGCACGAACGAGCGTCTCGACCTCGTTGCGGTGCAGCTCGCCGCCGACGTCGCCCTCGGGGTTGATCCGCACGCTGGCCGCGTCGCGCTCGATCGCGAGGCCGAACAAGTCGGCCCCGTGGATCGGCGCGTAGTCGTGGCCCTGCGGGCTCCACAGCCGGAGCGAGGCCCAGTCGCTGAACACCCCGAGGGTCGGCCGCCCGCTCGGCTGGATCTCGAAGGCCAGCAGCGCCTCGCTGTCCTCGGCGTCGTCGTCGACCTCGGGGTCCATCGGCGCGAGGAAGGTCGCGTTGAGCATCTCGCTGTACATCGCGTGGCGAGCCGCGTCGTCGCGCTGCTTGGCGACCTTGCGCATGGCCTCGACCAGGCTCGGGTTCTCGGGGTGCTCGGAGTCGTCCTCGATCAGCTCGATCGTCGGCTCGCCCTCGACGCCATAGACCCGAGTCAGGATGTCGACGCTCTGCTCGGCGATCGTCGCCAGCAGCTCGGGCCCATGCCGCCGCTTCCAGTTGCGCCGCCCGCTCGACTTGCCGAAGCCGAGGTTGCGCAGCAGCTGGCCCCGCTCGCTGCTGAGCTTGAGCTCGGGCGGCAGCACGGCGCTCGCGACCGCCTCTTGCACGATCGTGTCCTCGCCGCGCCGCGCGACCGAGAGCAGGTAGACCGGCCCGACCGCGACGACCAAGCGACGCTCGCGAGCCGGGCTCTCGAGCATCGCCTCGAGGGCGGCGAAGATGCGCTCGTGGGCGGCTCGGGGGCGACTCACTCGGGCAATCTAGCAGGCATTCGGCTCGCTCGCCGCCCTCCCGCGGTTGGGCGGCGACGCCCACACCGTCGAAGGCGTGTCGCGCCCGGGTTGGCCCAGGTCGATCCTTCCCGTCGCGCTCGTCACTGGAGCGCCATGCCGATCGCGCCGCCTAACCCGAAACGAGCCCCTCTCCACACGACCCCAAGGGCCGCCCTCGCCCTCGTCGTGGCCCTCGCGACCGCGGCCTGCTCGTTGACGCCGCCAACCCTGGCGCCCGAAGACCGAAGCGAAGTCCGAGTCGCGCGGGCGATGATCGCCGATGCCGAAGCCGGGGAATCCGCGCTGCACCGCGAACGCGAGGTCGCCGGAGCCGAGCTCGAGCGAATTGCGGCCGAGCTGGCCAAACTCGACGCACCAGGGCAGGAAGCCGAGCTTCGATACGCACGCGAGAAACTGGCATTCGAGCGCTATGAAAACAGCCTCGAATCGGCGAGCGCCTTCGCGGAGGAATGCCTCGACATCGCCCCCTTGACCGTCGCACAGACAGGCAGCAGCTTGGCCGCGTACCTCGGCGAGTTCGTGGCCCAGCCCGAGCGCGACGCCGCGCTACGCGAGCTCGAGGGCTGCCGAAAGACGCTCGAAAAAGCGGCGAGGAAGCAGATGAAGTCGACGCTCCGCGATCTCCAGGTCGAATTTGCCGAGACCGTCGAGGACACCTTCGACGAGAACAACCCCTACAGCCAAGGTGACCTCGATGCGAGCGTGAAGGGCACCACGCTCGCCATTCGAATGCGCGGCAATTTCGAAGGTCGCGCCCGCCACTCCCAGGATCAAGTCGACGATTGGTGTGTGCAATCGGGGGGTCTATTCACGAAGATCACCCTCCAGAACGCGCACGGAACATTCACGTGTATCCCCGACGCGACCCCGCGCGAGCTGATCGATTCGATCTTGGCCGACAACGACCTGTCCACCCCTTGGTTTGCGACGGGCGACGCGGCCATTCCAACACCCCCGGCTCCCCTGCCGCCACCGACCCCAAAGATGACGCTCGAACGCCAGGAGCTCGTCGCCCAGGCGGCGACCTGGGCGGACAGCGTCGCCGAGTTCGACCCTCGCGCGGCTCGGCTCGCGCTCGACCAGACCAACGCGCGACAGATCATTCAACGCGCCGAGCGCAAGCAGCAGCTCCGCCTCGAAAACTGGGGTCAAACGAAGGTCACCAACGCGAGCCGTGCCCAGCTCGCCGGGGTCGCGCTCTCGGTCATCGGCGCCGCTGTCTTGCTCGGATCGGTCGGCGCGCAACAGAGCGGCGTCGACGGAGCCCAAGAGTTCTTGCCGATCGGGATCGGCGTGAGCGTCCCGATCGTCCTGACTGGGGTGCTCTTCTTGGTCGGCGGAGGTGTCCGAAAAAGGCGCGTCCGGGAGCAGCTCGGCTGCGCCGACGCAGCGCAAATGCCAGCCCACTGCATGCCCTCGCGCTGAGCTCACTTGCGAGGCTTGCGGGGCTTGGGCGCGCGCTCGGCCAAGAAGGTCTGCAAGCTCGCGCGATCGAAGCGACGCTTCCACAGCGAGCGGGCCGAGTCGACCACGCCATCGCCATACTCGTCGTAGTTGGCGAACTCGACGATCTCGATGTCGAGCTCGTGGGTCAGCTCGGCGTAGACGTCGTCGTCGAGCACGGTCAGGGCGACGGCGATCGCGAGGCGCTCGAGCGTGCGCGGGTCGTGGTCGAGCTTGGGGTAGCCGGCGAGGTCGACATGGACACGCAGCAAGCCCGAGCCGTACTCGCGCTGGAGGTGGCTGGGCGCGACCTTGGGCAGGCCCGCGCGATCGATGTCGAGCATGTCGAGCTCGTCGAGCAGCGAGCGCAGCGGCTCGCCGCGCGGAGCTTGGTCGAACGACGCGGGGTCGCGCTCGCGCAGGCGTGCGGGCGTTCGCCCGCGCAAGAACTCGCGCAAGACCGGGTAGCCGAGCGCGGCGATCTGCTCGGCGCTGCGATCGATCGCCCAGACCGAGCCGTGGTGCTGGTTGTTGGCGAAGGGTTGGTTGCCCCAAGGCGACTCGAGCGCGAGCCGCGGGAGGAGCAGGTCGCCCGGCCGCACGACCGTGAACCCGAGCGCGCGCGCCTGCTCGAGCGTCCGGATCACGTTGGCATCGGTCGAGCGCATGCCGTCGCGTCGGTTGGCCTCCATCTGGCTGTTGTCGTAGAAGACCACCAAGGTGTCGTAGCGGGCCGCGAGCGCCTCGAGCTTGGCGAAGAGCGCGGCGACTTGGGCCGGCTCGGGCAGCTTGTGCAACCAGTTGCCGGCGAAGTCGTGGGCCTCGATGAAGACCACGTCGGGCGGGACCGAGCTCGCCAGCCAGCTCTCGAGCACGCGGATGTTGTCGCCGAAGCCGGCCGCCGGCGACGAGATCGCGTAGAAGTCGAGCCGGATCCGATCGCGGTAGCCGAGCTCGCGCTGGAGCTCGCGCTCGATCCGGCGGGCCAGCGAGTAGTTGGCGAAGCGATCCGACATCGAGCTCAGCGACGAGCCGAGCAGCAGCGCCACGTAGGGGCCCTCGCGCGCGAGCGGCTCCCAGCGCCAGCCCAAGAAGCGATCGGGCCGCTCGGCGTTGGCCCGCCGCGCGGCCTCGCCCGAGAGCGTGGTGAAGTGCGGGATGCTGACGCCGCGGGTGTGATGGTTGGCGGTCTGGGCGACGCCGAGCAAGCCGTCGGCGATCCGCAGCAAGCGTGAACGATCGCGCTCGAGCCAGACCAGCGAGGCGTCGCGCTCGACCAAGGCCATGCTGCCGAGGTGGTACCAAGACGCGTTGAGCTCGGCCTGCTCGTTCCAGAGCGTGAACGCCTCGCCGTGCGCCTGCGGCTTGATCCAGGGGAAGACCTGCTGGGCCTCGAAGTCGAGCAAGCGCAGGTGCACGCGCTCGGTCGGGGCCGGCTCGCCGCGGGTCGCGACCGGATGCTCGTCCATGACCAAGAGCGAGCCGTAGCGGGCGACCCAGCGCATGTCGACGACCTTGGCCAGCGCGATGTCGTTGAAGTGATAGGGGAAGCCGACGCGAAAGCCCGAGGGCAGCAGGTCGTTCGAGTCGCCCTCGGGCACGCGGGCCTTGTTGGCGAACACCATCCGCGGCACGCCCAGGGTGTCGTCCGCACGAAAGAGCCGCTCCCAGATCCGGCCCTCGTCGTCGGCCAACCAGACCCGATCGGCGTCGACGTCGAAGGCGAGGTAGCGACTCCGACCCCCGCCCGAGGGCCGCGAGAGCTGCCGGGACTCGGCCGCGATCGGGTCGACGCTCAGCAGGCTACCGTCGCCGCAGAGCAGCAAGACCAGGCCTCGTCGGACTCGCAGCGCTCGCATGCCCCGACAGCGCGGGCCCGTCCACGCGAGCGTGCGGACCTGGTCGTCCTCGACCACGCGCAGCAGCTCGCCCGCCTCGCCGTCGATGAACCATACCCGCTCGCCCTCGAGCTCGGGCCGGCGCGGCGACTCGAGCCGCGCGAGCGTGCGCGCCGGACCATCGACGATCCCGGCCTGCTCGGGATCGCCAGCCAGCCGCTCGACGCTCTGCAGGTTGCCGCGCAGCTCTCGGAGCATGTGGTTGCCAGTGTCGGCGACGACGATCCGCTCGCCCTCGGGGCTGGTCGCGACGCCATCGGGCGCGGCAAAGAGGGTCGAGCTCGCGCCCGCCTCGGCGAAGCCCATGTCGACCCGATGCACGAGCGTGCGGTCGTGGCCCTCGGGATGGACCATCTGCCATTCGAAGGGTCGGCGATCGAGCGGCAGGTCGAGTTCGAACCCGAGGTTGAGCGCGAGCAGCTCGCGGCCCTCCGCGTTCAGCTGGCCGGCGGCGTCGAAGTGCTCGGCCAAGAAGAGCGGGTGATCGAGATCGACGAGGGTGATCTCGTGATCGTGGACCACATGGGCGAGCTCGGCGTGGAGTCGGCCCCGCTCGCGGGCGTCGTCGTGCTCGGCTCGGGGCGGCAGGATCAACGTGGTGTGGCGAGCTCGCGCGTGCAGCAGCGCGAGCAAGGACTCGAGCGCAGCCACTTGCGCGTGCTCGGGCCCGGGCAGCGTCTGCGCCAACGCGGGCGAGCGCGTGCTCGCGCGGACGTCCACCTGCCCGAGCCCGAGCCGCGCGCGCTGGCGCAGCAGCGGCGTGTGCTCGAGCAGCCAGTCGTGGATCAACCCGAGGGTCGCACCGGGCTCGTCACCGACCAACGCACAGGCCTCGGGCTGCGAGCAGTCGATCGCCGCCGAGGCGGCTCCAAAGTCGCGTAGATCGATCGTCAGGGCCAGCTCGACCGAGGCGTCTGGATCGACGCGATCGAGCTCGCGGACCAAGGCCAGCGCGTCGCTCGGGTTGAGCTCGGGCAGATCGATCGCGTGCAAGGTCAGGGTGCTGTCGCGGTCGAGCTGCTCGCGCAGCGTCGCGGCGTCGAGCCGCCGATCACCGAGGACCAGCAGCGTGCGACCCGGCGCGTCGGCGGCCGCTCGGATCGCCGCGCGCAGCTCGACCCGGGTCGGCGTGCTCGAAGCGGGCGGCGCCGGCAAGAGCCCGAGCACGAGATCGAGCAGCACGACCATGCCGAGCACGCCCAGCACCCACGACCAACCAAAGCGAGGCACCACGCGCGACTCGTCGCCCCGCCAGCGACCCGCGATCCAATGTCCGCGCGGAGCGTCGGGCGAGATCACGGGGCGGCTCCCAAGCCTCGGCGGGAGCTTCGGCGGGCTGGCACGCGCTCGCGCAAGAACTCGCGCAGGCGCGGCGCCATGATGCTGGCGAGCAGCTCGGCCGTGCGATCGATCGCCCAAGGGGCGCCGTGGATCTGCCCGACGCCATAGGGTTGGTTGCCCCAAGGCGAGTCGTTGATCAGATCGCGCAGCAATCGATCCGAGGGCTCGAGCAGCCAGATCCCACGCTCGCGAGCCAGCCCGAGCAGCTCGTGCATCGCCGGGCTGCTCGCGCGCAGACCATCGCGGCCCGGGGACGCGAGCGCGCTGTCGTCGAAGAGCACGAGCAGCGCGTCGTGGGCCGCGGCCTGGGCCTCGAGGCGATCGAGCTGGGCCCGCGCGTGCTCGAGCCCGCCCTCGCCTTCGAGCTCCGGCTCGAGCTCGTGCAGCTCGATCAAGATCACGTCGACCGCCGGTCCCTCGGCCAAGAAGGTCTCGAGCTCGTCGACCCGACGGACCAGCCCGCCCGCTTGGACGCTGCGCTGGAAGAGATCGAGGCGGAAGCGATCGCGGTAGCCGAGCTCGCTCTGCAGCTCGAGCTCGAGTCGCCGACCGAGCGAGTAGTTGCCCACGCGATCCGAGAGCGCCGTCAACGACGAGCCGATCATGACCAGCACGAAGGGCCCGGCGTGCGGCTGGGCCTCGTAGCGACGATCGAGCCAGCGATCGGGCCGACGCTCGCGGCTGATCCTTCGTGGCGCCTCGCCGCCGATCGGATCGAGCAGCTCGACCCGCGCGACCGGGCTGCGCAGGTTGCCGAGCTTGGCCAGCCCGAGCAGCCCATCGGCCAGCCGAAGCAAGCGCGAACGATCGCGCTCGAGCCAGACCAACGCCGCGTCGTCTTGCGCGATCGCGAAGCTGCCCTGGTGGTACCAGCTCCCGAACATGTTGGTCTGCTTGCCCCACGTATGAAAGGCGTCGCCGTGCGGGATCGGCTTGACCCAAGGCCAGATCTGCTCGGTCTCGAAGTCGAGCAAGCGCAGGTGAACCCGCTCGGTCAGCTCGCGCTGGAGCCTTTCGCTGTCGGTGTCGGGCGGGAACTCGTCGGCGACCAGCAACGCGCCGTAGCGCTCGATCCACTCGAGCGCGACGATGTGGTGCATGCGAACCCGGTCGAAGGCGAAGGGGTAGCCGCCGACCGGCAGGACCTCGCTGCTGGTGTTGGCGAACACGAGCACGAGCGGGTCGACGCGCGAGTCGAGCTCGGGGTGCTTGGACCAGATCCGGCCCTCGGCGTCGGCGAGCAAGAACGAGCCGTCCGGCAGGACCTCGATCGCGACGAAGCGTGCGCCGGGCTCCGGCCGCACGACCACCCGAGCGCTCGCGTGCGCAGCATCGAGCTCGATCACCCGGCTGTCCTGGCAGAGCAGGTAGACCCGCTCGGCGGCTTGCTCGGCCGCGCTGATCGCTTCGAAAGCCGGGCAGCGGGCGCCTTGCCAGGTCAGCGTTCGCACGACGCCCTGCTCGACCACGCGCAAGCGCGAGCGATCGTCACCGTCGATGAACCAGAGCGCCTCGCCGATCAGCTCGGGCCGGCGCGGGTGATCGAGCTTGGCCTTGTCGGCCGGCCCGTCGCGCTTGCCGGCGCGCCTCGGCAGGCCCGCGAAGCGCTCGACGAATTGCAGGTTGCCCCGCATCGACCGGATCGCGTGGTTGTTGGTGTCGGTGATGTAGATCGTGGTCCCGCTGCGATCGACCGCCACGCCGTCCGGATGATCGAAGAGCGCCGTCCAAGCCGAGCCGTCCGCGTAGCCGAAGTCGAGCCGATGGACCAAGGTCCGATCGTTGTCCTCGTCGTGGATCATGGCCGTGGCCGGCGGGCGTCGGGCCAGCGGCAGGCCGAGCTCGTGGAGCAGGTTGATCGCCAGCAGCCGGTTGCCCTCGGGCAACAAGTGGACGTGATCGATGAAGTGCGCGTCGACGAAGAGCGGGTGATCGAGGTCGAAGAGCTCGAGCGGCCAACCGGGCCTGGCCGCGACCTCGTTGACCGCGTGGGCCAGCTCGGTGTAGCGGCGCGGTCGCTCGTTGCCTGGCAAGGCCTGATGGGCGAACTCGGGCGCGAGCGGGGTCAAGAAGAGCCGCGCCGGGCGGTGCCCATGCAGGCGATCGAGCAACAGACGCAGCGCCTTGCCTTGCTCGCCCTTGCCGATCTTGCTGCTGCGGTAGTGCTCGCGCACCCGGGCCAAGGCCTCGCGCTCGCTCGGCCGCTCGGCTTCGTCCGCGTTCGCGACCAACAAGCCCGGCACGCGATCGAGCGTGGGCGGCCGCTCGAGCGCGTC
>JAMHUH010000936.1:0-2763 GCA_035904925.1 Nannocystaceae bacterium
CGGGGTGGTGTCGGTGCCGGTCTCGGTGCTGGTCTCGGACTCGGTCGAAGTCGAGGTGTCGCTGGTGTCGCTCGATGTATTCGATCCCGACTCGCCGGAATCGCTCGAGGAGGAATCGCCCGAATCACTCGTCGGGTTCGTCGCTTCGGCCGCAGGCCCGCAGGCATCACCTGGATAGAGCTCGTTGCAGACCAGGCAGCCGCTCGTGCCGAGCGAGGCGACGAGGGCGAAGCCGAGCGGGGTCCTCACGCTTGCTCCTTTAGATCGGGAGTGACCAAGCCGATCCACCATTTCGTAGGCTTGATCCGGTGAAATACGGCCCACTGCGGGCTGCCCTCCAGATCGACTGGAAAGGCAACCTCGGGATGCCCGAGCTTCAGCCAGGTCTCGAAGGCAATGCGCATGCTCGGGTCTTCGCTGTCGACGATGGGTTTCATGAGCTGGGTTTGATCGCCGGGCAGCGCGAGCGCGTGAAACCGGTCGTCGATGATGAACACCCGGGCACGGCCGACGGAGAGTTGGGTGACGATGTTGGAGAGGTCGTGCGGATCGATCGCTACGGCCGCGCGCAGGGTCGGGGTCGAGAGGGGCCGCGCGGCCTCGAGGCGAAAGTCTTTCCCGGACAGGCTCCCTTGCCTGGACACGCTCCAATGCATGGCGCTGTCCTGGACGGCCCAGAGCAGGTCCTCGGGCGCGTGCGGGGTCACGTCGTTGGATTCGAAGTCGCCTTGCATGCTCCAATTGCGGATCTTCGGCGCTTGGCCGGGCTCGAATCGGCGGCTCTGCCAGCCGTCGCCGCTGCGCGAGAGGCTGTATCCGCGTCCCGTCGAATCGACGACTTGGAACCGTTCGAGGTGGAAGTCACGCAGCATGGGGATGAGCGCTGCGTTGATCCGAGCGTCGTCGAAGTCGAGATCGAGCTCTCCCTCCACCGCCATTTCGTCGACCCGCGAGAGCGCGTCTTCGACCCGCGAGAGCCAATCTTCGATCTTGCCCTCGGCGAACGAGCCTTGCTTGTCGACCAAGTCCTGGGCGTAACGATCGTGGGCTCGCTGCTTCACGTAGAACATCAACAACACGAGGGCCACCAGCGCGATCGTGGCGGCCCAGACGAGCGCCCGCAAGAGCCTGCTACGCCGCCGCGGCGGCGTAGCAGGGAGCGTCTCGCCGGCCAGCGTGGCGAGCAGCTCGTCCATGCTGGTGAAGCGCTCCGCGGGATTCAGTCGGAGCCCACGAAGCAAGGCCAGCTCGATCACCCGGGGTAGCCCGGCCGGTCGAGTCCCGCGCAGAGGCCCGGCTTGATTGAGCTCGCTGAAGTGGGGCGGCTCGCCGGGCTTGCTGACAAAGGGGCGTTGCCCGTAGAGCGCCTCGTAGAGCGCGACGCAGAAGCTGAATTGATCGCTGCGTGCGTCGGTCGGCTCGCAGCAGGCTTGCTCGGGCGACATGTAGCCCGGGGTGCCGATCAGCGTGCCCGGGTGGGTGAGCAGCGATTCATGCGACTTTCCGAGCAAGGCCAATTGATCGTCGGAGAGCTCGATGGCCTGGGCCCGCGCGACGCCAAAGTCCATGACTCGGGGCCGACCCCGGGCGTCGATCATCACGTTGCTGGGCTTGAAGTCGCGATGGACCAAGCCACGCTCGTGCGCGGCGGCGAGGCCACGGCCGGCGGCGACATAGACCTCGAGGATCTCCGCAAAGCTCCGTGGTTTTTCAGATTGCCACTCGCGCAACGTCGGGCCATCGATGTACTCCATGGCGATGAATGCCTGATCATCGAATTCGCCGACCTCGTGGATCTCGACGCTGTTGGGGTGACTCAGGCGCGCCATCGCCCGGGCTTCGCGGACGAAGCGACGGCGCAGATCCGGGTGGTCGACCGAGAGCAGCTTGAGCGCGACCTTGCGCTGGAGCTTGGGGTCGAAGGCGGCGAAGACGACCCCCATGCCGCCCTCACCGATCTTCTCGCGCAGGACGTAGCGACCCAGCTTGGGCTGTGCGCCAAACATCCGCGCGAGCAGCCGTTGTTTTTGCTGCGCGATGATCAGGTGCTCGGCTGGCGAGAGCCTGGGCGCGCCCGCGTCCTCGACCTCGAGGGTCTCGGTCGGAGCCTCTTGATTGACGCTGGTCGACATGCGTGGGCTGGTAGTTCCAACCCCCGCCCCGCGGTTTCAGGCCCCGTGCACTTTGTCGGCGATTTCTCGACCCGGACGAGTCGGGGCCTCAGCGGCCCCAGTAGTAACCAAACCAGATCCCGAGCACGATCGTGTTCGACATCGGCTTGCCCTTGCCCGCGGGCGTGAAGCCGCGCCAGGCCAGCTCGGGGCCGAGCGCCCAGCCGCCGGCCTTGGTCGGTCGTCGCCGAGTGGCGCCCGGAAAGAACTCGTAGCGCAGCGCGCCCGAGAAACGCGGGCCGCCGACGCCACCTTTTTGCGTGACGCGATCGTCGAGGACCAGCCCGGCCCCGAATCCGAACCCGGTGTGGATCGAGAAGGGATACTTCGGCACGGGATAGAAGCCGAAGTCGATCATCAAGCCGCCCTTCATGAAGAAGCGATCGCGGTTCCACAAGAAGGCCCCGCCCGCGTCGACGCCGATCGTCAGCCAGGGAAACACCGCTTGGCCGAGCCGGATCGCTCCACCACCGCCACCGAGCGGCGCGCGTTGATCGACGTCGAGGTTGGGGCTGTAGACCCAAGTGATCGCCGGCCAGATCGCCATGCCCAGGTAGGTGCCCGAGATCCGCGGTGGCGCGCGCAGCTTGCC
>JAMHUH010000937.1:0-20092 GCA_035904925.1 Nannocystaceae bacterium
TCGCTGGTCTACGCCAACACGCTGCCGACGCCGACCTCGAGCTTCTTCGCGAACCCAGCCTGGGCGCACCTCGGCGAGTGGGAGCGCGAGCTCGCGCCTCACTACCAAGTCGCCAAGCGGATGCTCGGCGCGACCAAGGTGCCCTTCTTGACCACGCCCGACCGGCTGCTGCGATCGATCGCCGAGCAGCGCGGCCAGGCCGAGGCCTTCCACTCGACCGAGGTCGCGGTCTACTTCGGCGAGCCCGGCCAGCCCGCGACCGACCCCTACTTCGAAGGTCGCGGGCCCGCGCGGACCGGCTGCATCCAATGCGGCGCGTGCATGACCGGCTGTCGGCACGGGGCCAAGAACACGCTCGACAAGAACTACCTCCACTTCGCCCGCGAGCTCGGGCTGCAGCTCCAAGCCGAGTGCGAGGTCGTCGACGTGCGGCCGCGGCCCGAGGGCGGCTACGAGATCCACACGCTCGAAGGCGCTGGCGTCCTCGGTCGCATGCGCAAGCCCGGCCGCTACTTGGCCAAGCAGGTGATCTTCTCGGGCGGCGTGCTCGGGACCATCGACCTGCTCTTGCGCCTGCGCGAGCGCTCGCTGCCCAAGCTCTCGGTCCAGCTCGGGAGTCGGGTCCGGACCAACTCCGAGTCGCTGATCGGGGTCGTCAGCGAGCGTCGCGACGAGGACCTGAGCCGCGGCGTGGCGATCGGATCGATCTATCAGACCGACGATCACTCGCACCTCGAGGTCGTCCGCTACGGCGCCGGCTCGGGCTTCTTTCGGGCCATGATGGCCCCGCACGTGGGCGGCAACGCGCCGGGTCCGATCAAGCTGCTGCAGGGGGTCGGGCGGATGTTGAAGAGCCCCGGCCGAGCGCTGCGCAGCTACCTGGTCCCCGACTGGGCCAAGTACACGATCATCCTGCTCTTCATGCGCTCGGCCGAGGGCACGCTGCGGCTGCGTCGAAGCGGGATCCTGTGGAAGCGGACCGGCAGCGCGGTCGAGCAGGGCGAGGCCCCGACCGCCTCGATCCCCGAGGCGACCGAGCTCGCCGCGAGCTTCGAACGCGAAGCGGCTGGGTTCGCGGGCTCGCTGGTGACCGAGACCGCGCTCAACATCCCGACCACCGCCCACATCCTCGGCGGCGCGTGCATGGGTCGCGACGCGAGCGAGGGCGTGATCGACAGCGAGCACCGAGTGTTCGGCTACGAGGGTCTCTACGTGATCGACGGCTCGGCGATCTCGGCCAACCCGGGCGTGAACCCGAGCTTGACGATCACCGCGCTGGCCGAGCGCGCGATGAGCAAGATCCCGATCAAGCGCTCGCGCTCGGCCGAGCTGCCGGTCTCGGCTCGGGCCGCGATCACGCCGGAGGCTTGAAGCTCGCGCAGGGGTCCTCGCGCTCGACCTCGGGCGTGAACACCAGCACGTCGAAGATCGCCGGGTAGTCGCTGGGATCGAGCGCGTCGGGCTGAGCCGCCACGAAGCCGACGCTGACGATCTCGCCTTCGGCCGCGTCGGTCTCGATCGCTCGAAGCAGACGCGGCACGCCCCAGTCGCGCCGAGCGTGGCCACCACCCGCGACCAGGATCGCTTGGCCTTGGGCCTCGGCTCCGCGCAGCATCGCGTCGGCCATTCGAACGTCGCGCAGGCGCTGGACCTCGACCATGCCGCCGAGGTGCTCGCGCGGGACCATCTCGCAGTGGGCCGCGAACATGTCGTCGAGCCAGGCCGACTCCAGCTCGGCCGGCAGCGGCTCGCTCAGGCCGAAGCGCGCGACCAAGCTCGGGTCGAACATCGCCAGGCCCTCGGCCATGAAGCGGCGGGTCTGCTCGCGCGGCAGCTCGGCGGCGAGGATCGGCAGCTTGGCGGCGAGCGTGGCCGCGAACACCGGCCGATAGATCGCCCACTCCGGCCAGCCCGAGTCGGCCCACGCGACCTGCTCGGCGAACTCGTCGACCTCGCCCGCGAAGCCGTCGATCGCCGGCTGATACGCAGGATCGAGCATCTCGAACACGACCGCCGGCTTGCCCTTGGCCAAGCTCGTGATCAGCTCGCCTTGCAGACGGTGGTGGTCGGGGTTGTCGTGGGTCTCGCCGAGCAGCACGAAGCGAGCGCTGGCCAGCCGCTGCTCGAGCTCGGCCCGCGAGATCGCCCGGCCCTCGGCCGGCGACCAGGCTTGGCCGATCAAGGGATGCTCGCGCTCGAGCGGCGCCGACCAGGGCCCGAACTCGTCGGCGAGCGGCGCAGGCTCGGGCGTGGTGCTCGGCGCGTGGGTCGTGGGATCAGGCTTGCAGCCGAGCGCACCGACCACGCCGCACACGACCAACACGCTCGCCAAGAGTCCGCCGCCCCTGGCGGAAAGATGAACACGGGGTCGCGCATGCATCCCCCGAGTGTCGGCGCATCAGCCTGGAACCAGCAACCCGCGCGCCAGCATGTCATAGAGGCCCTCACAGGCCTCGACCATCGACATGCGCTCATGCCCCTGCCGCTGCAGGTAGTCGAGCGTCGCGCTCAACACCAGCCGCACGCAGTGCGGATCGAGGTCGGCACGAAAGCGGCCGCTCGCGATGCCAGCTCGCAAGACCGTGTCGAGCCGCTCGTCCACCTGCGCGCGCGCGCTCGTGACTCGCTCGACGAGCGCGGGCGTCGACTCGACGTCCGCATGAAAGGGCGCGCGCGCGTTGGCGAAGCGATCACCGAGCAGGCCGATGATCACCCGCAGCTGCTCGCCCTCGTCCGTGGGGTGCTCGTGGATCGCCCGATCGATCTGCACGAGCAGGTCGGCGAAGATCCGCTCGAGCGCCTCGCTGGCCATGTCTTCCTTGGTTCGGAAGAGCTCGTAGAGGGTCCGCTTGCTGATCCCGACGTCGCGCGCGAGCTCGTCGACCCGCATGCCCCGGTAGCCCTGCTCGAGCAGTCGAAGCTCGGCGTGGTCGAGGATTCGGGTCTTGAGCGCGCGGCGGAGCATGGGTCGAACGAACCTTCGACAATTACCAAGAGCGCGTCGCGAAAGCCACGCTACGGCGACTGCGGAAACCAATCGTGTTTCCGCAGTTTTAGGCGCTAACGAGGCGTCCGAGGATTGTCAGAGGTTTGTACGAACTCGAACGGTCGGTCGCTCGACTGACCCGTCGAGCGCACGAATTCGCTGGTCGCGGGCGCGCCTCGCCCGACCCGATTCTGCGACCACGACCCGGAGATCCCAGAGGTCACCGCGGCCGCGCAGCCAATCGTAGGCCGCCGATCGCCCGCGCAGATCGACGTCGATCCGCTGAGCCAGGCGCGCCGCGAACGCTGCGTCGGTCTGACCTTGAACCTCGACGCGAACGACCAACGCACGCGGCTTGGGGCCCTGACTTCGAGCGCCCACCCGACTCGCGCCGAGCTCGGTCTCGTGGAAGGGCTCGAGCGAGCCCGACTTGCTGCGATCACGCGGATCGTCGAGCCGATCGGCCGCGATCTCGCCAGCGACCAGGGCCGGATCTTCGCGGTTGAACGCCTGCCTGACGCTGGCCGTCAGCCAAGCGCCCGCCAGCGTCACCCCCTCGAGCGACACGTCGGCGGGCGGCGGCGGGAGCCGAAGCACGCGCGGCCGCGGCAAGGTGTCCTCGCTGTCGGCGGGGGGCAAGAACCCGACCACGCGCACGTGCAAGCCGCTGCGAAAGCGCAAGAAGCCCAGCGGCGAGCTGAGCACGAGCTCGTAGCGCTCGCCGAGCACCGCGTTCTCGGGCAGCACGGTCCGGTCCTGCACGCGCTGGCGCGGGTCGACCTCGGGATCGCCATGGGGCAGCAGCTCGATCAACAAGCTGCGGGTCGCGAGCGAGAAGCCTTGCCAAGGACTCCGTCGGGTCGGCAAGCCGATCCGGCCGGCCTCGTGGATCCAGCCCGCGTTGATCACCGGGAGTCGGCTGCGGATCCGTTGGTCGAGATCCGACTCGGCGAAGAGCCAATGGAGGTTGTCGAGCTGGCGCTCGAGCGGGGTCCGCAACGCGCCCTCGAGCCAGCTGCAGGTCGCGAGGCTGGGCATGACCAAGGTGTCGGGTCGAAAGCGACGCAGCGCGTCGAGCTGGGCGCGAGGGTCCGCGTCGAGGCTGGGCACGCGCAGCAGCTCGAGCCCGGGCGCGAACGCGGCGAAGTCGTCGAGGCGCAGACGATCGATCAGCGGATCGTCACCCGGCGCACGCAGCAACGCGATCCGACGCGGCCTGGGTCGCTCGGGGCCCGCCTCGCTCGAGCGCTGCCGCCAGACCTCGAGCAGCGTCGGCCGGTCGAGCTCACCCGCGCCGAGCTCGGCCTCCGGCAGCTCGGCGAGATCGAAGCCCAGCCTGGCGGTGACGCGCGCCGCGTGGGCTTCACGATCGAGCAGCGGCACGCTGGCCTGGAGATCGGCGAGAGTGCGCAAGCGGGCGAGATCGAAGTCGCGCCCGACCGCCGTCCCGACCAACGCCGCGCGCAGACTCGCGAAACGCCGACGGCGGCTGGGATCACGAATCGGCTTGCGATCGCTCGGACCAGGCCGCACGGACGAGCAAGGTAGCAGCCGCGCCGAGATTTGTCCGGGTCGACGCATGCAAAGACGCGCTGGAGGAGCACCTCCAGCGCGTCTGCTCGAGCTCGGCCGAATCCAGCCGATGTGACTAGCGAGTCTGAGCCGGGGGGGCCTTGTCGGTCGCGGCCTTGTCGGTCGCGCCGGCCTTCTCGACCTTGGCGGCCTCGTCGGCCGCCTTGGCGGCCTTGTCGACGTTGATGTGCGGGGCGAGCACGACGGCGACGATCGTCATCAGCTTGATGAGGATGTTGAGGCTGGGGCCGGCGGTGTCCTTGAAGGGATCGCCGACGGTGTCACCGATGACCGCGGCCTTGTGCCGCTCCGAGCCCTTGCCGGTGTTGGCCTTGGCGTCGCGCTTCTGGCCCTCGACCTGCTTCTTGGCGTTGTCCCACGCACCACCGGCGTTGGACATGAAGATCGCCAGCATCACGCCCGACACCAAGGTGCCGGCGAGCAAGCCACCCAGCGCGTAGGGCGACCACAGGCCGATCACGATCGGCGAAGCCATGGCCAGCACGCCCGGCAGGATCATCCGGCGAATCGACGCCTTGGTCGAGATCGCCACGCACTTCTCGACCTCGGTCAGCTTGCCGGCGGCGAGGACTTGCGCGTCCTCTTCGTCGGTCAGCTTGCGCTCCTCGAGCTCGGCCTTGGCGACCAAGGTCAGGGCGGCCCGCAGCGCCGGGATCTCGCGGAACTGCCTGCGGACCTCTTCGATCATGTCCATCGCGGCCGCGCCGACGGCGTTCATGGCCATCGACGAGAACAAGAAGGGCAACATGCCGCCGATCAAGAGGCCGATCAGCACGTCGGGGTCGGTCAGCAGCATCGGGTGGCTGCCCAGCGCGAGGCCCTGGTAGGCCGCGAAGAGCGAGAGCGCAGCGAGGGCCGCCGAGGCGATCGCGAAGCCCTTGCCGATCGCCGCGGTGGTGTTGCCGACCGCGTCGAGGTTGTCGGTCCGCTCGCGGACGTCGTGCGGGAGGCCGCTCATCTCGGCGATACCGCCGGCGTTGTCGGAGATCGGACCGTAGGCGTCGACGGCCAGCTGGATGCCGGTGGTCGAGAGCATGCCGAGCGCGGCCAAGGCCACGCCGTAGAGGCCGGCGTAGAGGTTGGCCCCGTAGATCGCCCCGGCGATCAGCAAGATCGGGATCGCCGTCGACTGAAAGCCGACGCCGATGCCGGCGATGATGTTGGTCGCCGGGCCCGTCTTGGACTGCTCGACGATGCTGTTGACCGGGCCCTTGTCCTTCGAGCAGTAGTAGCCGGTGATCAGGCCGATGAGCGCGCCGGCGATCAGGCCGAACACCATCGGGTAGAACAGGTAGAAGGTGTTCATCTCGACGAGGCCGAGCTTGCCCACGCTGAGCATGATCGGGTGGCCCGCCGCGACGGCCGAGCTGACGAACCAGTCGATGATGAACCAGCTCAGCACCAGCATGATGATCGCCGCGCCGAACGAGCCGCCGTCGAGCGCGAGCTGCGGGTTGCCGCCCTCTTTGGTCCGCACGACGAAGGTCGCGATGATCGAGACCACGATGCCGACGGCCGCCAGGATCAGCGGCAGCAAGGTCAGCTCGAAGGTGCCCGAGGCCGCGACCGCGCCGAGGATCATGGTCCCGATGATCGCGCCCACGTAGGACTCGAACAGGTCGGCGCCCATGCCCGCGACGTCGCCGACGTTGTCACCGACGTTGTCGGCGATGGTCGCCGGGTTGAGGAAGTGATCCTCGGGGATGCCCGCTTCGACCTTGCCGACCAGGTCGGCGCCGACGTCCGCGGCCTTGGTGTAGATGCCACCACCGACGCGCGCGAACAGAGCGATCGACGAAGCGCCCATCGAGAAGCCCGCGAGCACGTTGATGATCCGCGAGAGCTGGAAGTAGCCGTCGTTTTGATCGAGCGCGGTCACGTCGACGCCGAAGTGACCGAGGTAGAACCAAAACAGCGAGCCGAGGCCGATCAGCGCGAGGCCGACCACGCTCATGCCCATCACCGCGCCGCCGCGGAAGGCGACCTGGAGCGCGGGCGGCAGGCCGGTCCGCGCGGCCGCGGCCGTGCGCACGTTGGCCATCGTGGCCACGCGCATGCCGAAGTAGCCGGCGAGGCCCGACGCGGACGCGCCGGCGACGAAGGAGAGCGCGACCGTCCAGTCGGAGGTCGGCTCGTTGACGTTGAGCAGGTCGAGACCACCAGCGACCAGGGCGATGAAGATCGCCAGGACCTGGTACTCGGCCTTCAAGAAGGCCATTGCGCCACGTTGGATCTGGACGGCGATGCTCTGCATGCGCTCGTTGCCGGGGTCGCGCCCCTTGATCCACATCGTGGTCGCACCGGCGTAGATCAGCGCCAAGGCGCCGGCTGCCGGAATCGCGAGAAGAAATTGTTGAGGAGTCACGGTGAAGGTTCCTGTCAGGCCCGGAGGGCCGTGGAGCTGGTTCAGGCCCGGAGGGCCGTGAAGCTGGGGTTCAGGCCCGGAGGGCCGTGAAAGCAGACGACCCGAGCGCTCAGTGAAGCGCGCCCGTGGTCGGTGAGCGGTTGAATTGGTTCATGGCGGAGGCAAGCCCCTCCGCGAGTAGACACGTGAGGGCGGCTTGCGCCCGATCGATGAGATCGTCGAGCTCGCGGGCGTCGTCGCCCGCGAAGTCGGAGAGCACCCAATGGCTGACGTCGCCGTGGACGGGCCGGCCGATGCCGACCCGCACGCGGATGAACTCGGGCGAGCCGAGCTGCTTGATGAGGTCGCGCAAGCCGTTGTGGCCACCGTGGCCGCCGCCTCGCTTGACGCCGAGGCGACCGAACTCGAAGTCGAGCTCGTCATGGACGACGATCATCCGATCGACGCCGATGCGCAGGAAATCGACCGCTGCGCGGAGAGACTCGCCCGAGCGGTTCATGTAGGTGAGGGGCTCGAGCGCGACGCAGCGGATCCGCTGACGGTCGAGCTCGGCCTGGAACGAGCAGGATCGGCCCTTCCACTGGTTCTTCCAGCTGATCGGGCCCGCGCCGACGGGCGCATGACGATCCACCCACCGCTCGACGACCATGAAGCCGACGTTGTGGCGGTTCTTGGCGTACTCGGAGCCTGGGTTGCCCAGACCGACGATGAGCCAGGGGGTGGATGCCTCGACCATGTTCGGCCTACTTCTTCTTGCCCGCCGCCTTCTTGGGCTCCTCGGCGGCGACCTTGGCCACGCGCGGCGGCTCGACGTGGGCGACCACGACGTTGGGGTTCTCGAGCAGGCGGACCTTGGGGATGCTCAGCTCGTGCATGCGCATGATCTGGCCGGACTCGAGCGGGGTGACGTCGATGGTCAGCTTGACCGGAATGTCGCCCGGCTTGACGGCGATCCGCACGGTCCGCTGGTGGGTCCGCAGCTTGCCGCCGAGCGCCACGCCGACCGCACGGCCGATGTACTCGACCGGGATGCGGGTGACGATCTCGGACTCCGGATCGACGCGCAGGAAGTCGATGTGGAGGAACTGATCGCGGATCGGATCGGCGTGGTAGTCGGCGATGACGCACTGCTCGACCGACTCGCCCTGCTCACCTTGAACGGTGACGCTGAAGAAGGTGTTGAGCTTGCGCTCGGGGTCGAGCGCGTGGCGAAGGTCGCGAGCGTCGACGGTCAAGAGCAGGTTGTCCTTGCCCTTGCCGTACATGACGGCGGGCAGCTTGCCATCGGCGCGGAGCTTGCGGGACACGCCCTTGCCCGAGCCCTTGCGGACTTGGGCGTTCAACTTGCCAAACGTGGAATCGGTCATTGGATCGGTCTTTCTGTGGGCGCGGACTCGCGAAGGCGAGCCGAGCGAGTGACTCGGGGTCGTCGGATAGGTGCCTGGTGGTCACGAGGACCGGCTCGCCGCCGACGGACGCCCGAAGATTCGGCTGCTGTCTACTTGCCGGGCCGCGCGAGTCCAAGACTGATCCTCGACCGAAGCCGCGGCGGTGCCGTGAGACGCCCCACGTCGGAGCCCGATCCGGGCTTTGCGCTCACGCCTGCGCGACGACCATGTCACGCGCTCACTTGCTCGAGTCGCGGATGATCACCGTCGTGCCCAGGTTGTCGTCGCTGGCGTGAATGCCGTGCCACGACTCGGGCAAGTAGGGCGTCGTCCAAAAGAAGAGCCAGCGAGCGTCGCTCGAACCGAGGTTGACGCAGCCATGGCTGCGAACCGAGCCGAAGCTCTCGTGCCAGAACGCGCCGTGCAGCGCGTAGCTGCCTTGGAAATACATGACCCAAGGGACGTCCTGGATCGCGTAGTTGCCGTCGGTCGCGGTCGCCCCGTCCATGTTCGAGGTGATCTGCTTGCTGTAGATCCGGTAGCGGCCGATCGGGGTCTCGAAGGGCTCCTCGGGCTTGCCCTTCTTGCCCGACGAGATCAGCGTGACGTAGACCGGCCGGGCGCCCTCGTACGCGACCAACATCTGCTTGGCGATGTCGACGTCGATCCAGTGATCCCAAGGATCGAGGCCCTTGGGGATCGGCTGGAGGTCGGGCATCCGCAGCACGTCCTTCTTGACCAGCAAGCCGTCGACCGTGCGCATGTAGGTCTTGCCGGCGTGCTCGACCTCGTCCTCGACGTCGAGGAAGGCCCGCTTCTCGACGCTGCGCACGACCTTGGTCTTGCCCTGCTCGTCGAGGTCCAGCAGCTTCGTGCCGTCCTTGACCATCACGAAGCCGACCGGGAAATTCATGTCGGGCGTCAGCACGGTGCCCGAGTAGTCCTTGGCGCCGTAGGGGTAGGCGTCGCTCTTCGACACGAGCCCGCCGCGAGCGGTCCGCCAGTAGCTGCGGCTGTCCTCGCGGACCTCCTCGCCGATCGACACGAAGAAGCCCTTCTCGAGCCAGGGCGAGCCGGGGTTGAGCGGCAGCTTGATCGGCTCGGGCGGCTCGGTCGGCTCGACGGGATCGGGCGGCGGCGCCGGCTCGGGCGGAGGCGCCGACTCGGCCTCGGGATCGTCGACGCTCGGCAGATCGTCGGGCCCTTCTTCGCCGCCGCTGCCACCACCACTGCTGCCACCACCACTGCTGCCACCGCCTTCGCCCGGTAGCGGCTTGCCCTCGCGCAGAGCCTCGAGCACGGCCCGCTGCTTCTCGGCCTCGGCCGCCTCTTCGGCGGTCGGCACTCGCCACCACATCGGCGCGTTCCAGCGGCGGACGTAGGCCCAGTCATAAGGAAAGGGGTTGTCGGTCCGGGCCTTGGCCGGTTGATAGCCGAGGTAGGGATCCTTCTTGTCGACGACCAAGCCCTTGCTCGCGCAGGCGAAGCCGCCACCTTCGAGCTCGTACCAACCCTTGGGGCAGTCGGGCTTGCTGATCTTCTCGGTCACCCGCAGGCGCGTGCCGATCCGCAAGAACCCGAGCTTGGTCGACTCGATGTCGGGCTGGGCATGGACCGCGACGATCTCGTAGCCAGCCAGACCACGCAGGGTCAGCTCCGCCTCGCTCGGCGGATCGTCGGCGAACTTGAACACGCCGTAGTCGGCGGGCGCTTGCGGGAGATCGGAGGTGGGCTCGGCCGGCTCGCCGCTGGTCTCGTCGCCCTCGCTCTCGCTGGTCTCGCTCGTCGCCGCGGGCTCGACCGCGCCGCTCGTCTCGGCGACCTCGACCACGGGATCGGCCTCCGACTCGGCCGCGACCGAGTCGAAGCCAGCATGGTCGTCGGCCTCGCGCGAAGCCTGACGATCTCCGGCGGGGACAGTGTCGGTCTGCGGACAGCCCGAGAGGCCAACCATGCAGCCGAGCGCGGCGACGACCCGGTGCGCCGTGGACCGCGGCGTGGAGAACGACGAGACAGGCATCGGTCGAGTGCATAGCCCACGCGCCTCGCGAGGTGAAGATTCCGGCGAGCGCGGACTAGGCGCCTCGATGCGTCGTCACGACGTTGCCACGCTGTGGAGGCTCGGCTATGTCGCCTTCAAATGGTTGCTGCGCGCCGCTGGCTGCTGAGTCCGATGATCGCGTGGACGCTCGCGGCTTGTGAGCCGGCGCAGAGCGAGGCACCGCCCAAGTCCGCGACGGTCGCCGCCGCGAGCGAGGACGATCCGCTCGTCGGCTACGACCTGCGTCGACTCCGGCCGGTCGACGACGAGCCGCTCGGCGCGATGTTCGACCGCGTTCACCAAGCCGCTCGCGCCGAGCACAAGCGCGTGGTCGTGCTCTTCTCGGCCGACTGGTGTGAGCCCTGCAAGCGGCTCGACCTCGAGCTCGGCAACCAACACCCGAGCTCGATGATCGGCGACGTCCGGATCCTCGAGCTCAAGGAAGACGACTGGAAGCTCGCCGCGCGGATGGACGAGTACAACGATCTTCGCGCCCGCTGGGAGCCCGTCGCCGGCAGCTATCCGCTGGTCGTGTTGCTCGACCAGGCAGGCAAGCGCGCCGACGAGATGAAGGAAGCCAAGCTGCGGCTCGAGGCCGAGGGGCTCGAGCCGACCTTGCCGATCTGGCTGGCGAGTACGAACCCCAGTTCGAACTCGAACTAGCCCTCGGACTAGCCCTCGGACTAGCCCGAGATCGTGTAACGCATCCCGCGGGCCTTGCCCTCCCACGTGACCGCGCCCGACTCGATCAGGCGCGCGAGCGACTTGCGGACTTGCAGCGCCGTGCCGCCGACGCTCGCGGTGATCTCGGGCGCCTTGATCGGCGTCTCGGCGTGCTTGACCACGTCGTAGACCGCGTTGTCGTAGGCCTTGCGACCCTCGGGCGTCCGGGTGTTGACGGCGCGGGCCCTGCCGCCCTTGCCAGGCTTGCCCTTGCCGGGCTTGCGCGCGGAGCTGGTGGCTTCGGCGTGGATGCTCGTCTCGCTCGTGCGGATCGGCCCGCGGCCACCCTCGATGATGTCGCCGACCGACACGCTGCCGAGCAGGCTGGCGAACTTGCCCTTGCCCAGTCGAGTCAGCTCGGCGAGGGTCAGCTGCGGGTTCTCGCACACGAGGTTGATGAACACGTCGCGCTCGACGGCTTCCACTGCGGAGTTGAAGTCGCGTTCGAAACTGGACACGGGCAGACCATAGCACATTGGATTCGCCACACGAAATACGGACGGAGAAATTCCTGCTCGGGGTGCTGTGATTCACGCCGCCACGCGCAGAGGTGGCCTTTCGACCAAGAGATCGCAGAATCGCGCCAGCGCTGCGATCCCAGCAATGTTGATAGTCTCGCCAATGAGCCACCCTCGCTGCGCTGAACTGGCCGAAAGCCCAGTGAGTGATCGTCTGCCGCTTCGAACCCGGCACGAATGCCAGGTCGGCTCGGAGGAACCAGCCAGTCTTGGTCCAATGGCCACACCCTCGGCCCTCGAGCCGGAGTCAGGCCGGCAGATCTGCCGGGTCCGGGCCGGCATCCGTGCATTGCGGTCGCATTCCGGGCCGCTCGTGCAATACACACCCTAGCAGCCCGTAGCGAGCGCGCGATTCCATCGAGCTGTCGAGAATCGCTGAACGACCTTCGCGACGCCGAGCCCCCAATCCCTGCGGCTTGCAGACACTGGTAGGCTCCCGCCCATGAGCGCAGGCCCATCCGAGCTCGTCAAAGACACCGCGCGGATCTTGCTGCGCCATCTGCGAGAGCACCCGGGCGGGGCGACCAAGGAGGATCTCGCCAGCGTCGCTCAGGTCTCGCATCCCTCCATTCAGCGCGCGCTGACCTGGCTGCGCGACGCATGCGACTCGCCGGTCGAGTTCGATCGCACGGCCGGCAAGTGGGTGCTCGAGGACCCCCACTTCACGCTGCCGATGACCGACCCCGACCCCGAGGACCTGTCCGCGGTGATGTTCGCCGAGGCGCTGCTCGCCCCCTTCGCCGACGAAGAGATCACCAGCCGGCTGCGCAGGCTGGCCGAGCAGATGGACGCCGAGATCCGCGATCGCGGCCGCGTCCCGGGTCAGGCTCGACCCGGCTCGCTGGTCGCCACCTTGACGACGGGCAGCCGGACCAACCCCGAGGTCCTCGCCGTGCTCTTGCGGGCGATCGGCAAGCAGGTCGTGCAGATCCGTTACGCCAGCCCGTGGAGCCCGGACGGCGGCGCCCGGATCCACGACGTCGAGCCCTGGCAGCTGCGCCTCCACGACGGCAACATGTACCTGCGCGCGTGGTCGCGGACCCACGCGGAGCCGCGCAGCTTTCGGGTCGCGCAGATCGAGGGCGCGGCCACGATCGCGGGGCTCGAGCCGCGCGAGTCGATGCCCGAGGTCGAGCGGATCTGGGGCGACCACGACCCCGCGTTCGGGATCGACGAGGATCGACCCGACACCGCGATCCTGCGCATTCGAGCGCCGATGGCCCGCTGGGTCCACCACAACACCTGGGACGCCGGCCAAGAAGATCGCTGGATCGTCGAGGGCGAGCTGCTCGAGCGCCGGATGGCCTACCGATCCTGCCGCGAGCTGGCCCGTCGGCTGCTCTCGATCGGCGACGCGCTGGTCCACGTCGAGCCGGTGGCCCTGCGCGACGCCGTGCTCGGCCACGCGCAGCGCTTGGCCGAGACGCTGCGCGTCGACGCCTGATACCCTGCCTGCGTGGCGCCGTCCAAGCCTCGCCGGCCGCTCGACGACCTCTCGGATCGGACCGAGATGGGCGACGACGACGAGGTCGCCCGGCTCGCGCAGCTCGACGAGTCGCGCTCGCACGAGGGCTTCGACGCCCACGCCACGCTGGCCAGCCGGGTCCGGCAGCGCTCGGGTGGCGGCTACGCTCGGCTCCCCGCGCGCGAGCTCGCCCGCGGCGAGACCGTCGGCCGCTACGTGATCCTCGAAAAATTGGGCGCGGGCGCGATGGGGGTCGTGCACGCGGCCTGGGATCCCGACCTCGATCGCAAGGTCGCGCTCAAGCTGCTCCACGGCGAGCGGCACGGACAACGGCTCTTGCGCGAGGCCCAGGCCATGGCTCGGCTCTCGCACCCGAACGTGATCACCGTCCACGACGTCGGCGAGGTCGGCGAGGCCGAGGGCCAGGCGCGCGTGTTCATGGCGATGGAGTTCATCGACGGCGCCACGCTGGCCGACTGGGCCAAGGCCCAAGCGCGATCGATCGCCGAGATCCTCGAGGTGTTCGTGGCCGCCGGTCGCGGGCTGGCGGCGGCGCATCGCGGCGGGCTGATCCACCGCGACTTCAAGCCCGACAACGTGATGATCGGCAACGCGGGCCAGGTCCGGGTGATGGACTTCGGCCTGGTCCGGGCTGCGGGCGAGCCCGACGACTCGGCGACGCGATCGAGCGAGGGGGCCGAGCCCGAGCGCTCGATCGAGGACACGCTCTCGTCGAATTCGCTGCTCGAGTCGCGGCTGACGGTCGAGGGCTCGCTGCTCGGCACGCCCGCCTACATGGCGCCCGAGCAGCTGCGCGGTGAAGCGGCCGACGCCCGCTCCGATCAGTTCGGCTTTTGCGTGGCGCTCTGGGAGTGCTTGTTCGGCCAGCGGCCCTTCGCGGGCGACAACCCGCTCTCGGTGCTCTTCGCGATCACCCACGCCGAGCTGCGCGAGCCGACGACGCGCCCGGTCCCGAGCTGGATCCGCCGCGTGATCGCCCGCGGACTCGCGGCCGATCCCGCGGCGCGCTGGCCCGACATGACCCGCTTGCTCGACGCGCTGACCCACGACCCGCGGGTCCGAACCCGTCGCTGGGCGCTCGCGATCGGCTCGCTCGCGCTGACCGGCGCGGCCGCGCTCGGCGTCGGCTTGCTCTGGCCCGAGCCCGAGCGAGTCCAGCCACCCTGCCAGGAGGTCGCGGCGCCGATGAGCGAGTTTTGGACGCCCGCGCGGGCCGACGCGCTGCGCCTGCGCTTCGACGCGAGCGGGCTCGTCTACGCCGAGGACAGCGCGACGCGAGTCATCGCCGAGCTCGATCGCTGGTCGGCCCAGTGGTCGGCCTCGCGGCTCGACGCGTGCGAGGCGAGCGAGCTTCGCCACGAGCAGTCGAGCGACATGCTCGACCGCCGCATGACCTGCCTCGATCAGCGCATGCATGGCTTCACCGCGCTGGTCGAGCTCTTCGAGGGCGCCGACGCGACCGTGGTCGAGAAGGCCGTCGAGGCGGTCGAGGGCCTGCCCCGACTCACGCCCTGCAGCGATCGGACGTGGTTGAGCTCGAACTCGCGAGCTCCCGAAGATCCCGAGTTGGCCGCCGCCGTCGTGGCCATCGAGCACGACGCGGCCACCGTCCATGCCTGGGCCGACGGCGGCAAGGCTCGCGAGATCCGCGAGCTGGCCCTGGCCACCGACGCCCGCGCCCGCACGCTGGCTTGGCCCGACGCCGAGGCTCGGGCGGCGCTGGCTCGTGGACGGGTCGAGCAGGAGCTCGGCGAGTTCGCCGACTCCCGCGACTCGCTCGAGCGGGCCTTCTTCACCGCCCGGCTCGCCAACGACGACGAGATCGCCGTGCTCGCGGCGGCGCTCTTGATCTACGACTACGCGGTCGGGCTCGGCGAGTTCGAAATCGCCAGCCAATGGCTGCACCACGGCGAGATCGAAGCCGATCGCCTCGGCCGGCCCGAGCTGCGGGCCAAGATCCACTCGAGCGCCGGGATCTACTGGTACATGCAAGACCAGATGGACGCCTCGGCGCAGGCGTTCGCGGCCGCGCTCGCCCTGCAAGATCGCGCCGACGTGGGCCCCTCCGAGCGCGGCTCGGGCCACGTGAATTACGGCAGCGTGATCATCCGGGTCGACAAGCGCCGCTACGGCCAAGAGGCGATCGAGCAGAGCCGGCTCGGCGTCGAGCTGCTCGAGCAGGCGCTCGGCCCCAGCCACCCGAACCTCGGGCTCGCGCTGGGCAACTTCGCGACCGTCTACGGCACTCTCGAAGCGCACGACGAGGCGATCGTCTTGCTCGAGCGAGCGCTCGGCATCCTCGAGCGCGCCTACGGCCCCGAGCATCCGATCACCGCGCTGACCGAGCTCAACCTCGCGACCAACCTGACCCTGGCCGATCGCGGCGAGCTCCCGCGCGCGCTCGAGCTCGCCGAGGCCTCGCTGCGCGTGCACGAGGCGACGATGGGTCCGATGCACTCGATGAGCGCCGAGTCGCTGCGCGCGATCGCGAGGATCCATCACGCGCTCGGCCAGCCGCTCGAGGCGATCGCCGCGCTCGATCGGGCCATCGCCATCTGGGAGCAGCCCGGCGGAGTCGTCAAGGAGTCCGCGGTCTCGGCTCGCTACTTGCGAGCGATCTGCCTGCTCGAGCTCGATCGAGTCGCCGAGGCCGACGCCGAGCTCGACCAGATCGCCGATCGCTACCCCGACTCACCCGCGCGGATCGAGGCGACCGAGACCCTCTCGCGCCTCGCCGAGCGGATGCTCGCGATCCCCGGCCAGGCCAGCCGCGTCGGCGAGCTGCTCGCGGTGGCGCGGCAGGGGATCCGCAAGACCGGCGACACTCGGATGCTCGCGATCGTCGGCGAGCTCGAGCGCGCGGCGAAGTCTTCGAAGCCGAATTCGAAATAGCTCGGCCCCGGTACCTGGCGGGGGGATCTGCCAGACTCGGGGCCGTGCCTCGGGGGATGATGGGAGCCGCTCGCCAAAAGGGGGGTGCGAGCGTCGATGGAGCCGAGGTGGGGGCCTCGGAACCGGGCCTCAGAAGGTGGGGGACCTCAGAAGGCGGGGACCGGGCGCAGCATCTCGGCGGTGCGCGGCAGGCTGGCCATGCGCGGGCGCGGCCACTCGATCTGATGCTTGACGATGCGCCGCTTGAGCGCGTGGCGGGTGACTCCGAGCAGGTTTGCAGCTTCGACGATGCTGCCCGCGCTACGGAGGGCTTCCTCACACAGTTTGCGTTCGGCGTCGGCGAGATTGAGGGATTCCAGTGCGATCGGCATGAGGCGACGATAGTGGGTTCACGATGCGCAGTAAAGTACAAAGTGCATGGAATCGTACACGAAAAATATGTGGCGAAATGCCCCTATGCCACTGAGCGTCATCAGTGACCAAATACGGCATGAATTCTCGATTCCAGTGTCACTGTCAAACTTACAATGACGATCCCGTACAGACATAAACTAACAAAACTCAGTTTTATAATAGTGGATTCACCATACATGGCCATAGTCGCGCGAACCAGGCGAAAGCGAGCCCGCCTTGGGGTCGGGACCCCTCGGAGGGGACCAAAGAGGATGGTGTCGCTAGTACCAAAGGACAGGTAAGATGCGCCTCCCCGTGTCCGAGCCGAGTCGTGCATCCCTGCTGCATGCCATCCGCGTGTTGGTGGTCGATGACGAGGTCAATTTGCGCTTCGCGATCGAGCGCGGACTCCGCAAGTCTGGCCATCATGCCGACTCGGCCAGCACCGTCCGGCAAGCCATCGATCGCCTGCGGACGCAGCCCTACGACATCGTCATCACCGATCTGCGGATGCCGGGCGGCGACGGGATCGAGCTGGTCCAGTACCTCGGCAGCTACAGCCCCTCGACCAAGGTGCTGATCGTGTCGGGCTACCTGACCGAGTCGGTCCGGCTCGAGTACGGCAAGCAGCCGACCATCCGCCTGCTCGAGAAGCCGGTCGAGCTCTCGACCCTGATCGCCCTGGTCGAGGACCTCGGCCCGCGCCGGGGCTTCTACGGCAACTCGATCGAGGTCGAGCTCTTCGACTACGTGCAGATGGTCGCGCTCTCGGGCCGCGACAAGATGGTCAAGATCGCCACGCCGATCGGCGAAGGCCTGATCTGGTTCGAGCACGGCGACATCGTCCACGCGACCTTCCAGCAGTGGCGCGGCGAGGTGGCCTTCTACAAGATGCTCGCGGTCGGCCGCGGCACCTTCACCGAGGTCCTCTACCAGCCGCCGCCCAAGCGGACGATCATGGGCTCGAGCACCGGCCTGCTCATGGAGGCCGCGCGGCAGATGGACGAAGGCATCCTCGGCGAGGATCCGGCCAGCGCCAGCACCAGCCACGACGACGAGTCCTCGTTCGCCGATCTCAACGAAGAACCCGAGCCCAAGCTCGAGGACAGCAGCGTCGGCCGCCCGACTGCCCCGCTCACGATGGGCGAGACCGGCGAGATCGATCTCGTCGACGACCACCATCGCCACGCCCACCACGTCGCCGACGCCACCCACTCGGCCACCGGCCTGCTCGACGACCCCGAGACCCGCGAGCTGATGCTCGGCCAGTTCTTCGAGTTCGAGGGTGTCAACGGGGTCGCGATCATCTCGAGCACGGGCAAGGTCCTGGCCGAGAAGATGCAGACCAACGCCCCGCTGGTCACCTTGGCGGGCTTCTACATGCGCGGCGCCGCGCGAATTGCTCGCGCGCTCGGCTACAACGTCTTCGACGGCGTGATCGCCCGGGTCGAGACCGGCCAACAGTTGGTCATGGTTGGCATGGGCGCGACCTCGGCCGTACTCTCGATCGCCGCTGGCCACGATCCCGAGCAAGTCCGCGACGAGATCATGGGTTACGATTGACGCCCCCCGCGATGTCCCGCGACGACGAAGTGCTGGAGCTGCTCCGAGGGATCGCCGAGGTCGAGGGCGTGCGCGGAGCGATGATCGCCAACTCCGAGGGCGCGCTGGGTGACGGCGCCCACTCGGGCCTGCAACCAGCCGCGGCCAACGACGTGGCCAAGACCGTCCGCCGCATGGTCGTCGCCTCGACCACCGCGACCGCCCCGCTGCGCGAGCTGCTGATCAACTTCGGCCCCTCGCGCATGATGGTCCGACCCCTCCACGAGGACGCGATCTTGGTCGCCCTGATCGAGCGCGACACCAACACCGGAGTGATCCGCGAGCTGCTCGACCGCGAGCTCATCCGGCTCAAGCGAGTCCTCGACGGCGACAACGTCACCGTCCTCGACACCGGCGACGAGACCGACGACGAGATCAACCAGCTCCTGACCAGCAGCCTCGGCCCGACCCTGCGCGAGATCGAAGCGACCTACCAACGCTACCGCCAGCGCCGAGGCCGAAGCGCCGAAGACACCCGAACCGGCATGCACGACCAAATGCGCGAGTGGCTGCTCTGCTGCAACCCCTCGACCTACACCCTGCCCCTCTTGCTCGACGGGCTGTCCGAGACCATGGCCGACGATGCGGTCGGCCGTAATGGGTTTGTGAATGAGGTGCAGGAGTTATTGCGTCGGGCGGGCGCGATACGGTGACTGTAGGCTGTTCGGCCGACCGCTTGCCATTCTAGGGAGGCCGGCCGCCGGCCTCCCCCTCGAGCTTCGCTCGAGGCACCCCCTCCTCCCGGCCCTGTAGACTGGACGTTGCATGGTTCCCCTGCTCGGGCCGTCTCGCCCTTGCGGGGAATGGAGAGCGGGTTCGCTTCGCTCCCCTCGTTCTCGCGTCGGCGTACGGTTTTTGGGATCTCTTCGGCGTGATCCTGCTTGCCGCGTTCTTTCGATCTGCGATCCTTTCGCCGCGGTTCGATCTGCGATCTTTTCGCCGCGGTTCGTTCTGCGATCCTTTCGCCGCGGTTCGTTCTGCGATCCTTTCGCCGCGGTTCTCTCCTCGGACTTGCTCTGTCCGCGATGAGGCTTTCCATTTGTTTGCGGCGGCGCCGACATTCGAGAACTCGGGCGGCGGGGACTGTTGGCGTCCCTCCGAGGCGGACGTTGGCGTTCGAGCACGAGTGGGGGAGCCGAGCGTGGGGCGTCGATATTCCCCGTGAAGCCCCCCACTTCGGGAGCGCGAAAATCCGCGAACGATCTTCAGATCCTCGGAATCGTCCGCGAAGGATCTTCCGAAGGATCGCGAAGGATCAGCGGCGCGCCTTCAACATCTTGCGCAGATCCGCTTCATCCTCGGCAAAGGCGAGCAGCCGATCACCCGGGCGCACGACCAGATCGAGGGGTGGGTTGACGTGGAGGCGGCGGGCGATCTCGGCTTGGGGCGAGCTGTCTTGCACGTCGGCTTCGTCGTAGGCGAGCGTGCCGTGGAAACCTCGATAAAGACCAATCGGCACGATCCCGGCCCGCGATTGGGCGGTGAACAACGAGCGTCGAACGTCGCGCCAGGTCTTGCCGTGGAAGGGCTCGGGCAGCTCGACGGTGTAGAGCTCCGAGTTGCCGTCGCGGAACGCCAACATGTCGTTGAAGAACTCGCCGAAGGCGGGGTCGAGGCAGGCGTTGGCCAGCCAGGCGTCGGCGAGCTGGCGGGCGGGGACGGGGACGAGCCAGCGCGAGAATGGTTCGAAGAGGCCGCCCATGTCGGCTTCGGTCGCTTCGACCAAGGTCACGGGTACGGCCGCGTGTCCGCTGGATTCATCGCCGGCGAGCGCGGGGGATTGCACGCTGGGCGCGAGGCCGAGCTCGGCTCGCTTCATGGTCTCGCTGCGGGCTTGGGGATCGAGGCGGACGCAGGCGTGGTGGACGGCTCGGGCGATCCGCAAGGGGTGATAGCCGCCTTGCAGCACGATCACCCGCGCGGCCCGAGGCAGGCGCAGGTCGACGAGGTCTTCGGGGACCTCGGGGTTTTGTTGATAGATCGTCAGGCCGCGGACGCGGGTGAGCTGTTGGCGGACTCGCGGCGGCAGGGCGTCGGACACGACCACGTGGATCGAGCGCTGGCGCATCGGGCCGGGGCTTCGCAGCACGCGGACCAGCTGAATC
>JAMHUH010000938.1:0-2161 GCA_035904925.1 Nannocystaceae bacterium
GCCATCAGCGCGACGGCGTGCGACAGCAGCGAAGAGCAAGCGCTCACTCTGCCCGCGGGGGGCATCGCATTCACATCCCAAGCCACCATCGAGCTCCCGGGGCCGGGCTGCTGGCTGCTTCGCTGGGAGGGCGAGGGGTGCAGCAACGAAACTCCGTATCGCACGTCGACCAACGTCTGCGGTGGGGAGACGTACGAGTGGACGGTCCGCGTGGATGGACGGGTCTGCGAAGTCGGCTGGTAGTCCAGGAGCTTCGTCGCTCGACGCCCCCCGAACCCCCGGGCGCGGACATGGAAAGGCCCCGGCCGACGAGGTAGCATCGGCGGCGGATGTCCGACGACCTGGAGCTCCTCGCGGCATGGCGCGACGGGAACGTCGCAGCGGGCAACCAGTTGTTCCGCCGACACTTCGATTCGATCTACGCGTTCTTCCGGGGCAAGCTCGGCGCCGAGGCCGAGGACCTGACCCAGGACACGTTCCATGCGCTCGTGCGCAGCCGCGAGGCCGTCGCGCGGGCGCAGAGTTTCCGCGGCTACCTCTTCGCGACCGCGCGCAGCAAGCTGTACGACGCGCTGCGCCGCCGACACGGCGGGGCCAAGGACTGGGATCCGCTGACCGAGTCCCTCGCCGCCATCGAGATGTCGCCCTCGCACGCGGTGGCAGCCCGACGCGAGCAGCAGCTCCTGATCGACGCCCTGCGTCGCCTGCCGATCGAGCTGCAGGTCATCGTCGAGCTGCACTACGTCGAGCAGATGCGCGGGCCCGAGCTGGCCGAGGCGCTCGACCTGCCCGAGGGCACCGTGCGCAGCCGCCTGCGCCGCGCGTTGGAGCAGCTGCGCGAACGCATGCACGAGCTCACCGACGACGCCGGGCTCGTCGGCACGACCCTCAGCGATCTCTCACGCTGGGCCGCCGAGCTCCGCGCTGCCGGCCACTGATCCCGGCGCGCCAGAGTTCGACCTCTGCGGCCCGCGATGGATCCTCGGCGCGTCGAAAGTCCTCGGTCGCGGCGTCCGCCCACGCGAGCGCGGCCTCGGTCGGTCCGCCGACGAGGACCGATGCACGGGCCCGCGCGAATCGGGCCTCGCCGAGGAACGCCGCTGGAATCCCCGGATCCGCCTGCGCGACCTCCAACGCCCGCCTGAACGCGGCATCCGCCTCGGCGGGATGGTTCAGCGCGAGCTCGGCGGAGCCGATCCCCATCAGCGGCTGGAACAGCTGGAAATCGAGGCGGTCGGCCCAGGTCTCACGCGCTGTCAGCACGCGCTGGAATCGCTCGCGTGCGGTGCTCGGTCGTTCGAGCGCGAGGTCGACCTCGGCCTGCACGAGCAGGACGGCCGAGCCGGTCGGATGATCGAGGCCGACGGTGTGCTCCACCGCGGTCAGTGCCTGTGCCACGAGTGGCTCGGCATCTCGCGGGCGATCGCTCATCAGGTAGTACGTCGCCAGGTTCGACCGGGCACTCGAGAGCTCCGGATGCTCGGCGGGCAGCGTCTCGGTGAGGATCGCGACCGCCTCGACCAGGTGGGCCTCCCCCGAAGCGAGCTCTCCGGCCGAGATCTCGGTCGTGCCGAGGTTCATCACCAGCTGGCCGAGCTCTCGGGTCGGTGGGCCGAGCGCTCGCGTGCCGGCGACGGCCTCGCGCATGACCTCGAGTGCGCGCTGCTGCTGCCCCACGCGTTTGAGCATGACCCCGAGCATGGCCAGCGACGCGAGCGTCTCGGGGTTGTTCCTGCCGAGGCTGCGGCGGCGGATCGCCAATGCCTGCTCGACCTGGACGAGCGCGGTGTCAGCGTCGCCACGGATGTGGTTCACGTTCGCCATCGCCGCGAGCACGGTCGCGTACGCGGGATGATCGGGTCCGACCAGATCGGCGTCGATCGCGAGCGCCGCGTCGAGCGACGTGCGTGCGGCGTCCAGGTCGCCGCTCTCGAGGCCGACCACGCCGAGCGAATAGTAGAGATTCTCGAGGTGCGTGCTGACCTTGCCCTGCAGGCTCTCGGCCAGCGAGACCGCACGCTCGAGGTGCTCTCGCGCCGCCGCGTAGCTCCCGCGGCGTGTCTCGACGTTCCCGAAGGCCTCGAGCAGGGCGAGCTCCGTCGCCGGATCACCCGCTCGATCGGCGAGCGAGCGCGCGAGTTCCTTCCACATCGGCGCGGTC
>JAMHUH010000939.1:0-3937 GCA_035904925.1 Nannocystaceae bacterium
CTCGTGCCCTCGCCAAGCAGCCAGCGCGATCGAGTCGCTCTCGCTGAACTGCGTGCTGCCCAGCTCGGCGCCCGCTTCGGAGTAGCGAGCGAGGCCCGTCGAGCCCGTCGACTCGGCCAGCGTCGTGCCTGCGAACACCGAGCCTTGGCCGTCGATCTCGACCGCCACCGACCCGGCGTCACCCTCGAGCTCGCGAAAGAGCAGCAAGTCACCCGTGCGATCGTAGGTGTGCAGCTCGACCCCACGCTGGGCCGCGGGGCCGCGACCGACACCGAGGCCGACCCACACGTTGCCTTCGCCATCGAAGCTCAGATCCCACGCGGTCCCGAAGCTCAGCGAATAGGGGTCGTCCGTGAAGTCGCGGATCCAGCGAGGATGGCCCTGGCTGTCGAACTCGGCCAGCCAAGGCAGGGTCGAGTCCGTCACCCATCGAGCGCCCGCGAGCGCCGTCTCACCGCCTCGAACGACAGCCCCGTAGAGGTGCAGACTCGCGTAGACCTGGCCGAGCTCGATCCACTCGTCGAGTTCGCCGCGTCGGCTCAGGCGAACCTCGATCAGCTCGCCCTCGCGCACGCCAAAGCCGTGGAGCATGCCCGTCGACTCGTCGCACGCGAGCACCTGGACCGCGAGGGGCAGCTCGATCGTCGCGCTTGGCTGGCCGCTGCGATCGAACCAGCGCAAGCCCGAGGGTCCCGCGATCACGGCTTGATCCCCGCAAAGCTCGAGCGCCCAAGCGCTCTGGCCGAGCTGGGCCTCATCGAGCCGCCAAGTCGTCTCGCCCGAAGCCGGCAGCGCGAGCGTGGCCTCGAGGCTCGCCCGAGCCTCGCCCCCGCTCGACCACGCGCGGGCGACCAGCTCGTGCTGGCCGTCGAGCGAGTCGTCGCTCGCCATCCACCAGGTCTGATAGGGCGCCTCGACGTCGCGCATCAACAATTCACCGTCGAGATAAAACTCGACCCCCTCGACCGCGACGCCCGGCGCGAGCTCGACGAGGAGCTCGAGCGCCGCCGCCTCGAGGATCGGATCAGGCTCCGTCTGGCCTTGGAGGGTGAACGAGAGGATCTCGGGCGCCTCGCCCTGGACCGGCTCTGCGTCGGTCTCGGTGTCCGTGTCGGTGTCCGTGGCGAGCGAGTCGTCGCCAGGATCGAAGCAGGCGATCGGAACCAGGCAAGCGAGCGAGGCGATCCAAGTGCGAGCGGAGAAGCGGGGATGTTCGTCGTGCATGCCGCCCGCCAGAGCAACGGCCGTGCCAAGCGAAGATGCCAAGAGCTGCGCCTCCTCGCCCGCACCCGCCGACGTGAAGCTCGTCAGCGCTCCGATCGAGCCCCGCGAGAGCCGACGAGGATCGCGTCACGCCTGGTAGAGTCGCCGCGATGGCGAAGACCCACGAGCAAGCCCTGGTTCGAGTCGCCGCGGTCCAAGCCGCGCCGGTCTTTCTCGATCCCAGCGCCACGCTCGAACGCATGCTCGCCCACATCGACGAGGCCGCCGAACGCGAGATCGAGCTGCTCGCCTGGCCCGAGACCTACCTGCCTGGCTATCCGATCTGGCTGAGCACGACCGGCGGCGCGCGCTTCGATGACGCCGATCAAAAGGCCGCCTATGCCCAATATCTCGCAGCGGCGGTCCGACCCAGCGGTCGCGAGCTCCAAGCCTTGATCGAGCGCTCGGCCCAGCGCGGGATCGCCTTGGTCGTCGGCCTGGTCGAGCGCGGCGAGGGCCCGGCGAGCGGCAGCGTGTGGTGCAGCGCGGCGACCATCGATCCACGTCGCGGCCTGCTCGGGATCCACCGCAAGCTGATGCCGACTTGGGAAGAGCGCTTGGTCTGGGCGATCGGCGACGGTGCGGGCCTGCGGGTCCACACGCTCGAGCTGCCGCGCGCGGGTCGGGTGTCGATCAGCGTGCTCAACTGCTGGGAGAACTGGATGCCGCAGGCCCGGCTCGCCCTCTGGGCGCAGGCACCCGCGATCCATGTCGCGCTCTGGCCCGGCAGCGCTCGGCTGACCCGCGACCTCACCCGCTTCATCGCGCTCGAAGCTCGCTGCTTCGTGATCTCCGCGTCGGGCCTGCTCGGCCGCGAGGATCTCGGCGACTTCGTGCTGCGCGAAGAGCTCGGTGTGGGCCCCTTCCAGACCGGCGGATCGGCGATCGCCAGCCCACGGGGCGAATGGCTGGTCCCACCAGCCGAAGGCGCGGGCCTGGTCGAGGCCGAGCTCGACCTGGCCGAGGTCGATCGAGAGCGGCACAACCTCGACGTCGCCGGCCACTATGGTCGCGCGGACGTATTCCAGTTCACGGTCGATCGTCGGCGGCCTCGCACGGCGAGCTTTGTCGACGAGCATGCGACACTCGACCCAGGAGAGCCCCGCAAGTGAGCCGCCAGTCGACCGCCCACCTCTTCGCCGCGCTCGAGTCCGGAAGCAGCGCGGTCGCCATCCACTTCGAGGGTCGGACCCTGACCTGGGCCGAGCTCGACGAGCAGGCCCGCAGCTACGCGATGGCGCTGCAGCACGCCGGCGTCACTCGTGGTGATCGCGTCGCCGTCGTCGCCGACACCTGCCTCGAGCTGGTCATCGCGCTCTTCGGCAACTACTACCTCGGTGCCGTCCACGTCCCGATCAACACCCGCTACCTCGCCGCCGAGATCGCCCACATCCTGGCCGACGCGGTCCCGACCGCGATCATCGGCGACCGCGATCACGCGGCTCGGATCGACGAAGCCCTGACCCTGGCCGAGCTCGACAACCCGCCGATCCGAATCGCCATCGACCAAGACGCGCCCGGCTTTCGCTTCGTCGACTTGCTCGCCGCCACGCCCGGCGACTACCTGCGCCCCTACGACGACGACCTCGCGCTGATCATCTACACCTCGGGCACGACCGGCCCGAGCAAGGGCGCGATGCTGACCCACGCGGCCGTGATCGCCAACACCCGGGCTCTGACCGGGCTCTGGGCCTGCTCCGCCCGCGACCGGCTCCTGCTCTGCCTGCCCCTCTTTCATGTCCACGGTCTGTGCGTCGGGCTCCACGGCGCCGTGCTGCAACAGATGTGCGTGCTGCTCGAGCGCCGCTTCACGCCCGCCCTGGTGATCGAGCGCTTCGGCCCCGGCGAAGGCAACGAGGCCAACGTCTTTTACGGCGTGCCGACCATGTACAGCGCCTTGGTCGAGCAGCTCGAGGGCGACCTCGATGCCTGCCGCCGCATCGCCCACGCCCGCCTCTTCGTCAGCGGCAGCGCCCCGCTTTCTGCCGCGCTCTGGGATCGCTTCGTCGAGCTCACCGACCAGCGAATCCTCGAGCGCTATGGCATGACCGAGACCCTCATCACCCTCTCCAACCCCTACGTCGGCGTCCGCCGCCCCGGCTCCGTCGGCCAGCCGGTGCCCGGCTGCGACGCCGCGATCGTCGACGACCAAGGCAACGAGCTCGAGGTCGGCGAGACCGGCGAGCTGATCGTCCACAGCAACGGGGTCATGCGCGGCTACTGGCACAGCCCCAAGCGCAGCGGCGAGAGCTTCGTCATCGATCGTGAGGGCGAGCGCTGGTTTCGAACCGGCGACGTCGGCTTCGAAGACGAGCACGGCTACTTCCACATCGTCGGCCGCAGCTCCGTCGACATCGTCAAGTCCGGCGGCTTCAAGGTCTCGACCCGCGAGATCGAAGAGGTCCTCGCCACCCACCCCGCCGTCCGCGAAGTCGCCGTCGTTGGCATGCCCGACGCGACCTGGGGCGAGGCGATCGTCGCCTGCGTGGTCCCGAGCGCGAGCGGGCCCGTCGACGCGGAGGTGTTGCTCGGTGAGCTGATCGAGCATCATCAGGACAGGCTCGCGGACTTCAAGAAGCCGCGGGCGGTGCTGGTCTGTGATGCGCTGCCTCGGAATGCGCTCGGGAAGCTGCAGAATCATTTGTTGGTTGCGCGGCTGGCCGAGCAGGGGGCC
>JAMHUH010000940.1:0-14485 GCA_035904925.1 Nannocystaceae bacterium
AGAGTGTTGGGCGTGTCGACCGGGGCGGTGGCGTCGAAGGGGACCTCGAAGAGCGGGCCCGCGTCGAAGGTCACCTCGTAGTCGGAGTCGCCGATCCACTCGCGCCAGATCACGGCGCCGACGCTGTCGAGATCGAGCAGGCCGTCCCAGCCGGCGATCACGTCGCAAGCCTCGGCGATGTCGACCATGGTGCCGTCGACGTCCCAGGTCCCGACGCCCTCGCAGCGCGCGACGACTTGATCGCGCAAGATCTCGCCGGTGTAGCCGCGGTTGCTCAGCGCCGCGGCGGTCAGCTCGTCGAGGTCGAGCTTGCCGTCGGCGCCCGCGAAGCCGCTGCCCGCGTCGATCTCCCCGAGCGTGAGCGCGTTCATCCGGGTCCGCACGCTCCGGCCAGTCTCGGCGAACCCATGCAAGGGCGAGTAGCCGGTCAGCAGCTGCTCGGGGTTGGTCATCCAGTAGCTGTCGTTGGCGTTGAAGACGTAGTCGCTGCGCTCGAGCTTGGGCATGTGGGCGGGCGCGACCAAGCCAGGGCTGCGCGCGCCCGGATCGGCTTGCCACTCGTCGCGGCTGTTGTTGCCCTCGAGCAGCCAGATGTCCTGATCGGCCAGGGCCTTGGTGAAGCCGGCGTCCTTGCGCACATACCAGGCGTCGATCGCCGCTTGCGAGAGGTTCGGGGTCGGCGTCGAGTCCATGTACCAGGCCCGACCATCGGCCGAGGCGGCCATCGTGTTGACCCAAGGAATGCCGGTCACGTCCATGTGGACCTGCTGAAATTCCTCGAGCGACTTGGCGCTGTTCATGCCGAAGAACTGCTCGAGCAGTTCGAAGTTGTCGATGTTCGCGTCGCGGGCCGAGAGCGCGAAGGCGTCGGTCCAATAGAAGGGATCGAGCGCGGCCATCGGGCCGTAGTGGGTCCGCCACATGGTTCGCGTCTGATCTTGCAGCGTGCCGTCGTCCTGCTTGACGGCGATCGTGAAGTCCTCGCTCTGCATGTCGCGGATCTCGTCGTCGTAGTAATATTGGGTCGGCTGACCGGGCGGCGACTTGATGTCGTAGAGCGTGATCCGATGCCCGTCCGAGACGGTGTGGGTCCACGCGACCGCGTCGTTGAAGCCGATCAACACGCCCGGGACGCCGAGCAGGCCGACGCCATAGACCTCGAACTCGCCGGGGATCCGCAGGTGGCTCTCCCACAATTGCAGCTCGCCCTCCCAAGGAAAGTGCGGGTTGCCCATGACCATGCCGCGGCCCGTCGACGAGATGTCGCTGCCGATGCCCCAGCCGTTGCTGCCGAGCCGACCGCGGTAGGCGTTGATCGTCGAAAAATGCGGGGCCGGGGCCGGCGGGGCGCCGTTGGGCGGCTGCGCCGAGCCGATCGCCGCGATCGCCTGGCGGCTGCTCGCGAGCAAGCCCAAGTCGATGTAATAGGCGAAGAGGTCGGTGGGCGAGACCGGCTTGACCCAATCTTTCCCATCACAGTCGCCGCCGATCTCCCCGGCCGCGAGCGCGGCGTTGAAGCCAGCCGCGTAGCCATGGACGATGTCCTGGATCTGCTGCGACTGCTGCGGGAGCTGGTCTTCGGCCAGCTGCAGGACGTGCAGATGCAGATAGGCGAAGTCGCTGTAGATGTGCTCGTTGCCCTCGCCGGGGCCGAAGTAGCGGGCTCGCTCGCTGCGAACCTTGACCACCTGATCGGCGAGGTAGCAGCCTTTGTCTTGCGTGAACGCGTAGCCCTGGCCGAAGCCGAGGCTGCCGTAGTCGTCGGCCGTGATGTGGGCGACGCCGTGACTCGTCCGGCGGATGGTCGCGTGGTACTGGTCGGTGTCGCCGGTCTCAGCGGTCTCGCTGGTGCCCGTGTCTTGGCCGATCTCGTCGTCGCCCGAGCTGTCGCCCTTGCAGCCGAGCAGCGAGGTGGCGGGCAGGGTCAGCAGAGCGAGCGCAGGCAGGCGAAGGCGAAGTCGAACCATGGCCCACGGTAGGCGCGGGCCCGGTGGAGCGTCAATTGCCGGCAATCCCTGCGTGCGCAGGGGCGCGGGCGGCCGCCCTGGTAGAGTGACCGCCGTCTGGCACTCCCGTGGAGCGCCGGCCCACGGAGCGCGATGACTGATCGAGTCTTGGTCCCCTTCGACTTCTCGCCACCCGCTCGCCGCGCGCTCGCGCTGGCCATGCAAGGCTTCCCCTTCGGCCGCGAGGTGTCGATCGAGCTGCTCCACGTGATCGACGAGGGGCTCTACGAGAACGTGCTGGCCCGTCGGCACATCCCCAGCGACGACGCGATCGTCGGCTACCTCCAGGCCGAGCTCGATCGCATCCGCGCCGAGCTGATGGTCTCGACCGGCGGCAAGATCGATCTGCTGATGCCCGAGCCGATGGTCGTCCGCGGCCGGCCCTACGCGATCATCGACGCGCGAATGCACGAGCCCGAGATCACCGGCGTGCTGATCGGTGGCCAAGGCCACGGCGGCGCGACCGAGCGGCTGCTCGGGCGCACCGCCCAGCGAGTGATCCGCCACGCCGAGGTCCCGGTGCTGGTCGTCAAGCAGCCCGACGCGCTCGCGCTGCCGACCCGACTCTTGACCGCCGTCGACTGGAGCGAGAGCGCGGGCCGAGCCCTGCAGTTCGCCGCTCGGCTGCGCGCGCAGATCGACGGGCTCTTGTCGATCGTCCACGTGATCGACTCGCCCTTCGTGCCCTACGTGCAGGCCTTCGCGTCCGAGCACGACGCCGACGAAGCGCTCGACCAAGTCCACGCCGATCAGCGCGATCATCTGGGCAAGTTCGTCAACACCACGATCGGCGCGATCGACAAGTCGATCTCCGAGCTCGTCGTGTTCGGCGAGCCCGGTCGAGCGATCGCCGAGCAGGCCGCGCGCAGCGCGAGCGAGCTGGTCGTGGTCGGGATGTATGGCTCGGCCAACCTCTCGCGCTTCTTGCTCGGCTCGACCGCCGAGAAGCTGATCGCCGCGGCCGACTGCGACGTGCTCGTGGTGCCCTGAAACCATCCCGGCTCGAGCCGGTTCTGCGGGCATCATGCAGGTGCCCGCCATGACCCCTACGCCCGGCACCTTCCCCCGGCTTCGTCTCGTCTTCCTCGACCCCGAGCGAAAGCGCCTGCGCGCGCTGTGGCGACTCCTGCTCCACACGCTGCTGCTCTTCGTGTTCGGCTTCGTCGACGTCGTGATCCTGCAGAGCTTTGGCTCGACGCCCGAGTG
The DNA here is from genome assembly GCA_035904925.1 of Nannocystaceae bacterium. Taxonomy (GTDB): domain Bacteria; phylum Myxococcota_A; class Polyangia; order Nannocystales; family Nannocystaceae; genus Plesiocystis. The sequence goes on from JAMHUH010000940.1 coordinate 3,213, forward strand.
GCTGTTCTGGCCCGTCTTTGCGGTCCTGGTCACGCTGCCGGCCACGTGGATCGCCGCCAAGTGGCTCGATCGCCGCGAGTTCGCCGAGCTCGGCTTTCACCTCGATCGCCGCTGGTGCCTCGACCTCGGCTTCGGTCTCGTGCTCGGGGCCGCGTTGCTGGCCGGGGTCTTCCTGGTCGAGCTCGAGGCGGGCTGGCTCGAGATCCGCGCGACCAAGGTCGTGCCCGAGGGCTACGAGGGCTCGTTCTTCGTGGCGATGCTGGGCCCGGCGCTGCTCTTCATCGCGGTCGGCTTTCACGAGGAGCTGCTCAGCCGCGGCTACCACCTGCGCAACATGGCCGAGGGCGTGACCTGGCGGGGCAAGATCGACGGCCGCGCGGCGCTCTTGCTCGGGACGCTGCTCTCGTCGGCGCTCTTTGGCCTGCTCCACGCCGACAACCCCAACGCCAGCGCGCTCTCGACCTTCAACGTCGGCCTCGCGGGCTGCTTCTTGGCGCTCGGCTTGTTGCTGACCGGCGAGCTGGCGATCCCGATCGGGATCCACATCACCTGGAATTTCTTTCAGGGCAACGTGTTCGGCTTTCCGGTCAGTGGCACCAACGCGGGCCCGCGCTTGTATGCGATCGAGCAAGCGGGTGATCCACTGATCACCGGCGGGCAGTTCGGGCCCGAGGCCGGGCTGATCGGCGTCGCGGCGATGCTGACCGGCTGCGCGGCGATCCTGGTTTGGGTCAAGCTGACCCGCGGCGAGCTTCGGATCATGCGCGAGCTGGTCCGTCCGCAGGCCGAACGACGCGCTCAGCGATAGGGATCGCCGCCCGAGCCCGCGACGATCACCAGCGAGTCGGCGAGGTGATCGTGAATGCACTGGCGGGTCTTGCCGAGCGCGATGAAGGGGTCGAGCAAGAGCGGGAAGCCGTAGAGGATCGTGCTGCCGGCCTTCATCACCCACTCGCGCAGGAACACGCCGCGAAAGAAGCCGATCTTGGCCCCCTTGCTGGTGATCACGCGCAGGCCCATCCAGCGCTTGCCGAGGCTCTGTCCGCTCACGCTGATCAACACCCACTGAGCGATCCACAGCCCGGGCGGGCCGAAGAGCAGCAGGTAGCCGCCGAGATCCGAGGTCTCGTCCGCTTGGGCCAGCACGAAGCCGGGCGAGGCGATCGCGATCAGCAGCGCGATGTCGATCAGCTTGGCGAGCACCCGCGTGCCGAGCTCGGCGAGGACCAGCTCCTGCGCGCCGACGATCGCCGGCTGCTCGCGCTCGGCCGCGCGACTCGGCGGCGCATAGGGGTTGTACGCCATCGCGTCTACTCGATCAGGACGCGAATCAGGACTCGGGGATCGCGACGACGACCTTGGTCCCGGCGATGTGATCGTGGAGGCAGCGGCGATCGTCGCCAAAGATCAGCAGCGGATCGATCAGCCCGCCCAAGGGGATCAGCGCCGCGACCAGCTGGGTGACCCAGCTGCGCAAGAACACCCCGTACAAGAAGCCGAGCGGCGTGCCGTCGACCCGGACGATTCGAATGCCCAGCCACTTCTTGGCCAGCGACTGGCCGGTGGTCGCGATCAAGTACCACTGGTAGATCGCCAATACGGTCATCAGGGCGAAGGCGACGAGGACGATCGCGTCTTCGTCGAAGATCGCACCCACCGCCGCACCCACGGCGGCGACTCCCCCGTAGAGCAGACCATCGAGCATCGAGGCGCCGAGCCGAGTGCCGCGCTCGGCCAGCATGCCTTCGCCCGCACCCTCGCCGAGCGTCACGTAGAGATCGGCTTGCGGCGGCGCGTAGGGGTTGAAGCCGCCGCTCGGGCTCTGATACTGCGGGTTCGCCTGCGGAGCGCCGTAGGGGTTCGGCGGAGCGCCGTAGGGGTTCGGCGGAGCGCCGTAGGGGTTCGGCGGTGGAGCGCCGTAGGGGTTCGGCGGACTCGGGGGAGGTGGGGCGTAGGGGTTGTCGCTCATCGCCAGCTCGGTGCCTCATCGTACTCGCCTTCGCCCGCCGAAGGACAGCGCAATGGCCGCAAACCGGCCCAAAAGGCCCTTGCTCGTGAGCATTTGAGCCCAGCGGGCGTGTGCGGCATTCTCGTCGTCGGTGGGTGATCTCGACAGCCAGGGCGACGAGCCTCCGCGCGACGAGAGGCGTCGGCGCGAACGCGAGCGCTCGGACCTCGACGAGACCATGAGCTCGAACCCCGAGGGCGCGGGCGAGAGCGGGAGCATGCCGCTGCATCGCGGCGCGCAGGTCGGTCGCTACGTGCTGCTCGATCAGATCGGGTCGGGGGCGATGGGCGTGGTCTACAGCGCCTTCGATCCCGAGCTCGATCGCAAGCTCGCGCTCAAGGTCTTGCACCTCGGTCGGGGCGACGCGGCCGCGACCACCGATCGACTCCGCCGCGAGGCCCAGGCGCTCGCGCGGCTCAGCCACCCCAACGTGGTCACCGTCCACGACGTCGGCACCCACGCCAAGCGGGTCTTCGTCGCGATGGAGTTCGTCGCGGGCGAGACCTTGCGAGCGTGGATCGATCGCGGTCCGCATCCGGTCACCGAGATCCTGCGCGTGTTCGAAGGCGCGGGTCGAGGCCTCGCCGCCGCGCATCGGGCTGGGCTCGTGCACCGCGACTTCAAGCCCGAGAACGTGCTGCTCGGCGCCGAGGGCAGCGTGCGCGTGGTCGACTTCGGGCTCGCGCGTCGAGCCGACGATCTCGATCGAGACCAAGCCGAGGACGCCGATTTGGCGGTCTCGACCCTCGACGACGAGCCCGAGAGCTACGCGCAGCCGGTCAGCCGCTCGCTGCAAGTGTCGCTGACCCGGACCGGCGGCATCATGGGCACGCCGGCCTACATGGCCCCGGAGCAGCACCTCGGCCTGCGCGCCAGCCCGCGCAGCGATCAGTTCGCGTTCTGCATCGCGCTATGGGAGGCGCTCTGGGGCGAGCGGCCCTTCCCCGGTCGCGACCTGCCCTCGCTCTCGCTCTCGGTCACCGAGGGTCGGATGCGGACCTTGCCGAGCGATGGCACGCACGCGAGCCGGCCGGTCTCGAGCCACATCCACCGGGTGTTGCTGCGCGGGCTCGCGACCCGGAGCGACGATCGCTACGAGGACATGGACGCGCTGCTGGCCGCGCTGGCCCACGATCCGCTCCGTCGGCGCAAGCGGGTGGTTCGGATCGCGTCGATCAACCTCGCCGGCGCGGCCTTGGTGTTCGGGGCCGGGTTTTGGTTCGCCGATCACGTCGACCAAGCCGACCCGAGCGCCACGGTCTGCGCGCTCGATCACGAGCTCGATGGCGCCTGGGACGAGTCGCGCCGCGCGAGCTTGCGCGCTCGCTTCACGGCCAGCGAGATGCCCTTCGCCGCGCACGCGAGCCGACAGCTCGAGCGCCGGCTCGACGCCTACGCCGGGCAGTGGTCCGACGCCTGGCGAGGCACCTGCGAGACCGAGCGAACGGTCGGCCGCAGCGGCGAGCTCGAGCTCCAGCGCGAGTGCCTGGTCGAGCGCCGGCGCGAGCTCGAGGTGTTCATCTCGGCGCTGGTCGAGGTCGGCCCCGACTCGGGCGTGCGGATCGAGCGATCGCTGGCCGCGGCCGAGGCCCTGCCCGCGATCGCGAGCTGCCGCGACTTCGCCCGCTCGGGCGGCGACGTGACGGCGACCCCCGAGCAGCGCGAGCGAACCACCGAGCTGGCGGCCGGGCTGAGCGAAGCGCGAACCCTCGGCCTGCTCGGCGATCCGGCGGCCGGGCTGGCGCGCGCGCGCCTGGTCGAGGCCGAGGCGCGCGAGCTCGATCAACCCCGCACGCTGACCCGCGCGCTCTTGCAGGTCGCCGATCTCCAGCGTGAAGCCCGGGAGCTCGACGCCGCCGCCGAGGCGCTGCGCGAGGCCTACGCGACCGCCGAGCGCTCCGGCGAAGACTGGCTGCGGGCCGAGGCGGCGCTCAACTTGTTCGGTCTGATCGGCTTCGACCTCAACCAGCCGGCCGAGGCGCGGGTCTGGGGCCAGGTCGCCGACGCGCTGATCGAGCGGATCGGCAACCCCGACGATCTGCGCGGCCGCTGGTGGATGCACGACGGTGGCCTCCACGTGCGCGAGAGCGAATTCGAGGCGGCCGAGCGCTCGCTCTCGCAGGCGCTGCAGGTGCTCGAGCGCAGCTTCGGGCCCAACGCGCCCGAGCTCGACGGCGTGCTCTCGCGCCTGGGCACGGTCGCGCGCGAGCGCGGCGATCTCCAGCGCGCCTTCGACTTCCACCAGCGCACCTTCGACCGGGTGCACGCCGCCTACGGGCCCGACCACCCCGACGTCGCCAAGGCCTGGGCGATCCTCGGCACCGACGCCTACTTCCAGGGCAACTACGAAGACGCGCTCGGCTACACCGAGGAGGCCCTGCGGATCCTCGCCGCCTGCTACGGCGAAGACAGCCCGGCCTACGCGATGCGGCTCAACAACTACGCCGCCACGCTCGAGCGGCTCGGTCGACTCGACGAGGCCGAGGCGATCCATCGCAAGCTGCTGGCCAGCAACACGGCGCGCTACGGGGCCGACGACGTGCGGGTGTCGACCTCGCTCGAGAACCTCGGCCTGGTCCTGCTCTCGGCCAACCGCTTCGAAGAGGCCGCGCAGATGTACGAGCGCTCGCTGACCCTGCGGATCGCCGCCTACGGGCTCGACCACACCTCGACCGCGACCACCCAATCGAACCTCGGCTACGCCCGGCTTCGGCTCGGCGACTACACCCGCGCGCGCGAGCTCTTCGATCAGGCCTACGCGACCTGGCTGGCCAAGCTCGGCCCCGATCATCAAGACCTCGCGCTGGTCCACGGCAACTACGGCGAGCTCGATCTCGCCGAGGGCAAGCTGATCAGCGCGCGCGAGCACTGCGAGAAGGCGATCGCGCTGATCGAGGCCGCGCTCGGCCCCGACTCGGGCGAGCTCGGCTATCCGCTGACCGGGCTCTCGAGGGTCGCGTTGGCCGAGGGCAAGGTCGACGAGGCCGTCGCCCAGGGTCAGCGAGCCCTCGACGTGAGCGCGAGCGAGTGGCTGCCCCCGGGCGAGCGAGCGCAAACTCAGCTCGCGCTCGCGCGGGCGCTGGCGAAGCGCGATGACGTTGGCGACCGCTCGCGTGCGCGGGACCTCGCCAGCCTCGCGCGGGTGGAGGTCGACAAGGCTGGGCTCGCGGATCAGGTCGCGGCGATCGATGCGTTCGTCGCCGACCTCGGATGATCGTCGGCACGGTCGCTGCGATCATCGAGGCCGCTGACGACGAATGGGGATTTCCCTGAAGCACGTGAAAGAAGCTGGCGGTCATGACCGCCGGCTTCGGCCCCTTTCGATGGGCCCCGCGGTTTATCGCCCGGTTTTCTTCTTCGCAGGCTTCTTCTTCGCTGCCACAGGCTTCTTCGCTACCGCTGGCTTCTTCTTCGCGACCGCCGGCTTCTTCGCTGCCGCTGGCTTCTTCGCTACCGCCGGCTTCTTCGCTACCGCTGGCTTCTTCGCTACCGCCGGCTTCTTCGCTACCGCCGGCTTCTTCGCTACCGCTGGCTTCTTCGCTACCGCTGGCTTCTTCTTCGCTACCGCCGGCTTCTTCTTCGCGACCGCCGGCTTCTTCGCTACCGCCGGCTTCTTCGCCGCTGGCTTCTTCGCTGCCGCCGGCTTCTTCGCTACCGCCGGCTTCTTCGCGATCGGCAGTGGTTTCTGCACCTCGGGGACCTCGGCGATCGCGACCTTCGCAGCCTTCTTGCTCGACTTCTTCGCGACCTTCGCCACCTCGACCGCGCCCGGCTTCGCGACCTCGCCAATCGCAGGGATCACCGGCAGCTCGCGCCGCTCGGGCGACCAGCGCAGGCTCTTGATCTGCTTGGCCTTGCCCTTGGGCAGCTCGAACACCAAGAAGTACGAGTGGTTCTTGCGCGCGTGGACCTGCTTGAGCAGGCGGCTGACGCCGGGCGCGTTGGCTCGCACGAGCACGAACACGTCCTTGCAGTAGAAGCCCATGTCCTCGTAGGCGGTGACGATCTCGACGTGGGTCAGGCGCTGCTTGTTGGCGCTGACCTCGTCCTGGCACTTGACGACCAGGAGGCCGCCGCGACGAAGCACGCGCCGCGCCTCGAGCCCGGCCTTCAGGTAGAGATCGACGACGGCGTCGTGCCACTTGGGGTCGCCGGCTTCGGGCTCGTGGAGGCCACCGTCGGCGTAGGCGTCGCGGAAGGCCGAGTGGGTGCCCGAGCCGGCCCGCTGGTCTTGGGCGCGGCGGAAGAAGCCCTCCATGTAGGGCGGATCGAGCACGATGCAGTCGAAGCTCTCGTCCTCGTAGGGCAGCTTGCGGCAATCCACACCGTCGCGAAAGTGCACGAACATGTCGCGAGTCTCGCCGGCGGCGAGCTCGATGTCGGAGGCATGCAGGTCGTAGAGCCCGGGCGGGACCTTTCGCCAGAACACGCCCTTGCCGTAGGTCACGTCGGCGATCCGACTCCGCGGCGGGATGTGGAGCTCGGCCAGTCGGGCGAACAGATCACTGTTGTCACCGAGGTGGGCGGAGTTGACCAGGTCGGAGGTCGACTCGCCCCCTTGGATTCGCTTGCTCGCGTCGGACACGGCGGGAAGCTACCCGAACGCCGCGGGCCACGATCCCGCTCGCTGGCCCTGGCCGCGTGAGTTCGGCCGTCTTCGCGCATGCAAGGACTCGCATTGCCCGCGGACAGGCGAGGCGACTGGCTTTGTTATAGTCCGCGCGTGACGACCAGCCCCTTCGACTCCCGCGACACCTTCGAACTCGCCGACGGCCGCAAAGGCGTCATCTACCGCCTCCAGGCGCTCGAGGACAAGGGCCTGACCACGCTGGCCAAGCTGCCCTTCTCGATCCGCGTGCTGCTCGAGTCGGCGCTGCGCAACCACGACGGCTTCTTGGTCACCGACGAGAACGTCACCACGCTCGCCGGCTGGCAGCCCAAGGCCGAGCGCAGCGAGATCCCCTTCATCCCGGCGCGGGTGATCTTGCAGGACTTCACCGGCGTGCCCGCGGTCGTCGACATCGCCGCGTGCCGCAACGCGATGGTCGAGCTCGGCGGCGATCCCAAGAAGGCCAACCCGCTGGTCAACGTCGACCTCGTCATCGACCACTCGGTCCAGGTCGACGTCTCGGGCCGGGTCGCCGACGCGCTGCTGCAGAACCTCGACATCGAGTACCAGCGCAACGCCGAGCGCTACGAGTTCCTCAAGTGGGGCCAGAACAGCCTCGCCAACTTCCGCGCCGTCCCGCCGGGCCGCGGCATCGTCCACCAGATCAACCTCGAGTGGATCGCCGACGTCGCCTTTCACAAGCCGGTCGCCGAGGGCGAGAGCTACTACCCCGACAGCGTGGTCGGGACCGACAGCCACACCACGATGATCAACGGCCTGGGCGTGCTCGGCTGGGGCGTCGGCGGCATCGAGGCCGAGGCGGTCATGCTCGGCCAGCCGATCTACATGCTCGCGCCCGACGTCATCGGCTTCAAGCTGACGGGCAAGCTCGGCGCCGGCGTGACCGCGACCGACATGACCCTGCGGATCGTCGAGATGCTGCGCAAGAAGGGCGTGGTCGACAAGTTCGTCGAGTTCTACGGCCACGGTCTCGACAGCCTCGCGCTCTCCGACCGGGCGACGATCGCCAACATGGCGCCCGAGTACGGCGCGACCTGTGGCTTCTTCCCCGTCGACGAGCAGACGCTCGCCTACCTGCGGCTCAGCGGCCGCGACGAGCAGCACGTCCGCAACGTCGAGGCCTACTACAAGGCCCAGGGCTTGTTCCGGACCGCGAGCTCGCCCGACCCGGTCTACACCGACACGCTCGAGCTCGACCTCGGCGAGGTCCAGGCCGCGATGGCCGGGCCCAAGCGCCCGCAAGACCGCGTCGACCTGAGCGCCATGAAGTCGCACTTCCGGGCCAGCCTCTCGGCGCCGCTCGGCTTCTCCGGCCACGGCTTGGCCGCGAGCGAGCTCGGCACCAAGGTCCCGGTCGCGGGCAAGGACTACGCGATCGGCCACGGCGACGTGGTCATCGCCGCGATCACCTCGTGCACCAACACCTCGAACCCGGCCGTGATGCTGGCCGCCGGTCTGCTCGCTCGCAACGCGGTCGCCAAGGGGCTCACGACCAAGCCCTGGGTCAAGACCTCGCTGGCCCCCGGCTCGCGGGTCGTGACCGAGTACTACGACAAGGCCGGCCTGACCGACGCCCTGGTCAAGATCGGCTTCGCCAACGTCGGCTATGGCTGCACCACCTGCATCGGCAACTCGGGCCCGCTCGACGAGGCGATCGAGGCGGCGATCGACAGCGGCAAGCTGGTCGCGGGCGCGGTGCTCTCGGGCAACCGCAACTTCGAAGGCCGGGTCCACGCCAAGGTCAAGGCCGCCTACTTGGCCAGCCCGCCCTTGGTCGTCGCCTACGCGCTCGCGGGCACGCTCGACATCGACTTCGCCAGCGATCCGATCGGCCACGACCCGAGCGGCGCGCCGGTGTTCTTGCGCGACATCTGGCCGAGCAACGAGGAGGTCCACGCGACGATCGCCAGCTCGATCGACGCCGCGATGTTCCGGGCCAAGTACGCCGACGCGACCGCCGAGCCGCGCTGGGACGCGATCCCGGTCGCCGACAGCGATCTCTACCCCTGGAGCGCCGACTCGACCTACATCCAGCAGCCGCCCTTCTTCAAGGGCATGAGCAAGCTGCCCAGCCCGATCGCCGCGATCACGGGCGCTCGCGTGCTGCTCAAGCTCGGCGACTCCGTGACCACCGACCACATCAGCCCGGCCGGCAGCTTCCCGGTCCAGAGCCCGGCCGGTCAGTACCTGATCAGCAAGGGCGTCGAGAAGGCCGCGTTCAACAGCTACGGCAGCCGGCGCGGCAACCACGAGGTCATGATGCGGGGCACCTTCGCCAACGTCCGGATCCGCAACCAGATCGCGCCGGGCACCGAGGGCGGCTACGCCAAGCACTTCCCGAGCGGCGAGGTCACCTTCGTCTACGACGCCGCGATGCGCTACGTCGAGGCCGGCACGCCGCTGGTCGTGCTCGCGGGCGAGCAATACGGCACCGGCTCGAGCCGCGACTGGGCGGCCAAGGGCACCATGCTGCTCGGCGTCAAGGCGGTCATCGCCAAGAGCTTCGAGCGGATCCATCGCTCGAACCTGGTCGGCATGGGCGTGCTCCCGCTCGACTTCGAACCCGGCCAGGGCGCGAACGAGCTCGGCCTCGACGGCACCGAGGTGTTCGACATCCCGATCACCGACACGGTCATGCCTCGGCAAAAGCTGAAGGTCAGCGCGACCAAGGCCGACGGCACCAAGCTCGAGTTCGTGACCACGGTCCGGCTCGATACCCCGGTCGACGTCGAGTACTACCGCAACGGCGGCATCCTCCACACCGTCCTGCGCAGCCTCGCCAAGGCGGGCTGATGCAGCTCCACATCGCCAACAAGAACTACTCGTCGTGGTCGCTGCGGCCCTGGCTGCTCTTGCGCGAGCTCGGCGTGGAGTTCGAGGAGCGCATGCATCCCTTCGGCCAGGGCGAGTCGTTCGCGAGCTTCTCACCCTCGGGCAAGGTCCCTTGCTTGCACGAGGGTGAGACGATCGTCTGGGACTCGCTCGCGATCGCCGAGTGGATCGCCGAGCGGCATCCCGGCGTCTGGCCCCGCGATCCTCAGGCGCGAGCCTGGGCCCGCTGCGCCGCCGCCGAGATGCACTCGGGCTTCGCCGCGCTGCGCCAGCACTGCTCGATGAGCTGCGGGGTCCGCATGCGCCTCCACGAGCAGCCCGAGGCGCTCGCCCACGAGCTCGCCCGGCTCGACGCGCTCTGGTCCGAGGGCCTGCGCCGCTTCGGCGGGCCCTTCCTCGCCGGCGCGAGCTTCGGCGCCGTCGATGCCTTCTTCGCGCCCGTGGCCTTCCGCGTGCAGACCTATGGTTTGGTGCTCGGTGAGGTCGCGGCCGCCTACGCGGCGCGCTTGCTGGCGCTGCCCACGATGCAGCAGTGGTACGCCGAGGCGCTGCGCGAACCCTGGCGCGACGAGGGCCATGAGGCCGAGATGCGGCAGGCGGGCGAAGTGATCGCGGACCTCCGCGTCGGCTGAAGCCGCTACTGAAGCGGCGCGAACACGTCGTCGAGGGTCGCGGCGAACAAGACTCGCTCGAGCCAGACGTCGACCTCGGCCGCGTCGGCCGTGGCCATGCGAGTCAGGATCGCGGGCGGGAGCGCGCCGAACTTGCACGCGAGCTGCCTCGTCAGTCCTTCGACGCGTCCTTCGACGCGACCTTTCGCGAGTCCTTCGACGCGTCCTTCGACGCGTCCTTCGACGCGTCCCTTGGCGAGTCCCTTGGCGAGTCCTTCGGCGATCAATTGTTCGGCGATGGTCATGGCAGCTTGCTCGACCTCTGGGGCCGCTTCGAGAATCTTGGCACGAAATTCGGCCAGGTGAAGATCGTTGGTGATCAGCGCGACGTATCGCAAGAGCACGCTGACGGACTCCAACCCGCGGGGCGTATGCAGCGCTTCAGCGAAGGCCTGGCCCCAGACCGCGAGGTTGCGCAAGAGTTGCTCGCGGTTGCGACCGTCGCGGAGCAGCCACAAGGCCAGCTTGGGGAAGGCCGCCAGCGCGCGTGCCTTGAGATCCTCGTTGGTCACGTACGCGAGGTCTTCGACCAGCAAGTCGAAGCTCGGCACGAAGTTGGCGAGCTCGGGGATCGTCGCGGGCGCGGGCGCGAAGAGATCGTGGAAGCTTCGCGGCGCCGTCCAACCACCCGGCGCGTGGCTGACGACGACGGGCAAGATCGGCGGCAGCGGTCCCGCATGTTGCTTGCGGTGCCGTTCCCAGATCCGAACTTGATAGACGAGCATGCGCAGCGGCATGTCGGGATCGTTGGCGCTCTGGTGCTCGAGCAGCAGATAGAGGAACGCTCGACCGCCCTGCATGTCGACGCTGAAGAGCAGATCAGTATGACGATCGGCGAGCTCGACGTCGACGAAGGAGCCTGGCTCGCGGGCCAAGCTCGGCCAGGCGATGCTCGTGACGATCGATGCGGGCAAGACAGCGCGGAACAAGCCCGCCGCATGCTCGGGGTGTTCGAAGGCAGCCTTGAAGACCGCGTCGTGCGGCTTGTTCGTCATGCTCGCCGAATCTAGCGAGGAAGCTCGATCGAGTCGCCATGCAGATGTTCGGGGTCGCGACCGGCAGATGTGCATGGCGGAGCGAACTCGCCCGGTGGCCGATATGCTGCGCGTCGATGCGGTACTGCCGAGCTTCC
>JAMHUH010000941.1:0-7245 GCA_035904925.1 Nannocystaceae bacterium
TTGGTCGCGCTCGACACCGGCGAGCTGCTCCGCTTCAACACCGCGATCAACCAGACCACCTTCTTGGTCGATCTCGAGGTCGGCGTCACCTCGCTCAGCCACGACAGCTTCACCGGCATGGTCTACGCCGGCCTCTCCGACCTCGGCGTGGTCGAGGTCGATCCCTTCACCGGCGAGTTCCTCGACTTCGAGACCATGCCCGCCAAGGGCCGAGTCGCGGTCAGCCCCGACGGCAAGCTCTGGTATGTGCCGGCCAAGTACGCGGGCGGCAACCAGCCGCTCTCGGCCTGGGACCTGCCGAACACGCTCTGACGGACGCGAGCGGGACGCTTCAGGGGAACACGGCCACGACGGCCCACGAGAGCGCGAGCTCGGGCTGCTCGCAGCTGTAGATCCGCTCGGCCTGAAAGACCTTGAAGTAGTGCTCGAGGCCCGCTTGGTTGGCGAGCGGGAGCAGGCCGTAGTCGCCGGGTCGCAGGACCTCGTCGCCCCAGGGGTAGCCCCAGAATTGCGGCGGCGTATTGGCCTGGTAGCAGCAGTCGTTGCCAAGGCCGATGTCTTCGCAGTTGCAGTTGCCGACCTCGACCGGCTCGGGGATCGAGCCCGCGAGCGTCTCTTGGCCCAGCGGGGTTGGTTGGCTCGAGTGGGCCGTCGCGATCACGTAGGGCGTCGAGTCGAGCGCGTCATGGAGGCTGATCGCGCCCCACTGGCAGATGTCCGGCGCGGGCCCGAGCGAGACGCTCGCTTGCAGCTTCAGGCACGCGGGCGGATCACCCGGCAGGTAATCGCCGACGAGCAAGGGATAGATCGACATCGGATGCATTCCCCCGCATTGCACACAGCCAGGGTCGATGCAGGTCTCGACCGTCGCGAGGCCGCCGCCGCTCTCGATCACCCGCGCCCAGGTGTTGGCCGTGGGCGGGCAGTTGCCACCAAACTGGCTGGGATCGCCGAACTTCAGATCGAGCCCCGCCGTGGGCTGAAAGTCGCAGGTACCTGGCAGGTCGGTCACGCCGCTCTCGCTGCCGGACTCGGCTTGATCCGTGGCATCGGCGACGCTCGTGCCCTCGGCAACGCTCGTGCCCTCGGCAACGCTCGTGCTCTCGTCGCTGCCGCTCGCGATGAAGTCGTCGAAGGCTGGGTTGGGCCGGGTACATCCGACCAGCAGCGCGACGACGATCACCGAGTTGCGTGGCATCGGCGAGACCATAGCAAGCAGCGCGCACCAGGGTCGACGAACGCCCTCGAACCCGCGATACACCGTTAGCGGCTCACCCGACGCCGAGGCGCGCGCGCATCAGCTCGACCGCTTGCGGGTTGCTGTCGATCAGCACGACCGAGCGACCGAGCTCGAGCGCGGCCGCGCCGAAGCTCCCGCTGCCGGCGAAGCAGTCCATCAGCGTGTCGCCGAGCTGCGAATGAACGGCGACGATCCTGCGCATCAGCCCGATCGGCTTTTGCGTCGGATAGCCGGTCTTCTCCTTGCCGGTCGGGCTGACGATCGTATGCCACCAGACGTCGGTCGGGGTCTTGCCGCGGGCGGCCTTCTCGGGCCCGACCAGGCCCGGGGCCATGTAGGGGATCCGGTCCATCGCATCGAAGTCGAACACGTAATTCTTGGGGTCCTTCACGTACCACAAGATGTTGTCGTGCTTGGCCGACCAGCGCGACTTGCTGCGCCCGCCGTAGTCGTAGGCCCAGACGATCTCGTTCATGAAGCTCGCCCGGCCAAAGAGGCGATCGAGCGCGACCTTGACGTAGTGGACCTCGCGGTAGTCGAGGTGAACGAACAAGCTGCCGTCGGCGCTCAGGCGCTCGTGGGCGGCGATCAGGCGCGGCTCGAGGAAGCCGAGGTAGTCGTCGAATTCGTCGGCGTAGGCGTGCTCGTTGCCGACCTTGGTGGTTCGATAGCGGCGGCCCGCGAAGCCGACTCGATCGCCTTCGTCGTCGCGGACGATCGCGACCGACTCGCGGACCTGGGCCTTGCCGGTGTTGAAGGGCGGATCCATGTAGATCAGCCGAAAGCGCTCGTCGCCGAGCTCGGCCAGCCGCTCGAGGTTGTCGCCCTCGAGGATCCGCGCCTGCGCGGGCACGGGGAGTTCGGGCGTCTCGGCCATCAGGCCGACTCAGGCGTAAAACGCTTCGATCAAGTCGCCGTACTTCTCGCGCACGACCTTGCGCTTGACCTTCATCGTCGGGGTCAGCTCGCCGGTCTCGATGCTCAAGTCCTTGGGCAGGATCTTGATCTTCTTGATCTTCTGAACCTGCGCGAGCTCCTCGTTGACCTGCTCGACGGCCGCGAACACGAAGCGCTCGACCTTGGGATCCTTGGCGGCCTCGGCCAGCGTCTCGGCGGTGCTGCCCGACTCCTTGAGGATCTTGTCGAGCTTCTCTTCGTCGAGCGTGAGCAGGGCCGAGAGGTGCTTCTTGCCGTCGCCGACGACCACGGCCTGGCTGATCCAGGCCAGGTTCTTGAGCTTGCCCTCGATCACCTGCGGGGCGATGTTCTCGCCGCCGGCGGTGATGATCAGGTCCTTCTTGCGATCGGTGATTCGGAACAGCCCGCCGACGTTCTCGCCGATGTCGCCCGAATGCAGCCAACCATCGCCGTCGAGCGCCTCGGCGGTCGACTCGGGGTTCTTGTAGTAGCCGAGGTAGACGTTGCGACCGCGCATGCAGATCTCGCCGTCCTCGGCGACCTTGACCTCGGCGCCGGGCAGCGTGTAGCCGACCCAGCCGATCTTGAAGCGCGCGGGGTTGGACAAGGTCGCGGGCCCGGTGCACTCGCTCATGCCGTAGACCTCGTTGATCAGCACGCCGAGGCTGGCGAAGAACTCGAGCGTCTCTTTGGCGATCGGCGCGGCCGAGGACACGTTGTAGACGCTGCGGTCGAGCCCGAGCTTCTCGCGGACCTTGCTGAACACCAGCTTGTCGGCCAAGCCATAGCTCAGCGGCGGCGCGTCGCCGCGCTCGAGCGCGCGCGCGGCCTGGATGCCGACCCCACGCGCCCACTTGGCGATCATCTTCTTGAGCCCGGTGTTCTGCGCGCCCGCGTCGACCATCTTGGCCTGGATCTTCTCCCAGACCCGCGGGACGCCGACGAAGGAGTGCGGTCGAACCTCGCGCAGGTTGTCGCCGAGCTTCTCCATGCTCTCGGCGAAGGCCGTGCAGCTGCGGTGCTGGGCCGGCACGTAGATCGACAGGATCTGCTCGGCGATGTGCGAGAGCGGCAAGTACGAGAGCGTGACCATCTCGCCGCTCAGCTCGATCGAGAACGCGGCCACGTAGGAGGTCCAGACCATGTTGTCATGGCTGAGCATCACGCCCTTGGGCTCGCCGGTGGTGCCCGAGGTGTAGATCAGCGTGCACACGTCGTCGGGGCTCTGCGCGGCGATCCGCTCGTCGAGCTGCGCGTCGCTGACCTCGGCTTCGCCCTTGGCCAGCAGCTGCTTCCACGAGTAGACGCCGCTCTGCTCGGCGCTCGGCTCTCCGCGCATCATCACGATCGCCTTGAGCAAGGGCAGCTCGTCGCGGATGCCCAGCAGCTTGGCCAGCTGCTCTTGGTTCTCGACGATGACGACGTTCGAGTCGCTGTGGCCGGCGATGTACTTGCACTGCGGCGGCGTCGAGGTCGTGTAGATGCCGACCGGCACGCCGCCGGCGTAGATCGCCGCGACGTTGCCGATCAACCACTGCGTGCAGTTGAAGCCGATCAGCGAGACGCCGCGCTTGGGCTCGAGGCCCAGCGCGATCAAGCCACGCGCGGCCAGACGAATGTCGCGGTGGTAGTCGGACCACGAGGTGTCCTTCCAGACGCCGCCGATCTTCTGGCGCAGCGCCGGCTCGCCGGGCTTGGCCTCGGCCGCAGCCGTGAACAGCTGCATGACGGTCTGCTTGGGCAAATCACGGGTCTTGACCGGATCGAGATCGGGCATCGCCCCGACCACTTACCATGGAGCCAGGCCAAAGGTGTAGTGCCGAGCCCATCCAAGCCGGCTTGCACTCAGCTGGCGAAGAACTGGCTCATGACCCGGCTCATGTTCTCGACCGTGTCGGCCCCCCAGGCCCCACCATCGATCTGCCGGCCCGTCGGCGCCCCCTCGGCGTCGAGTTCGAAGAAGACCGGCACTCCACGGATGTTGAACCCGGCGTCGCCGAGCTCGTCGGCCTCGAAGTGATCGCTCTCGGCGCGGACCAGGTAGATGCCCGCGAGCGCGGCGACCATGCGCGGATCGTCGAGCACCCGACCGAACATGACCGAGGGCGGACACCACGACGCGCCGAACTCGACGAAGGGCCGCAGCCCACGAAGCTCGGCCTGGTTGGCGTGGTGGCGCAGCTGCTCGCGCAGCGGCCCGCGGCCGAGGGTCTCGACGTGGTGCTCGCTCGGGTGGGCGAGCGCCGGCTCGACAGGCCGCGGCGCCGGCATGGTCGGGGTCGGACCTGGCGTGACCGCGCTCCGACGCGCGCGCGCGACCAAGGCACCCACGAGCACCGGAACTGCAACGACGACGCCGATGACGATGAATTCGAAGGGTCCAATCATGATGCGCTCGTGCTGGCCGGATGCTTCAGCCGCGAAAGAACGCGCCCATCACTCGGCCCATGTTCTCGGGGATGTCCGGACCCCAAGCGTTGCTGGTGATCTGCCGCCCGGTCGGCCGACCCTCGGCGTCGAGCTCGAAAAAGACCGGCACGCCGCGCACGACGAACCCGAGCGACTCGTAGCCCGAAAAGCCGCTGAACTCGTCGATGTCGACCCGGATCAAGTAGCTCCCGCGCAGGGCCTCGACCATCAGCGGATGCTCGAGCGACTCGTCGAAGGCGGCCGAGGGCGGACACCAGCTGGCCGTGAACTCGATGAAAGGCCGGAGGCCGCGAAGCTCGGCCGCGCTCGCGTGCTGACGGATCTGCTGGCCGAGCTCGACGCCTTGGCGCAGCGAGACGACCTCGTGATTGGCGGGGGGAGCCACGATCGGAGCGGGCGCTCGGGCGCTGGGCATGCTCGGGCGCTGCGAGCTCGCGCTCGGCTTGCGTCGGGTCGCACGCAAGAACCACGAGACCCCGACGAGCGCAGCGAAGCCGAGCGCCAAGCCGAAGAGCGTGCCCGAGCCCATCTCAGCCTTCCTTCAGCCACGCCGCGGCTTCGGGCGCGTAGTAGGTCAAGATCACGTCGGCGCCCGCTCGACGAATGCCCAGCAGGCTCTCGAGCACGACCTTGCGCCGGTCGAGCCAGCCGCGCTCGCACGCGGCCTCGAGCATCGCGTACTCGCCACTGACTTGATACGCGGCGACCGGCAGGGTCGTGAACTCGCGGACCGCTCGGATCACGTCGAGGTAGGGACCCGCGGGCTTGACCATGATCATGTCCGCGCCCTCTTCCTCGTCGAGCGCGACCTCGCGCAGGGCCTCGCGGACGTTGCCCGGATCCATCTGGTAGGTCTTCTTGTCGCCGGACTTGGGCGCCGAGTCGAGCGCCTCGCGGAAGGGCCCATAGAAAGCCGACGCGTACTTGGCCGTGTAGGCGAGGATCGAGACCTCGGTGAAACCTTCGTCGTCGAGCGCGCTGCGGATCGCTCCGACGCGGCCGTCCATCATGTCCGAAGGCGAGATGATGTCGGCCCCGGCTCGGGCCTGGCTGAGCGCTTGCTGGCAGAGCACCGCGATGGTCTCGTCGTTGAGGATCCGTCCGTCGGGCGCGACGATGCCGTCGTGGCCATCGCTCGAGTAGGGATCGAGCGCGACGTCGGTCACGATCACCAGCTCCGGCCAGCGTCGCTTGAGGTCGCGGATCACCCGAGGGATCAGCCCCGCATCGTTGAAGGACTCGTGACCGGCCGAGGTCTTGAGCGCCTCGTCGATCGCCGGGAACATCACGATCGCGCGCACGCCCACGCTCAACGATCGCTCGACCTCGCGCAGCAGGCCCTCGTGACCGAGGCGCGAGCGACCCGGCATCGAGCCGATCGCGACGTCGTCGGGTCGATCGTGGATGAAGAGCGGGTAGATGAAGTGCTGCGGCGCGAGCCAGGTCTCGCGGACGAAGTCGCGGACGACCGGATGCTTGCGGTTGCGACGAGGGCGGGCGATCAAGTCGAGGGTCATCGGGGGAGCGAGCTTGGGATGGTTGGCCGCGCGGATCCACCCACCCGCGAATTGCGGGTACGACAAGCCCGAAAATGCGCTTCGTGGCCCTGCATCGATCTGCCCCACCGCGGCGCCCGAGCGAGGGTCGTCATGCCCCGCATGCGCTACGACCACCCGCTCTCGAGTCGAACTTGCTTGCGATCCTGACGCGAGTCCATTCACGCGAAGCGCGAGCGTGCGGCCAAGCAGGTCGCTCGCACCGCCCATCGACCCACACCAACCTCAGGACTAGGGTTTTCAACATGCCTGATGGTTCCTCCTCCCCCCCCACCGTTCGTGGCGTCGTGCTGCTCGGCCTCTTCGATTGGGTTCGCGCCACCCATGGAGAACCTGGTGTGGAAGCGGTGCTCGCAGCCCTGTCCGCGTCGATCCGACCCCGCTACGAAGGCCCGCGGCCGAAGCTGATTGCAACCACCCCGGTCGCGGCGTCCGAGCTCGCCGAGGTCGCCGCGGCGATCATCGATGGCTGGGGTCGAGCGAGCTTCGAACAAGCCGCTGCCCACGTCGCGCTCAGCGATCTGTCCAGCTACATGAAGCTCTTCTTGAAGGTCGGCTCACCCGCCTTCATCGTCCGCCGACTCCCGCGGGTGCTCAACCACTACGCCTCGACCGGAGTGCTCGAGATCGAGAGCTGCGACGCGGGTCGTGCTCGAATGCACATCCGCGACGTCGCGGCCTACGGCCGGGCGATGAACGTCGGCACGATCGGCTGGGTCCGCGCGGCGCTCGAGGTCTCGGGCGCGCACGGGGTCGACGTGCAAGCCGAGCTCGGCGAGGGCAGCGGGACCTACGAGGTCCGCTGGACCTGACCTGGAGAGGCGAACCAAGAGTCGTCGTGCTGCCAGTCGCTTCCCGAGACGAGCGTCTCCCGCAAAGTATGTTCATAGGCTCGTCAGCCGCTTGCGCTGGGCGACCGCGCGGTGGCCCGCGATCGCGAAGCGCCACGCCCGATCCCGATCTTCGGGCGTCGCGAAGTCGATGCCGATCCGCGGCCCACTGACGATCGCGTCGGGTGGCTCGCCCTCGACCAGCATGAGCTCGCCGCGGCGATGCAGCGGATGGTGGGACCAGCTCGGATCGAGGTCGAGCGCGGCGCCG
>JAMHUH010000942.1:0-14875 GCA_035904925.1 Nannocystaceae bacterium
AGCGGCGCGCCCAGGGCAGGCAGGCCAGGATCAGCGTGCTCTCGTCCAGCCCTGTCTCGCGCCCGAGCTCGCGCAGCTCGTCGGCGCCGATGAAGCCGCGCGCGCCGGGGCCGGTGAGGCGAAGATCGAGTTGCGAGCCCAGCGGGGTGGCGGCGAGGTCGATCATCTTCGCGATGCTATCACTCGCGGGCGTGGGACTCGGGCGATTCTACCTGCGGGTCGCCGACACGGGGCCTCGAACCGACTCGCGCGAGTCATGCGGTCGCCCGCTAATAGGCGATGTCGACGACCCCGATGACCGCGAACTCGTGCTTGTTCCCGGTGATCCGCACGCCAAATTCCCCCTCGTCCCCCTCGGGCACGGTAATCGGAATGTTGGCCTTCTCGGACCGGCGCATGCCGACGATCAGCTCGTGCTCGCCCCACATGACCTCGACCGTGGGGACTTCGAATTCGAAGCGGTGGTGGATGATGTCGCCGGCGCGCCAGTAGTTGGGCGGGTAGTCGCCGCCCGTCAGGTCGTGGGGCTCGGCGGCGACGCGGCTGAGCTTGCCCTGCTGAAGCCGGGCGTACATCTTGATGCCGGCCGGCGGGGCCCGCTTGACCTCGAAGACCATGTGCATGGTCGCCTTGGCGCCGCGGTGGAGCTTGCCCTCGATCTCCCAGCTGACCAGGTTGATCGAGTCCCAGCTGACCAGGGTCTCGTGCTCGAGCTTGGGCGGCTCGGCGACGACGATGTCCAAGAGCGGGTTTTGGTCCTCGCCGCCGGTCGGGATGAAATTGCTGACGACGATGTAGTCCCAGTGGCGATCGTCGATCACGTGAAAGGGCTCGTCGTGGGCGCGGGCCGAGGAGAACGCGGCGGCGAGGTCGGAGCGGCGGATCAGGGCGGCCCGCTGGCGGTCGGCGAAGAGCCACTTGTCGAGCTCGGCGCGGTTGGCCAAGAAGACCTCGCGGGTCTCGCCGGGGCCGTAGAATTCGAGCCCGGGATCGCGGATGCGATGGAGGCCGATTCGGGTGTCGCGGATGTCACCGCGATCGACGGCGACCGACCAGCGACGCAGGGGGCCGGCGATCGAGAGCTGTTCGCCGACGTCGGCGAGCAGCGAGTGACCGTAGGCCCAGGCTTGGCCGAGCAGGGCGAGCACGATCAGCAGGGCAGGGAGGGCCCGGCGGACGCGGTCGAGGCCGGCGTCCTCGCGGCTGCCGGTCAGCATGCGATCGAGGCCGGCTTCGATCCGCGTCCAGGTCCGCAGCCAGGCCCGCTGAACTCGCAGCGCCCGCAGCTCGAGCTGGTCGAGGCTCGGCAGCGCGATGATGTGGGCGAGCAGCAAGATCAACGCGAGCCGCTCGGCGAGGCCGTCGAGGCGATTGGCGGCGTCGATTCGCTTGGTCGGGAATTCGAGCGCGGGGATGTGGACCAGCGGCGAGGCGATCAGCTCGGGCGTGCGCTCGGCGTCCTTGCTGAGCACGAGCGCGCCGAGCAGGCCGAGCAGCAGGATCAAGCGGCGCGCGGCGATCGGCTCGCGCGGGTCGAAGAGTCGGTCGAGCGCGGAGCTGGCCAGGAGCGCGACGGGGACGCAGACGGGGGCCGGGGTCGGGCCGTAGACCAGCGACCAGACGCTGATGATCGCCAGCGCGCTGGCCAGCCACATCGCGGCGAGCCGGGTGCGGCCAGGGCTGAGCAGGCCAGCGACGAGCAGGCCGATCAGCGGGAAGGTCTGGTAGCCGAAGGCCTGCAAGCTGGCGGTGAAGTCGACGCTGGTCGGATCGTCGAGGCGGCCGAGATCCTTGGCCGCGCCGAGCAGCGGGATGTAGCCCTCGCCCTGCTTCCAGCCCAGCCACAGGCCGATCCCACCGGCCGCGATCGCGGCGGCCCAGACACCCGCGACGATCGGCCGCGGCAGCACGAAGGCGGCGTCGCTGCGCTCGCGGCCAGGGCCGGAGTCGGCGAGCGCGACGATCATCAAGGGCAAGCAGGTGCCGAGCACGATCCCGAGCGAGGCCGCGCCCGCGACCAGCAAGACGAGGCCGAGCAAGGCCAGGCCGGCGCGACCGAGTCGAGCGCGCGTGCGGCTCTGATCGAAGGCCTCGAGCAGGGCGAGCGGCGCGGCGCTGACCCACAGCTCGCCGCTCGGATCGCCCAGCGCGGTCCGACCCGAGGTCAGCAGCAAGGGCAGCGCGAGCGCGAAGAGAGGCGGGAGCAGGGCGTGGGTGATCGCGCCTGGCTTGCGCAGGTCGCCGGTCCAGCCGAGCCGCCGCGCCCACGCGCTGGTCAGCCCGACCAAGCCGATGGCCGCGAGCGCGCCGGGGATCCGCAGGCCCCAGTCGTGCTGGCCGGACGCGGCGAAGGTCCAGGTCCGCAGGGCGTCGGGCAACCAGGGGCTGCGATCGAGATCGGCACGCGGCACGCCGAGCGCGGCGAGGGTGCGATCGAGGACCGGGACCTCGCCGCGGGTGGCCAAGCCGAACTCGCCGAGGCCCGGCAAGAGCAGCAAGGCGGCGAGGATCATCGGGCCGACGATCAGCGCCAGGGCGATCCACTTGTAGGCCCGTGCAGACGAGTCACTGCTCACGCGGCCGGGACTCTAACAGACTGCGGCGAGTCGCCCGAGTCATTCGGGCGGCTCGATCGCCACGGTCCGGCCCGCGAGCGCGGCCTCGGGTTCGAGCACGAGCAAGCGGACCCGCCCGGTGGCGACGATTCGGCCGCCCTCGTCGCGGATCTCGGCCTCCCAGACCTGGGTCCTGCGCCCGCGCGCGACCGGCCGCGCGGTGGCTCGCAGGGTGCCCGAGCGGACCGCGTGCAAGAACGAGGTCGAGTTCTCGAGCCCGACGACCGAGCGCTGGTCGGTCAGCGCGTACAGGGCCGCGCCCACGGAGGTCACGGTCTCGATCAAGCCGGCGTGTACGCCACCGTGGACGATCCCATAGGGCTGGCGGTGGACCTCGCCGATCGTGAGCTCGACGATGACCTCGTCGCCGCTGGCATGAACGAAGCGCAGCCCCATCGCGGCGTCCCAGCCTTGCAGCCCTTGGTTCATGATCTCGGTGTAGTCGGTGGCCGGCTCGGACATCGCCGCTCGTCTACCACGATCCGCTATCCTCGACCGCGATGCTGCCTCGTCTGCTTCGACCGCTGACTCTGCTGGCGTTGGCCGGCGCGCTCGTGGCCGGCCCGAGCTCGGTCGACGCCGGGAGCCTGGCCTTCGCCGACTCGCTCGCGCGGACCAGCCTCGAGCTGCGCGCCGCTGCGGGCGAGCGCAAGCCCTTCGCCTATCACGTCGGGCTGGGCAATCCCCAGCGGCACGAGTTTCAGCTCGAGCTGCGCGTGTTCGATGTGCCGGGCGATTCGATCGACATGCAGATGCCCAAGTGGAACCCGGGCGCGTATCGATTGACCGGGGCCCACCGCAACGTCCGGGCCGTGGTCGCGCGGCCCCTCGATCGCAAGGGCAAGGCGATCGCGAGCGAGTCGCTGCCGGTCCACAAGATCGACGAGGTCACGTGGCGGGTCGAGCACGCCGGCCGGCCCTTCGCGCTCGACTATCGGGTCTGGTGTGGCAACTACACCGGGATCGGCGGCTGCTACCTCGACGACGCGCTGGGCTTCTTCAACCCGGCGATGATCGTGATGGGCGTGAAGGGCGAGGCGACCCGGCCGATCGAGCTCGCGGTCGACAACCTGCCCGACCAAGCCAAGGCCGCGATCGTGACCGGGCTGCCGCCGGTCAAGGGCAGCAAGCCCAAGCCGGGCAAGCCGGCCACCTTCTGGGCCGAGAACTTCGACGCGCTGATCGACGGGCCCGTGCACGTCGGCGAGGTCGAGTGGATCGAGTTCGAGCTCGGCGGTCGACCGGTCCGCGCGGCGATGGGCGGCAACGCGGCGGCTTGGGATCACGAGGCGATCGCCCGCGACCTCGAGAAGATCACCACGACCGCGGCGGCGGTGTTCGGCTCGCTCGACCAGCCCGACGCGGTCATCCCCTTCAACGACTACACCTTCATCTTCCAGCGCTTGCCCAGCAACCGCGGCGGGCTCGAGCACCGCAACTCGACCGTGATCGGGCTCGACCCCTTCGACCTCGGCAACGAGCGCGGGCGCGAGCGGTTTTGGTCGGTCAGCGCCCACGAGTTCTTTCACCTGTGGAACGTCAAGCGGATCCGTCCGGCGGTGCTCGGGCCCTTCGACTACTCGCGCGAGGTCCATACGACCATGCTCTGGTTCTCGGAGGGCTTCACCAGCTACTACGCCTGGTTGATCCTCGCGCGGGCCGGGCTGCTCGACGAGCGCAAGACCCTGGCCGAGCTCGGCCGTCGGATCGCCGCCTTCGAACTCGAGCCGGGTCGCAAGCTGCTCTCGGTCGAGCAGAGCTCGTGGGAGACCTGGGCGACGCCCGACGATCGTGACGCGTGGTTCTCGTACTACGACAAGGGCATGGTGATCGGGCTGATCCTCGACCTTCACCTGCGCCAGGCCAGCCGCGGCCAAGCCAGCACCGACACCGTGTTTCGCGCGCTGTGGAAGCGCTGGCGCGAGACCGGGCTGGGCCTGACGCCCGAGCAGCTCGAGCAGGCCTTCGTCGAGGCGCTGCCGCCCGGCGAGGCCCGCGACGAGACCTCGCGGATCTTTCGTGACTACGTGCATGGCGTGGTCGAGCTCGACTACGATCGCTACCTCGGCTTGGCCGGCTATCGGCTCGAGCGCCAGCAAAAGAACGTTGGGCCCTCGATCGGCGCGACCTTCGAAGCTCGCCAGGGCAGCCTGACCTTGGTGGAGGTCGAGCGCGACTCGCCAGCGGACCGCGGCGGGCTCGGCACCGGCGATCGCCTGAAGGCGATCGACGGCCACGCGTTGACCAGCAGCGACGACTGGGAGCTGGCCCGAAAGACCTTGGTGATCGGCGAGGAGCACGTCGTGACGATCGAGCGACAAGGCCGAGTCATCGAGCGAAAGATCGTGCCGATCGAGGCCGGCGAGCCGGCGCTGGAGGTCGTGGCGATCCCAGGCGTCGACGCCGAGCAGTCGCTGCTGCGCCGCGAGTGGCTGGGCTATTGAGGAGTCACGGGTTATCGTCCCGGCCGTGATGACTCCTCGCGCGCTCAGCTCGTCCCTCGTGGTGCTCGGTCTCGCTTTGCTGCCTGCGTGTGGCGGGGACAAGGACGCCGGCAAGAAGGACGCGGGCAAGAAGGGCGCGAGCAAGTCCGAGGTCACGACCATCGACACGAGCAAGACCGACGCGCCCAAGACCGACCTGAGCGGGACCGGCGTGGGCCAAGCCGGAGCGCCGGGCGGCTGGGATTGGAAGCTGCCGGCCGGGATCACGCCGCCGGTCGTGCCCGAGGACAACCCGATGAGCGCCGAGAAGGTCGCGCTCGGTCACCAGCTCTTCATGGACAAGCGGCTGAGCGTCGACGCCTCGCGCTCGTGCTACTCGTGCCACCAAAACGAGCTGGGCAACGCCGACGGCCGCAAGCTCGCGCTCGGGCCTGGCGACAAAGCGCTGACCCGCAACTCGCCGACGATCTGGAACGTCGGGCTGCACGCGACCGGGCTCTACTGGGACGGCCGCGCGGCCACGCTCGAGAAGCAGGCGATCGGTGCGTGGAAGGGCGGCAACATGGCGGTGCCCGAGGATCAGCTCGCGGCCAAGGCCGGCGAGATCGGAGCGCTGCCCGAGTACGCCGAGCAGTTCGCCAAGGTGTTCGGGCTGAAGGCGGGCGAGGCCGTCAGCGCCGACCATGTCGCCAAGGCGCTCTCGGCCTACGAGCGGACCTTGCTCTGCTTCGACACCGCCTACGACACCAACACCATGAGCGAGGCGGCGCTGCGTGGCTGGGACCTCTTCCGTGGCAAGGCCTCGTGCTCGACCTGCCACGCGCCGGGGACCTTCGTCGACGGGCTCTTTCACGACGTCGGCTTCGGCCACGACGCCGAGGGCCAGCCGATCGCCGACGCCGATCGCGGCCGCGGCAAGATCAGCGAGCAGGCGGTCGACGACTTCAAGTTCCGCACGCCGACGCTGCGCAACGTGGCCAAGACGGCGCCCTACTTCCATGACGGTCGGGCGGCGACGCTCGAAGAGGCGGTCCGCTACATGGCGGGTGGCGGCAACGCGAAGGCGCCCGCGCTCGATCCGGGCTTGCGCAACACGGCGCTGAGCGACGACGAGATCAAGGACGTCGTGGCTTTCCTCGAGGCGCTCAGCTGCGGCGGCACGCTCGAGGTGATCGGTGATCAGACGGTCGCCGGGATCCCCGAGACGCCCGCGGCCCCGCCGGTCGAGCCCGCCGCTGAGCCCCCGGCCGGCTGAGTGCGCGGCGGCCTGCTCGCTGCTAAACCCGGGCTCCGTGCCGGTCCTCTCGCTCGCGCTGGTCGGTCTGCTCGGCGGACCGCCCGAGCCCCCGACCCCCGAGACCCACGACCCTCGCTTCGCGCTCGATTGGCAGGCACCCGCGAGCTGTCCTGTCGCGGCGCATGTCGAGGGTCGGGTCGCGGCGCTGCTCGGCGAGCGGCCGAGCGCGGGGCCCTCGATCGAGGCTCGGGCGCGGGTCAGCCAGCGTGGGCGCGACTACGAGGTCGAGCTGAGCTTGCGCAGCGGCGACGAGGCGCTCGGGGTCCGCACGCTTCGCGACCGCGACTGCGCCGAGCTGGCCGAGGGCGTCGCGTTGATCCTCGCGCTGGCGATCGACCCGGAGCTGCTCGCGGGTCCGAGCGAGGCGCCCAGCGACGACGAGCCGAGCGAGGGCGTCGGTGGGTTCGGGGAGTTTGGCCAGCGCGAGCTCGATGCGATCGCGGCCACGAGCGAGCAGCACGAGGCCGAGCACGCCGAGCAGGCCGAGCGCGCCGAAGCGGGCGAGCTCGACGAGCCCTCGCCCTCGCCGACGCCGCCCGACTCGGTCGCGCCGCGTCGACCCGCCGTGCACCTGGGCGCCTACGCGCTCGCGGGCGTCGGCGTGGCCACGCTCCCGGGCGCGAGCGGGCGCGTCGACGCGGGCATGCTCGTGAGCGGCGAGCATTGGCGGCTCGAGCTCGGCGCGAGCGGCTGGCTCCCGCGTCGGATCGCCGAGGCCCGCTACCAAGCGTGGTCGGTCGAGCTGGCGGGCTGCGGCGTGGCGAGGCTCGCTCGGGGTTGGGGCGCGATCGAGTTCCCGATCTGTGCGCGGGTCGAGGTCGGCGCGATGCTCGGGGAGTCGCTCGGCCTCGCGGGTCGGCGCGCCCGCGCGCCTTGGCTGGCCGGGCTGCCGGGGGCGGGCGTGATCGTTCGTCCGGGCCGGGCGCGCGGCATGCTTGGCGTGATGCTGCGCGCCGATGCGGTCCTGCCCCTGACCCGGCCTGCCTTCGCGACCGACGAGGGCGCGCTGCTGGTCCGCGCGGGCTTCGGCGCGCAGATCCTCGTCGGGCTGGAGCTGCGGCTGAGCGCGCGCCGAGCTCGTGAGCGGACGCGGCCCGCCGATTCGGCGGCGCTGCTGGATCGAAGCCGCCGCGGACATCGTGGGGTGATGCCAGCGAGGTCCGCCGAGTGAGCGCCCGCGCGCTGGAGTCGAGCGCCGACGAATCGGGCGAGCTCGCGCGGATCTACCGGGACCACGCCGACTTCGTCTGGCGGGCCGTGCAGCGGTTCGGGATCCCGCCCGAGCACGCCGAGGACGTGGTCCACGAGGTGTTCTTGGTCGTGCAGCGGCGCATGGCCGACTTCAGCCACACGACCCCGCGCGCGTGGCTGTGGGGCGTCGCGCGAGGGGTCGCTTCGAATGTCCGGCGTGGACGCGAGCGCGCGAGTCGGCGCGAGCAGGTCAGCCTCGAGCTCGTGGCCAGCGAGCCCGACACGCCCGAGGATCACCTTCGTCGCGCGCAGGCGGTCGCGCTGGTCCAGCGCTTCTTGGCCGAGCTGCCCGAAGACAAGCGCCTGGTGTTCGAGCTGGCCGAGATCGAGGGGCTCAGCGGACCCGAGGTCGCGCAGGCGCTCGAGCTCGATCTCAACCGCGTCTACACCTGCCTTCGCGTGGCCCGCAAACACTTCCGCGCCTACCTCGATCAGCTGCAGAGCGAGTCGCCATGACCGACATGACCGACAACAGGGTCGACACCGAATTCGGCGCCCGCGAACGAGCCTTGCTCGACGCGTTTCGTGATCACCACGCGATGCCAGCCGAGGCGCGCGCGCGTGTGTGGGCGGGCTTGGCTGGGCCGATGGGTGGTCCGGGCGGAGGCTCGGAGGGTGGCGGCTCGGCGATCGAGAGCGCGTCCGAAGCTTGGCTCGCGCCGACTCGGGTCGCGGCGGCGCGCGGCTGGTCGCGGCCGGCCTTGGTCGCGGGGGCAGGGCTCGTGCTCGCGGCAGGGCTCACGCTCTTGGTCCTCGGCTCCAAGACTGGCGAGGCGATCGATGGCGTGTCGGCCGACGCGAGCGCCCCCGCGGCGATCGAGCCGGTCGCGATCGACCCGACCTCGAAGGTCGCGGAGCCGAGCTCGCTCGCACCGAGCTCGCCGCCGCGGATCGCCGCGCCAGTCCTGGAGCCGATCGAGCCCGCCGTGAACGCGGCCAAGCCGATCACCACGACCCCGCGTCCGCGCGCGAGGGTCCTCGACTCCACGCAGGCGTCCTCGCTCGGACGCGAGCGCGCGCTGATCGAGCGCGCCCACGCGGCGCTGGCCAAGGCCGAGAGCGAGGCCGCACTGGCGGCGCTCGACGAGCACGCCCGCGAGTTTCCGCAGGGGGTCTTCGCCGAGGAGCGCGAAGCCCTCGACGCGATCGCCCGATGCAAGGGTGGCCAGCTCGAGCTTGGTCGCGCGCACGCGCGAGCCTTCCTCGACCAGCATCCGCGCGCCGTGCTGGCCGGCCGGGTCCGGCGAGCCTGTTTGATTGAAGGATCCGCGAGCGAGCTGCCATGAGTCCACGAGCGGGCCGACGGACACACGCGCCTTCACGAGTGACGAGCTGGGGGGCTCGGTTCATGCGATGGCAAGGAGAAGGGCGAAGTCCGTCGGCCCGCAAGCTTGCGAGCCTCGTCGCGCTGGCGATGGCGCTGCCCGGCTGCCTGCTCGACCCGCTCCACATCGGCCCCGGCGACGAGCTCTCGGGCGACGAGTCGGGCGTCGCCGACTCGCTCGGGGACTCGAGCGGCGACTCGTCCTCGACGGGCGACGAGAGCTCGAGCGGGAGCGAGTCGGACTCTTCGACGGGCATCGGTGAGCCTTGTGGCATCGAGGGCGCGCTGCCACCCAGCATCTGCGAGACCTTTCTCGGCTACTACTGGGACGGTGCCGACTGCGTCGGGCTCTCGGGCTGCAGCTGCAACGCGAACTGCCCGGAGCTGTTCGAGACGGCCGTCGACTGCTGGCTCGCGCACCTCGTGTGCGGGCCGAGCCCCTGCGCCGGGCTCGACGAGCCGAGCTGCTTGGCCAACGATCTGTGCGCGGCTCACTACGCCCAGCCGATCGGGCTCGACGTTCAGACGGCCTGCCTCGAGCCTGCGGTCTACGCCGGCTGCGGGCTCGCGCTTCCCTGCGGGGACTCGACCACCTACGCCTGTCACGTGCTCGAGCCGAGCGTGCCCTTCTCGTTCGCCAACGCCTGCCTGCCCGAGTTCGACTGGTTCGCCTGCGACCCGCCGCCGAACGAACCCCTCGTAGAGTGTCCATGACCGGCTTCAGCCGGCAGAGAATCCGCCGTCGGCCAACAATACCGTCCCCGAGCAGTAGCTGCTGTCGTCGCTGGCCAAGAAGAGCGCAGCTTTGGCCATCTCCTCGCTGGTTCCAAAGCGCTTCATCGGGACCAAGTCGGTCAGGCTTGGGCGCATGGCCTCGACCCGGCCCGAGGACAGCTGATCCATCAACGAATGGAGCATTCGATTGTCGATCCCGCCGGGGGCGAGCAAGTTGACGCGAATACCACTGGCGCCGAGCTCGATCGCGAGGGTCCGGACCAAGCCGAGCAGCGCAGTCTTGCTGACCGCATAAGGGCTGATGCCCGGGATGCTCAGGACGCTCGCCATCGAGCCGGTGATGACGATGCTGCCGCCGGTCGTCAGCATCGCCGGGACCGCGCGCTGGAGCAGCGCGATCGTGCCACGAACGTTGACGTCCCAGACCTCGTCGTAGGCTTCGAGCGGGATCTCGAGGAAGGGCCGCATCTTGCCCTCGAGTCCAGCGTTGGCGAATACCACCTGCAATCGGCCGAACTCGTAGGTTGCGGTCTCGACCACATAGGCGAGCGATTCGACGTCTCTGTTGTCCGCGACGACCCAACACGTACGATCGGGGTCACAGGTCGCGGCGACCTCGCGAAGCTGGTTTTCGTCGCGATCGGCGAGCACGAGCAGGGCGCCTTCGCGCGAGAAGAGCGTCGCTGCGGCCGAGCCGATTCCTCCCGTGGCCCCGGTGATGATCGCTACCTTGTCCTGCAGCTTGCCCACGGCTCGATGCTACTTGGAAGTCGAGCCGCTTGGTCGAGATCCGCGTCGCGGCGTCGAGGCGTCGAGGGCCGCTCAGAGATCGTCGAGCGGGTTCGGACGCCGCACGCCCGCGGTCTTTCGCTTGCCCTTGATTGCATGGACCTTCGGGGCTGGCGGGGTCGGGGCTGGCTCGAGCTCGGGTTCGGGCTCGAGCTCGGGCTCGCAGGGCTCTGGAGTCGCGGGCTCGGGCGCAGGCTTGGGCGGGGGCTCGGCGACCGGCTGCACCACCGACTCGTCGCGCAGCTCCTGCGTCGGCGCCGGGTCGTGATGCTCGTCCAGCGGATCGCCGTGCGGCGTGCAGGCGCTGAGCGTGGCGACCAAGCTGGCAGCTCGGGCGAGGCGAGTGAGCGGGACGAAGTCCGACTTGGACCGGGGCGGGGTCGCGCGCGCGCGCTCGAAGAGCACCTCGCCGAGATCGTTGGACCAGTACGAGATGCAGATCGGCTCGCGCCCCGCCAAGAGTGTGCGGGCACGCTCGGGGCCGAGCGCCGAGAGATCGTGCACCGACTTGCAGCAGCGCGCGCAATGGCGCTCGACGCCGCTGGGATCGAGCTCCATGCGGTCGAGGTCTTCGTCGCAGGGGCTCTCGATCTCCACTTCGTCGATGCGCATCGATCGAGCGCAACGCGTCGGCTCTGCGGGCGATCTCGGGCCACGCGGAGCGAAGCCGGCCAAACCCAACCAAAGCAAAAGGGCCTCCCGTGTGGGAAGCCCTTTGGCGGTGCGAAGCAGTTCGACCGGCTCAGCGCTTGCTGAACTGGAAGCGCGCGCGAGCGCCCCGACGGCCGTACTTCTTGCGCTCCTTCTTGCGAGGGTCGCGGATCAGCGTGAAGGCGGCCTTCAGCGCGGGCCGGAACTCGCCATTGATCCGCAGCAGCGCGCGAGCGATGCCGAGTCGAACGGCGCCAGCCTGACCGGAGATGCCACCACCACGAGCGGTCGCCCACACGTCGTACTGGTCGCGCGTGTCGGTGGCGACCATCGGCTGCTCGACGAACTTCATGTTGGTCGGGCGGGTCAGGTAGTGCTCGGCGTCGCGCCGATTGATGCTGATCTTGCCCTCACCGGGCATCAGCCACACACGGGCAATCGCGGTCTTGCGGCGACCGGTCGCGTAGTACTTCATCGATTGAGCCATGACGGTAGTTTCAGAGCGTGTGGGGCTGGGGGTTCTGAGCCTGATGCGGGTGCTGGGGACCGGCATAGACCTTGAGCTTCTCGAAGGTCCGGCGACCGAGCGGCCCCTTGGGCAGCATGCGCTTGACGGCGCTCTCGATGATCATCTCGGGCTTCTTCGCCAGCATCTCGCGGGCGGTGAGCGTCCGAAGGTGGCCGATGCTGCCGGTGTACTTGTAGTACTCCTGCTGATCGAGCTTCTTGCCGGTGAACACGACCTTCTCGGCGTTGATGCAGACGACGAAGTCGCCAACGTCGAGGTGGGGCGTGAAGTCGAGCTTGTGCTTGCCTCGGAGGAGGCTGGCGATCTTCGTCGCCGCACGGCCAACCGTGAGGCCGTCGAGGTCGACGAGCAACCACTTGCGGTTGGCAGGGATCTTCGCCGTGTCGGGGTAATGGGTACCCATGGGAGGCGAAGGTGTAGAGGACCCCCCGATGCGTGTCAAGCAAGCCTCTTCGCACCCGTAGCGAGCATTTTCACCTCGCCGACCCGGCGGTGATCGCTCGATCAGGGCGCGCGATCTGCTCGATCGCTTTGATCTTCTCTCGCCTCGGTCGGATTTGCTGCTGTCAGGCTGGGACACAAAGGGCCATACTCGCACCAGGTTTCATGAACACGCCGCGCGCGAAGATCCTCGTCGCCGACGACTCCTCTGTAGAACGGGCCGCAGCGCGAGCTGCGCTCGAGGAGGCGGGCTACTCCGTGATGGAGGCCGTGGACGGTCAGCAGGCGCTCGAAGTGTTCGCGCGTGATCGTCCCGACCTCGTGATGCTCGACGTCGTGATGCCTCGGCTCACGGGGCTCGAGACTTGTCGGATCCTCAAGGCCAAGGCGCAAGGCGGGTACCTGCCGGTGATCATGGTCAGCACCCGCAACTCGGTCAACGCCCGAGTCGAGGGGCTCCGCAGCGGCGCCGACGACTACCTCGGCAAGCCCTATGACGCCGAGGAGCTGCGGGCTCGCGTCGAGGCCCTGCTGCGCACGCGCAAGGTCATTGGCGAGCGCAAAGAGAAGGACAAGGAGAAGGACAAAGGCAAGGTCGAGCCCGAGGCTCCCGCGAGTCCCTCCGCGCGCAACCCCAGCGAGGTCTTCCGTCGTCGCGCCGAAGAAGAGTTCGACCGAGCCGAGCGCTACAGCGATCCGCTCGCTTGCCTTCGGGTCGAGCTCGACGACTACGAGACGCTGATCCAGCGCCACTCGGTCGACGCGATCGCGGGCATGATCCGATCGCTGCGCGACGTGATCGAGACCAGCGTGCGCAAGATCGATCTGGTCTTCCGGCTCGACGATCGCGGCTACGTGCTGCTGCTGCCCAACACCCACTTCCCGGGCGCGCTCGCGGTCGCCGAGCGGATCTCGCTCGACTCGGTCAAGATGCGCCTCGACGCCGAGCCGGGCTATCGAGCCACGGTCAGCGTCGGCGTCTCGTTCTTCCCCAACAAGGACACCCACTCCGTCCAAGATCTGCTCGATCTGGTCGGCGCCGCGCTCGAGCGGGCGCGCAGCGAGGGCGGCGGGAAGATCTGCCTGTTCCAGCATCAGGGCTACCTCTACGCCCCCGAGCCGGCCTGAGCCGATGCTGGTCCGCCACGCGATCCCTCCCGTGAAGCGGGTCGTGCTCTACCCGCGCGAAGACGGGATCGCGGCCTTGACCGCCGCCAAGCAAGCCGCTCGCTGGCTGCACGAACGCCAAGTCATCGTCGGCGTGCCGCGTTGGTTCGCGCAGGCGGCCGCCGGCTCGCTGCCCGAGAGCGTGTCCATCATCGAGCCCAACGAGATCCCCGACGATCTCGATCTCATGATCGCGCTCGGGGGCGACGGCACCTTGCTCCGCGGGAGTCGCTGGATCGCCGCCCGCGGGATCCCGGTCGTCGGCATCAACCTCGGCGACCTCGGCTTCTTGTCGGCCTATCGGCGCGAGCAGTGGGAAGAGTGCCTGAGCGAGGCTGTCGCCGGACGCCTCGCCTGGGAGCCGCGCCTGCGCATGGCCGTCGAGGTCCACCGCGGCGGCGCGCTCTGGGCCAGCGAGATCGCGGTCAACGACGCGTACATCAAGCACGGCCAACTCCCCCGCCTCCTCCGGCTCGACACCCGCGTCGGCGGCCAGGTCCTGGCCAGCTACAAAGCCGACGGCCTGATCATCGCAACCCCCCTGGGTTCGACCGCCTACAACCTCGCCGCCGGCGGCCCGATCGTCGCCCCCGGCACCGAGGTCTTCACGATCACCCCGATCTGCCCCCACAGCCTCAGCCTGCGCCCCGTCGTCGTCGCCGCCCAGTCGGGCGTGCGCGTGACCTGGGCCGGGCCGCCCACAGAGAGCGACGCCTATCTCAGCGCCGACGGTCAGTGGAAGGTCGAGCTCGAGCTCGGTGACGAGATCGTCATGCGTGCCGCCGACATGCCGCTGCGTCTGGTTCCGCCGCAAGCGAGCGTGTTCGAAGTGCTCGCCGCCAAGATGGGCTGGTCGGACGGCGGCCCCGGCCGCTAGCTCGCCTCGACGATCGCCAACGATCTCCAACGATCGCTCCAACGATCGCTCCCCGATCTCCAACGACCGATCTGGGCCATCTTCACCCGCACCCAGCGAACCGAGACGATCGAAGATCGGGGGACGCAGTGGGGACGTAGCGATTCGAATGTGGAGCCGCCCAAGCGGGCGTCAGCCAAACCGAGCAAAGCCCCGCGGCGGAAGACTCGAAGCGCTGCGCCCCCACGGAGGCACCCACAGGCTCGCCATCGTGACCCAAGCGTCCGCGAACGATCGCACGAGCCCTCATGAACTCATGAACTCATGAACTCACGAATGACCCAAGATCACCGCCTCCAAAGTCCAAGCTGCGCACTCGCGATCTGCGCCCACAAAGTCGAGCTGCGCAGCGGCTCGAACACCGAGCGGGCCGCGATCACGTCGGCGATGATCTCGGGCGCGAGGTCGTTGGCGAGCGCGCTGTCGAGCTCGAGCGCGGCAGCCTCGAGCTGGTCGCGGGTCATCAGCACGACCGCGAGCTCGATGTGGGCGATCGATCCGACCCTGCGGACGTCACGGCGTTGCTCGTCGTCGAGGCCGGCCAGGGCCAGCCAGCGCTCGCTCAGCTCGATCACCCGACGCAGATCGGACTCGGCCGCCGACGCGACGTCCTGCATCAGCCAGCCGCGCGCGCGCGAGGTCAGCAGGCCCATGGTCGCTTCGGCCTCGGCGAGGTCGCGGGGCTCGTAGCGATCGAGATCGACCAGCTGAGTGGT
>JAMHUH010000943.1:0-1807 GCA_035904925.1 Nannocystaceae bacterium
TATTTGGCCGAACATGCGACGCTGCCCAAGACCTTCGCGGTCAAGCTGCTCAACGCCCGCTACGCCAGCCGTCGCGAGTTCGCCGCCCGCTTCTTGCTCGAAGCCCAGGCCGTCTCGCTGATCGATCACCCCAACGTGGTCGGCGTCGTCGACTTCGGCACGACCCACGCGGGCGCGACCTTCTTGGTCATGGAGCACCTGCGCGGCGAGCCGCTCAAGGCGTTGTGCCGGCGTGAAGGCGCGCTGCCTTGGCCGCGGGTCCGCCACTTGATGGTCCAGGTCTGTCAGGCGCTGCAAGCCGCCCACGCGGCCGGGATCATCCACCGCGACATCAAGCCGGACAACGTGTTGCGCACGACCCAAGGCCAGGACGAGGACTTCGTCAAGGTCCTCGACTTCGGCCTCGCCAAGATCCAAGCCGGCGAGGGCCTGCGCCTGACTCGAACCGGCATGGTCCTCGGTACGCCCGAGTACATGGCGCCCGAGCAAGCGCGCGGATCCAAGATCGACTCTCGCGTCGACATCTACGCGGCCGGGATCCTCTACTACGAGCTGCTCTGCGGGCGCACGCCCTTCCACGCGAGCAACTTCATGGCGATGCGAAATCTGCATCTGCTGAGCAAGCCCGAGCGCCCCTCGCATTGGGCCCCCGCCGCGGGCATCAGCGTGGAGATGGACGCCATCGCCCTGCGTGCGCTGGCCAAGGATCCCGATCACCGGTTCGGCTCGA
Source organism: Nannocystaceae bacterium (assembly GCA_035904925.1). GTDB lineage: Bacteria > Myxococcota_A > Polyangia > Nannocystales > Nannocystaceae > Plesiocystis. The sequence continues at coordinate 731 of JAMHUH010000943.1, forward strand.
TGGCCGAGATGGCCGACGCGATCGAAGCGGTCGGCCAAGGGCGGGGCCCGGTCGCGCTGCTCGAGCGCGACACCAAACCATTCGGGTTGTCGACCGCGTCGATGATCGTCGAGCAGGGCCGGCTCGCCGCGAAGCGGCCGCGGACCGACGACCTGCCGATGCCCGCGATGGACTGGGCCCGCAAGCCAGTGGTGCCGACGAGCGGTGTCGGGCACGTCGAAGGGCTCGAGCCTGTTCGCGGGCGTCGACCCTGGCTGATGCCGACGCTCGGCCTGCTCGGCTTGATGGGCATGGGCATCGGCGTCGCGGTGGTGTTCGTGATCGCCAGCTCGCGGGTCGGCGACGAGCGCCCGAGCCCGACGATCACCGTCGTCGAGCCCGAGCCCGCGCCTGCGCCGATCGCTATCCGGGCCAGCGAGCCCGCGCCGAAATTCGTCAGCTTGACCCTCGACACCAACGTCCCCGTTCGGGTGCTCGAGGCCCGCGACCAAGCGATCGTCGGTGACACCCGGCGCTCCGCGACGATCGCCCTGCCCCGCTCGAACACCAGCATGGCGCTGGTGCTGCGGGCCGAGGGCTTCCTCGATCTCGCCTTCGACGTCACGCCCGATCGCGATCGCAAGCTGATCTTCACGCTCGAGGCCGCCCCGAGCGTGGGCCCGAGTCGGCCGAGGCCTGGCAAAACGAGCGGCGCGGCGACGAACGAAGCGGCGAATGAAGCGACGAACGAGCCGGATCCGCAGGACGAGGCGGCGCTCGAACCCAGCTCCGAGCCCGACGAGCGGACGCCGAGCAAGGATCCCCGCTTCGCGCCCGAGATCCGCGACCCTTGGGATACGCCGCGTTGACCGCTCAGGGTTCGAAGCTGCCTGGCAGCAAGCAGGCGCCGAGCCAAGCGAAGTCGGGATCGTCGAGGCCGCCCCAGACGGGGAAGAGCTCGCAAGTGGTCTGCGCGGCGGCGCAGCTGGGGTTGCCGAGATCGCACCAGTCGGCGCAGCAGCGCTCGCCATCGCATGCAGGCAACCACTCGGCGGGGGCGCAGAGCTGACTCGGGCCGCACTGGCCGAAGTCACAAGG
>JAMHUH010000944.1:0-3401 GCA_035904925.1 Nannocystaceae bacterium
CGCGCGCGGCCGTCGGGCCAATGTCGATTCGCCAGGCCAGCCAGGCCGCGAGCGAGAGAAAACCCGAGCCGGCCCAACCATCGTGAGCGTCGAACTCGCGCAAATGGGTGAGCAGCGTATGCTTGGCGACGTCGATGCGCAGCGAGAGATCGGCGATTTGGTTGGCGAGTCGATCGAGCTGCTCGCGGGTCATGAATGTACGATCATTCATGGTTTATGAATCGAGCAATCTGCGTGGAATGTCAACACCACCGAATCGCTGCAATGGCGAATCGTGGCCCGCCGGTTGGCCGTCGGGTCGCAGCCGAGCAAAAGCGGACTGGCCCGGGGACGGCCTCGTCCAGAGTTCGGTGCACGAACCGCTCGCCGATGTCCAGGTCTCGGCGCACCAGTCGAGCACCGCTGCGGTGTCAGAGCGACCTTGGCCGCGAGTACAGCGCTGGCACGGCTGGGCCAAGGCCCTCGCGCAGCGCCCTTCGCGATTCCGCGCCAAGTTCGCGAACGAGCTGAAGATCCCCGCCACCCCGCGGCCCGACTGCGTTACCCTCGTCGCACCCATGCCGCCGCCACCAGCCGCGTCCCCAACATCGGCGAATTTCGGATTTCTCATTGTCCACGACCGCCTCCTCGACCGCCTCGGCGCGCTCGCGGAGCGCTATTTCGCCGACGACCCCAGCACCGCGCTGATCAAGCTGCGCCAGTTCGGCGAGGTCCTGGCCCAGCGCACGGCCGCGCGGGCGGGGCTCTATGTGTCGACCGACGAGAGCCAGCTCGAGCTGCTCCGACGCTTGCGTGATCATGGCCTGCTGCCGCGCGAGATCGGCGAGCTCTTCCATGGCTTGCGCACGGCCGGCAACGCGGCGACGCACGAGCACCAGGGCGACCATCGCGACGCGCTCTATCAGCTGCGAATGGCCCGAGAGCTGGGCGCTTGGTTTCATCGCACCTTTCGCGAGCGCGGCTTCAAGCTCGGCGCCTTCGTGCCGCCGCCGGATCCGAAGGCCGAGAGCGCCGCGCTGGCGGCCGAGCTTCAGCAGATGCGCGAGGCCTTGGCGGCCCAGCAGAGCGCGGCCGAGCTGGCTCGCAGCGCCGCCGCGCTGGCGGCCGAGCAGCGGCTCAGCGCCGAGCAGCGGGCCAGCAAGGACGCCGAGGAGCGCGAGCTGTGGGCCTCGCTCGCGGCCGAGGCCGAGGCCGAGAAGGCGGTCATGGCCGAGCAGTTGGCGGTGCTCCAAGCCACCGCTGCGGCTGCGCCCGCGTCTCAAGCCGCGGCCATCGTCGAGCAGGCGACCGTCGCCGCCGAGAGCCTCGAGCTCGACGAGGCCGACACGCGCCGCTTGATCGATGTCCAGCTCCGCCAGGCTGGCTGGGAGGTCGACAGCCGCGAGCTGACCTACGCCAAGGGTGCGCGGCCGCAAAAGGGCAAGAACCTGGCGATCGCCGAGTGGCCGACCAAGTCCGGTCCCGCCGACTATCTGCTCTTCGTCGGGCTGATGCCGGTCGCGGTGATCGAGGCCAAGCGGCAAGCCAAGGACGTGCCGGGCTCGCTCGAGCAGGCCAAGCGCTACAGCCGGGGCTACGCGCTCGGCCCCGACCAGACCTCGCCGGGCGGGCCGTGGGCCAAGTATCGGGTGCCCTTCTTGTTCGCGACCAACGGCCGGCCCTTCCTCCAACAGCTCGAGACCAAGAGCGGCATCTGGTTCCTCGACGCTCGGCGCCCGCAGAACCTCTCGCGCCCGATCACGGGCTGGTACGAGCCCTCGGGCCTCGCCGGGCTGCTCGCGCAAGACATCGACGCCGCCCACGAACAGCTCGCGCGCGAGCCGACCGACTACCTCGGCCTGCGCGACTACCAGCTCGCGGCCATTCAGGCCGTCGAGGCGGCGATCGAGCAGGGCCAGCGCGCCTGCCTGGTCGCGATGGCGACCGGCACCGGCAAGACCCGAACCTGCATCGGCCTGACCTACCGCCTGCTCAAGACCGGCCGCTTTCGCCGGGTGCTCTTCTTGGTCGATCGCAGCGCGCTCGGCGAGCAGACCGCCAACGCCTACAAAGAGGCCCGGCTCGAGAGCCTGCTGACCTTCGCCGAGACCTTCGACATGAAGGAGCTCGGCGACGTCAAGCCCGACTCGGTCACCAAGCTGCACATTGCGACCATTCAGGGCATGGTCAAGCGCATCCTCTATCCCAGCGACTCTCCCAACCAAGAAGCCGACGTGCCCCCGGTCGATCAATACGATTGCATCGTGATCGACGAATGCCACCGCGGCTATTTGCTCGACCGCGAGATGGGCGACGGCGAGCTCGCCTTTCGCGACCAGCGCGACTACATCTCCAAGTATCGGCGCGTGCTCGATCACTTCGACGCCGTCAAGATTGGCCTGACCGCCACGCCGGCGCTGCACACCAAGCAGATCTTCGGCTATCCGGTGTTTCAATACAGCTATCGCGAGGCGGTAATCGACGGCACGCTGATCGACCACGAGCCGCCCACCCGAATCGTCACCAAGCTGGCCGAAGAGGGCATGCATTGGGCCGCGGGCGAGCAGATGTCGTTCTACGACGCTGGCGCCCAGACCCTCGACACCGTGCTGCTGCCGGACGAGGTCGACCTCGAGATCGAGAGCTACAACCGCAAGGTCGTGACCAAGCGCTTCAACGAGGTCGTCTGCGCCGAGCTGGCTCGGCAGATCGATCCCAGCCTCGACGAGAAGACCTTGATCTTCTGTGCGACCGACAGCCACGCCGACATGGTCGTCGACCTGCTCAAGCAGGCCATGGCCAAGGTCTACGACGGCGTCGAGGACGACGCGATCGTCAAGATCACCGGCGCCTCCGACAAGCCGCTCCAGCTGATTCGCCGCTACAAGAACGAGCGCAACCCCAACATCGCGGTCACCGTCGACCTGCTGACCACCGGCATCGACGTGCCCGCGATCGCCAACATCGTGTTCTTGCGCCGGGTCCGAAGCCGGATCCTCTACGAGCAGATGCTCGGCCGCGCGACTCGGCGCTGCGACGAGATCGGCAAGGAGGTCTTCCATGTCTTCGACGCGGTCGACCTCTACAGCGGCCTCGAGGCGGTCTCGACCATGAAGCCGGTCGTCGCCGATCCCAAGCGAAGCTTCGCGCAGCTGGTCGAGGAGCTCGGCAAGGCCAAGGACAGCGAGCACGGCCAGCTCGTGCTCGACCAGATCGTCGCCAAGCTGCAAGCCAAGCGCGCCCGGCTCGAGCGGGCCGGACTCGAGCAATTCGAGGCCGCCGCCGACGAGCAGAGCCCCAAGGCCCTGGTCGGCCACCTGCGCCACCTCGCGCCCGAGCAGGCGGCGCAATGGTTCGCCACCCACCCCCAGCTGGTCACGCTGCTCGACCGCAGCAGCGCCGGGCCCTCGCGCTTGATCGTG
>JAMHUH010000945.1:0-11673 GCA_035904925.1 Nannocystaceae bacterium
CATCTACACCTTCCAGGCGGCGCGTCCGATCGCCGGTGGTGACCTCGGCGACCTCAAGCACGCCAAGGTTTGGGCGCAAGGCGGCGGGTCGGACAACTTCTTCGGCCGCGCGGTCGTCCAGCCGCAGGGCAACTTCGGGGTCGAGACCAGCTTCCAGCAGCCGCTGACGGCTCAGTTCGAGCTCAAGCTGCGCTTCTGAGCGACGCAAGGAGCCGAGCTCCACCAAGCAAACGAGGGCCGCCATGCGGCCCTCGTTTGCTTCGTCCCTCGTTCAGTTCGGTCTTCGTTCCTCGCCGCAGCGTTGGCAGTTGCTCCGCGGCCATGACTGGGCTGCAATCCCCGGGTGACCGAACTCGACCAGCGCCTGGCCCAACTCCCCGACCCTCTGCCCTCGCTGCTCGAGCAAGCGATCGCGATCTCCAGCGAGGTCGCCCGCATCAGCGAGGACGGCAGCTTCGACACGGCGATCGAGGAGCGCGAAGATGCGGCCTGGCAGGCCGCGCTCTCGGCCGCCGGGTTCAGCAAGTCCGAGGGCTTCGTCCAGCGAGTCATCCCCTTGGTCGACGAGCTGAGCGAGCTCCAGCGAGCGGTCGTCGAGCTGCTCGCCCACATCCCTGGCGTGCCGCTCAACGAGTGGCCGATCTACGCGGCGGCTTGGCTGCGTCGGCGTTGGCTGGGCATCGATCCGGCTGGCCTGCTCTTCGACGAGATCGACTACGAGGGCCGCTCGCTGCCCTTGATCTACGTCTTGCGCGAGCTGCTGCGCAGCGATCGCGAAGAAGAGGCCAAGAACATGGTCGCCGCGATCGACCTGCCCGAGCGCTTCGAGCTGCTGATCGACTTCAGCTTGGCCGATCTCGACATCGAGCTCTTCGACATGAGCGAGCTGGTCGAGAACGCCACGCTCGAGCTCGCCGACCTCGAGCCGAGCGAGAGCGTGCGCGGTTGGGCGATGCCGCTCGTCGACCGCTTGCTCGCGACCTTCGAGCAGCCCTTCGCGGTCGGCGAGCGGCCGCACGGCGACATGCCCGAGCTCATCGCTCGGATGGCGCTGACGAGCCTGCTGGCCGCCGGCATCACGCTCGAGCCTCGCCACGACGCGCTCTTGCGGCTCGGCTGGGGCGACTTCGAGGCGCTGGCCCTACGCAGCATCGCGGCGATCCCCGAGCCGCGGCGCGAGGCGGCCGTGCTCGCGGCGCTCGACCGGCTGGCCTTCCCCAACTGGCGGGTGCGGGTCGCGACGATGGTCCTGCACGAGTTCCCGCTCCACGAGGTCGCTCGCTTCGCGCTCGGCCACATCATCCAGCTCGACAACCCCGCCGGCGCGCTCGAGCTCTTCGATCGGCTCGCGCTCGAGCACCCGAGCTTGGCCGAGCTCATCGCCGAGGTCCGAGCCAATTTGCCGGAGGTGCCCAAGCTGCAGCTCGGTCACGTCAACAAGGACGTCACGCTCGATCAGCTCGACGAGGTCCACCGCCGTCAGCTCGAGCTCGCCAACGAGCGCTACGGCGGCCAAGTCATGAGCGCCGAGGCGATCTTCGCCCAGGGCGACGACGAGGGCGATGGCGAGACGATCATGCCCAGCTTCCTCGAGCTGCGGACCATCCTCGGCCCCGATGGCGAGCCCCGCTATGACGCCTGGCTCTACAACGTCGACAGCGGGACGATCTTCGCCGCAGGGACCGAGGACGTCGTCGCCGAGGTGATCCAATTCGGCGTCGAGACCGACGACCCAGGCTTGCGGATCGCGTTGCCCTCCGTGCTCGAGGAAGAGGCCAAGGTGGCCGGGGCGAAGAAGAAGGGCGGGGCGAAGCCGGCGGCGAAGAAGAAGGCTGGGGCGAAGAAGAAGCCGGCGGCGAAGAAGAAGGCTGGGGCGAAGAAGAAGCCCGCGGCGAAGAAGAAGGCCGGGGCGAAGAAGGCCGGTGCGAAGAAGAAGGCCGGGGCGAAGAAGGCCGGTGCGAAGAAGAAGCCCGCAGCGAAGAAGGCTGGGGCGAAGAAGAAGCCGGCGGCGAAGAAGAAGCCGGCGGCGAAGAAGAAGCCGGCGGCGAAGAAGGCTGGGGCGAAGAAGAAGCCCGCGGCGAAGAAGGCCGGCGCGAAGAAGGCCGGTGCGAAGAAGGCCGGCGCGAAGAAGGCCGGTGCGAAGAAGAAGCCTGCGGCGAAGAAGAAGCCTGCGGCGAAGAAGAAGCGCTGACGCGAGGAGCGAGCAGCGAAGGCCTCGCGCTTCCCCTCGACGCACAAAGACGCCGTCGGTCCGAGCGAGCGCTCGTGACCGACGGCGAAGTTCTCGGCAGGTCGACTCAGGTCGTGCTGGTCGTGTCGGGGCCACCGTAGTCGGCCCCACCCGTGTCGGTCGTGGTGTCGGTCGTGTCCGTGCCGGTGTCCGTCAAGGTGTCGGGGCCACCGTAGTCGGCGGTGCCCGTGTCGGCGGTGTCCGTCGTCGTCGTGGACTCGGTGCCGGTGTCGGGACCGCCATAGTCGGCGCCGCCGCTGTCGGTGGTGTCGGTCAGGGTGTCGGTCCCGGTCTCGCTGGTCGAGTCGCTCGTCGGCGTGCCGGTCTCGTCGCCCTCGTCGTCACCCTTGCCGCACGCGAACACGGCGAGACCGAGCACGAGCGCGGCGGTGATGCCGAAGGTCGGCGCGGTGGTGGTCTGCAGCGTCGTCCCACAGAAGGGACAGCTGCCGTCTTCGGCACGGTAGTGGCGATGGCAAGAGTTACAGACGAGCATCAGGATCGGTCCTCCGCGAGAGCTGCGCAGAGTCTATCGAATTTCGCAGGCCAAAGGCCCTCAGACCGCCATCGTGTCTCGCAGCCCTCGCGCCCAGCCTTCGAGCCCGCTGCGGGTCGATTCGAGCTCTTCTTGGGTTCGAGCCAGCGCTTCGATCGTCCCGCGCAGCTCGAGCTTGGCCTTGCGCAGCCGGGTGCGAATCGTGCCTTCGGGCACCCCGAAGACCTCGACCAGCTCGCTCGCCGTCAGCTCTTCCCAGTAGAACAATTCGAGCAGGGTCTGGTGTTCGATCGGGAGCCGACGCAGGGCGGCGAGCAGGAGCTGCTGCTCGCGCTGGACATCGAGCGCGGTCGAGATGCCGGGCCCGAGCTGCTCGCTGCACATCGCGTCGAGCTCGACCGGGTCGACGGCCTCGCGCAGGACCTCGCGGATCCACTCGCGCTGGACGTTGCGAGCGATCGCGAGCAGCCAAGTCTTGAAGCTCGCGTCGCCGCGGAAGCGTTCGGCCGACTCGAGCGCGGCGGTGAAGCTGCGCTGGACCAGCTCCTCGACCTCGCTGTCCGTGCAGGCCTTGTTGATGAAGAAGCGGCGGACGCTGGCGAAGTGGCGGTCGAAGAGCAAACCACCGGCCCGTCGATCGCCCGCGCGCCAGGCCGAGAGGAGCTCGTGGTCGCTGGTCGTCAAGAACCGCGAGTTTATCAGTGAGTCACTGCGCTCGCGCGAGCAGGGCTCGAATCTCGTTCGACTCGACCTCGGACCCGGTCGTGAGCGCGAGCGCTCGGGTCAGGTGACGCCTGGCACCCTCGAGGTCGCCAGTCTCGAGCAGCGCCCAACCAAGCGCCTTGAGCGGATAGGCGAGGTCGGCGTGGTCGGGCGGCAAGCTGGCCTCGAGTTCGGTCAGCGCGAGCTCGGCGTGGAGACGAGCTTCGTTCCACTCGCCCGCGGCGAGCAGGGCCTCGGCGAGGTTGCTGTGGGCCAGGCCGAGGGCTTCTCCGCCGCGGGCGGACCCTCGTTGCTCGATCCGCAGGGCGACGCGAAAGGCCTGGATGGCGACCTGGGCATCGCCGCGGCGAAACGCGATCGTGCCGAGGGCCGAGAGCGAGGTGGTCCGCAGCGGATGGTCGGGGCCGAGCCGAGCCAGACAGATTTCGTCGGCGCGTCGAGCATGTTGCTCGGCTTGGTCGAAGCGACCCATCGCGTCGAGGACCATGGCGAGCGCGACGTGGGTCTTGGCGGCTTGCTGGCTCTCGCTGCCGGCCGAGCGTTCGTGGCCCGAGAGCGCGCGCTCGAGCTCGGCGAGCGCTTCGACGCGGTCGCCTTGGACCTGCGCGACCTCGGAGGCCGACCAGGCGGCGTCGGCCTTGCTCTCGTCGCCCGAGCCAAGCTCGCCTGCGTTCACGAGCTCGCGCTCGAGCGCGCGCGCGCGCGCTTCGATGGGCTCGGCTTCGTCGGCGCGCAGGGGACCCGCCGAGCCGACCACGAAGGCCAGCCAATCGAGCGTGCGCACCAGCTGCAAGCGACCGCTCAGGCCCGCGTGCTCGAACGCGTCGATGGCCTCGCGCAGCGCGTGCTCGGTCGATTCAGGGTCGCCGCGCAGGCTCGTGATCGAGGCCCGCTGCAGGGCGAGGCGACCCTGATCGAGGGGCCGCGGCTCGAGCCGGTCGAGCGCCGCGCGTTGGCGCTTCCAAGCCAAGTCTGCAGCGTCGGGGTCGAGGTCGAGGTCGACATCGATCTTGCCCATGGTCTGCCAGGCCCGGGCCACGAGCTCGGATTGGTGCTCGGCTTCGCCGATGTCGAGCGCTCGCTCGGTCAGCTCGAGCGCGGCTTCACGGTCGTTGGCGTGGAGGTGGAGGTTGGCGAGCGTCAGCGCAGCCTCGGCGATCAGCGGAGTCCACTCGATCGCCTCGGCGCGCGCGAGCAAGGGACGAGCCTCGTCGATCAACGCGAGCGCGGGCTCGTCTCGACGCAGCTCGAGGGCGGCGAGCGAGCGGCGTAGATCGGCGATCGCCTCGGCGTGCTCGGGCGGCAGCGCGAGCGCCTCGTCGGGGCCGCGTAGACAGGCGGTCGGGTCACCGAGCTCGAGCCGCCGAATGTCGAGCGTCTGCACGCCCGCCTGCACGCCCGCGAGGTGGACGAGCAGACCAACGAGCTCGAGTCGGCGAAGCTCGAGGCACGCGCGGCGTTGGTCGCCGACGGCCTCGGACACCGGCGTCTCGCACGACTCGATCGAGACGCGTTGCCACTCGCCGATCCATTGCTGGGCGGCGCTGCGCAGCTCGCCCGGGGCCAACGCCGCCGCGGCGCTCGGGTCGAGCTGCGAGCCCGCGAGCGCGCATGGATCGGCCATCGGGGTTGGATCGTCGGCGCTCGCGAGGCCGATGGCGAGGCCGAGGCCGCTCGCGAGCACGAGCCCGAGGGCGAGGTCGACCCGGCGCCGCCGAGGCTCGAGCGCGTCGAGCAGGGCATCCGTGCTCGGCCAGCGCTCGCTCGGCTCGACCGCCAAGCCCCGCCGCAGCGCGTCGTCGACCCGCCGGCTCAGCTTGGGGATGTCGGGTGCGTGTAGCCGGCCGGCCTCGTCTCGCTTGGGTCGCTCGCCCGCCAGCGCCTCCCAGATGCTCACGCACAGCGCGTACTGATCGGCGCGTGCGTCGAGCTCCTGGCCGGCGAACTGCTCGGGCGGCGCATAGGCCCGGGTCCCCATGAAGCCGAGCCGCTGCGTCGACACCGAGTCGCGGCTCGACGAGATCGTGGTCGAGCTCGACTCCGCGAGGACCATGCCAAAGTCGACCAAGCGAACCCGACCATCGGCCCCGAGCAAGACGTTGTCGGGCTTGACGTCACGGTGGATCAGCCCGGTCGCGTGGACGGCCGCGAGCCCGCGCCCGGCCGCGATCCAGCGCTCGAGCAGCTCGGCGCGGGGCGGGTTGGAGCGCTGCCACGCTCGCAGCGTCTGGCCGGGCACGTACTCCATGGCGAGCCACACCCGGCCCTCGTGGACGCCGACATCGAACACCGCGACGACGTTCGGGTGGGCGATCTGGGCCAGCGCTCGGGCCTCGCGGACCAGCTCGTCGCTCCCGCGCTCGTGCAGAAACTTGAGCGCGACCGAGCGCGCCAAGCCTTCGTCCCAGGCCAGATACACCGCTCCCATGCCGCCGCTGGCGATCCGCTCGAGCACGCGAAAGCGAGCGATCATCGGCGGCATGCTCGGCTCGCCGAACATCCGCTCGCGCAAGCGTCGGTGCATCAAGTCGGCCGGCAGCGAGTCTGCGGGTGCGGGGCCGATGCCCCGCAACTCGGACTCGCTGTGTTCGGCAGGCATGGGTGATTGAAGCATGGAATCATGGGGTCATGGGATCATGGGATCATGGATCGCGGGCTAGCCGACGCCGAGATCCACGACGCAGGCCCCGTGGACTTGGCGCAGCGCGAGCCGAGGTCGCGGATCCGCCTCGAGCCCGATCTCGACCGGTCCCTCGACGGCGCACACCGTGTGGCCGGCGTGGATCCGGCCCGCGCCATCCTCGAGCATCCACGACCAGCTGTCGCGCGAGCTCGGGGTGGTCGTCCAGCCCGCGAAGAGCGTCATGCTGGCCCCATCCGCGAGCTCGGGGAATTCGACGACCAGCGCCGCGCCCTTGCCCGCGCGAACTTCGATCCGCCCGCGCACGCTGACGCCCAAGCGATTGACGAGCCGCGCCGACGCGGCGACGCTCGCTCGCCGATCGAACATCGACTTGCCCGCGAAGCGGAAAGGCACGATTCGATTCAGCCGTTTTTGCCGACGATCGCAGCCGCAAGCCCCGGCGACGACGATACCGATGCCGGCCAGAAGCCAGGCGACGAGGTCGCCCAGACCGCGAAAGCTCGAGAGCCGATGCCGGGCCGCGCGGATGAGCGCGCGACCCGAGGCGGCCGCGTCGGAAGGATCAGACCATGAAGACGATGGAATGGACATGGCTCCTCCCGACGCGCTCGAGCGCGCTGCTCAGGTCTGGTTGTAGTCGTTGTCGGTGCAGGAGCTCGACTTGGGCATGTAGATGTCCCAATCTTCGGGGTTGAGGATCACGCGGACGTTGCCGTTCGCGTCCTCGCTCTCGAAGCCGCAGTTCTCCTGGCCGGTGAGCAGCTGGTCGCTCCCCGTGATGAACGCGACCGACCAGCGATCCTTGTTCGACGTGCTCGCCTTCAGCGGCGTGGGCGAAGACGCGGCCGACTCGGCCAGGCTGGCCGCCCGAAAGGTGTTCGGCCCGTAGTCGGTGGTGTAGTGGGTGACGACGACACTGGTGATCGTCGCGCCGGTGTTGTTGAGGACGGTGAAGGTGCCCGTGTATTCCGACATGTTCTGGTTGCCTTTTGGATTCTGGTGAAGTGGGGGATGAAGGGAAACCGATTCCCGTCATCGAAGCCTCCCTTGGTGAACGAGGCGCGCCGGTCAATTTCAGAAATTCAGAAAATCTTTTGATTCGGCCCGAGCGGGTGGAAAAACGAAGGAAGGCACGTGGATGGGCGCCCATCCGCGTGCCTTCGTCGCGACCCCCGCTGCGGGTCGGTCAGTCTGCGGAGGGCCGGATCACCTTGATCTTCGGGTCCCAGGTGATCTTCTGGTCGCCGGGCAGCGTGACGGTGATGGCAATGGTGCCCGTGGTGACGGGGTCGAAGGTGCAAGGGATCGGTTGCGGCGTCCCCCGGTCGAGCGTCGCGGTGGCCCTCGCCCCGCTCGGGAAGTCGCTGCCCAGCACGAAGCTCAGCGCCAGACCACCGGGCGAGGACAGGTCCGAGACCAAGTTCAAGTCGCGGCTGGACGTCAGGGGAAAGACGTTACTGCGATCGTTGGCCAACGTGACATCGAGGGTGCTGTCGGTACAGTCCCCGAGGGCCACGGTGTCCGAGGTGTTCGTGGTCTCGTGGAACTCGAACAGCGAGGGGAGTGCGGTGTCGGGGTCGCTCATCGAGTCAGCCTATCGCTTGGTGAGCCCCGCGGGATGGTCAATTGCCGAAAGTTCGAGGCTCCCATGCCCGAGTCATGAGCGCGTGTGCGTCGCGCTTCAGCGATCGAAGGTCGACGGGTCGAAGGTCGTCCACTGGTCGACGCAGCCGCGCACGAGCTTGCCTTGGTCCCAGCGAATCCGGCACAGCCAGCGCTCTGCGGCCGGGATGTCGCGGTCGAAGGACCAGGCCTGCTGGCTGATCGTGAACAGCTCGAGCCCATCGACGCGAAAGCCGATGCCGCTCTCGAGGTCAGCGTTGCTACCGCTCGGATCTTGGCTGGCCTTCACGACCTCGAGGTTGGTGGCTTGCCACCCCTTCGCGCTCTTGCGGGCCAGGATCACGCCGTAGAAGCGCATCTTGCCCAGCTTCTGACGCTGCAGCATCACCAAGATCGGGGCGCTCGGGTCCGGCCACCAAAAGAAGGGCTTGGTGTCGAAGCCCTCGTCCTCGAGCGGGTCGAGGCCATCGCCGGCCATGACCTCGGGGACGTCGTAGGCGTCGGCGGCCTCGGTCGTGTGGGCGATGCCCAGCTCGGCGCGGACATCCTTCATCGAGATCTTGCCCTTCGCGGGCGCCCACGGGCGCGAGGCCGGCATCGCCGGGACCTCGAGGTCGAGCGTGATCGGCTTGTCGAACACGACCTCGGCGAAGGTGAAGGTCGCGATCACGTCCGTCCAGCACCAGTGATCATCGGTCGACTTCAGATCGGGCGGACAGCTCGGCGGCCAGCTCGAGCGCTCCACCCAGTTCGGCTCGTCGTCGTCATCACCATCGTCATCGTCATCGTCATCGTCATCGTCCGCGTCGCTCGGATCGAGCGTCGGGGTGCTCGGCTTGGCCGCGCCGGTCAGCAGCGCGTCGAACCAAGGCTGCGCGCGGACCTCGACCAGATCCGAGTCTTTCTTGGCCGAGGCTTTGGCCGCTTCGCCACCACGCGCGAACGACTCGGCGAGCGCGACCCGAGCGTCGTCGAGTTGGCCGAGCTTGGCCGATGCGCACGCGAGGTTGTGGGCGGGCTTCCACGTGCTGTCGCGCGCGGCCAGACGGGCGAACTCCCGAGCGGCGCCCTCGTAGCGCCTGGCTTTGTAGTGCGCCCAGGCGGTCTTGCTGACCTCGTCGACGCTCGGCTCGCTGGCCCTGCGCGGCTCGGGCAGGCCGGACACTCGCACGAGCAGCGCGTCGAACTCGGACTCTGGAGGTGGAGGCGCGGGCTCGGGCGGTGGCGCTGGGGCGATGGTCGGGGTGGCGGTCGGCGTGACGAGCTCCGGGTCGCCGCTCGCGGGTGTCGAGGGTGCGGTCGCCTTGGCGGGCGCGGGCGAGTCGGCAGCCGCGAGGGGGTCGGATGTCGCGTTCGAGTCGGACGAGCCGCGCGGACCCGGATCTGGTTTGTCGCAGCCCACGAGCTCTGCGATCAACATCAGCATCAACGAGGAGATGACCGGCCGCGCGGAGTTCACGGAGTTCTTCGTAACCGAGGACTTTGGCGCTCGCAACCGGACGTTGCCCCAATTGGTGGCAGCATGACCAAACCGTCAATTGCGAGGGGCCGTGCGCCGCACGGTGACACGACCGATTTCCCCCAACCCGAAGGTCGTTCGTGATAGCGATCGGTCATGGTTCGCTATCTTCGAGTCGCAAGGGTCGCCGCATTCACCGTGTTGGGTTGCAGCGCAGCGGTCATGGGCTGTGGCGCAGGTAGTGGCGACGAGACCATGGGTAGCGAGGGCGACTCGACGAGCGAGGGTGACTCGACGAGCGAGGGCGACTCGAGCAGCGGCGACACGACGACCGGCGACACGAGCAGCAGCGGCGACACGACGACCGGCGACACGAGCAGCAGCAGTGACACGACGACTGGCGACACGAGCAGCAGCAGCGACACGACGACCGGAGACGGCGACCTCGATCCACCCGCAGGTCAGAGCTCGGGCGGCAGTGGTGGTGGCGCCAGCGCGGGCTCGGTCGAGCAAGCCGGCAACATCACCTACCGCCTGATCGCGCCGGGCTCGGCCGGCCCCTATCCGCTCTTGATCGTGTACTCGGGCGTCGAGGGTGGCGCGAACATGACCTCGAACCTCTCGATGGTGAAGGATTTCGTCGGCGCCCAAGACTTCGTGTTCGCGGTCCTCGATGGGGTCACGTACAACGGCAACGGCGCCGCCGGTGCGACGGTCCTCGACGCCGTGCGAGCGCTCTACGACATCGACAACGATCGCACCTATCTGTTGAGCGAGTCGGCGGGCACCACCGCCGGACTCGAACTCGGGCTCCAGCTGCGCCAGAGCTACTTCGCGGGCTATTGGGTCAACGACGTCAACGCCAACGGAGCGCCCATGCTCAGCGCGGCCGAGCTGGGATTTCAGCCCTACGGAAACGTGGGTCCGGGCGGTGATTTTGTCGACGCCAACGCGATCGTCGCGGCGATGCAAGCCGCCGACTATCGAACGCCTCCGCCGGCCCCCTACGACGGTCCGGGCTCCGATACCCACGGCGACACCAACCAGTTCATCGCGGCGATGCAGTGGTTTCCGGGCAAGACTCGCCAGTAGTCGAGACCGCGATCCAGGGTCCTGCTTTCCGCGTGCGAGCGCGCGTGGCAGCATCGGCGCATGAGCAACCCCCTCTCCGAGGTCTGGACACGCATCACCACCTGCCTGGGCGAGCACGCGTCGACGCTGACGCTGCGGCCCGGCGCGAGCGAAGCGACGATCGCCGAGGTCGAGCGAGCGCTCGGTGTCGAGCTGCCGGCGGACTATCGCGCCTGGCTGCGCTTGCACGACGGCGAGGACGACGTGGAGGGCCGAGTCGAGTGGCTGCCGGCGTGGGGGCGGCTGCTGCCGATCGCCGAGACGCTCGAGCGCTGGCGCGACGAGCAGGAGTGGGCGCAGACCGACGTCGACGAGAGCTTCGGATGGTTGCAGGACGACGATCGGATCCGCGGCGTGGTCAAGCACGCCAAGCGGATCGTGATCGCCGGGAACCGCTACGGCGACGGTGACAACACCTATCTCGACCTGATCCCCGGGCCGGCGGGTACGAGCGGCCAGGTCATCGTCGCGACCACGGAATGCGATTTCGAACTGGTCGGCACCAGCTTCCTCGATTTCCTGCGCCGCTGGGCGAGCGCGTTCGAGGCCGGCACGCTGGCCGTCGTGCCCCGCGAGGACACGAATCGGGTCGATTGGGCGATGAAGGAGAACCCGTGGGATCGCTGGGAGGCGGCGCTCCGACAGGTCGATCCGGCCCTCGAAACCGTCTGAGTTGCGGCGCGCAGCGACAGCCAGAGCGCGAGGGGGACGTCGAGGGCACGTCGTCGTGTTGGCGAGTTCTCGTTCAGCCCACGATCGAAGCAGGCTCGATGGCGCTTCACTCGACCGCGACCGTGTCGTCGACCGCGTCTTCGCGGGGCAGCTCGTGGTGATGCGCGTACTCCTCGGGCGTCAGCGGCCGACCGGGGCCCATCTCCTGAACCAGCCTCGAGACCCGCGGCTCGCAGACGTCGACGGGGCCATGCTTGGCGCGCAGCTCGGGATCCTCGTGCTCGCGGATCAGCCGAAAGAGCCCGTTGTCGAAGGGGATGCCCTGCGGCGGGGCGACGGGCTCGATCCGCTCGCGCAGGCCCATGCGCTTCATCTCGATCGAGCGGTGATGGCAAAAGGGGTTGTTGCCCGGCCGCCCGAGCAGCGGCTCGTTGGCGGCGGTGCAGCCCGACATGCAGGTCTCGGCGTAGTAGCACTCGCGGCAGTAGCCCCACAGATCGTCGAGCGTGCGCCTTCGGATGTAGGTGATGTTGCCGGCCTCGCGCCAGAGCTTGGCGAGGCCGTGCTCGCGCCAGGAGCCGCCGGTGTTGGCCTCGCCGCCGAGGCTCGGGCAGTTCTTGATCATGCCGTTGCTCTCGATGCCGATCGTCGACTTGCCCGCGGAGCAGCCGAAGTAGTGCATCTTTTGGAAGCGG
>JAMHUH010000946.1:0-2113 GCA_035904925.1 Nannocystaceae bacterium
GAGCGACGACGGTCCGATGATCATCTGTGTCCCCGGCGAGACCCGCTGCCTCGACGCCGCGACCCTCGAGACCTGCACGGCGACGGGGTTGAACTGGACGCCGAGCCCCTGTGACACCCACCAGACCTGCGAGAGCTGTGCGAGCGAAGACCCCGACGGCGAGTGCATCGCCGGCTGCGCGGGCGACTGCGAGAAGCTCGAGGGCCTGCCCTCGTCCGAGGGTTGCTCCTTCTTCGCGACGAGCATGTTCCAGGCCGACCAAAACGACAGCATCCCGGACGCGATCGTCGTCGGCAACCCGGATCCCTCGCGGGTCGCGACCATCGAGCGCTACTTCGTGCCCTACGGCAGCAACATCGAAGAGCTGGTCGAGGGCCCGATCGAGCTGATGCCCAACGAGTCCTACGTGTTCTTGCTGCCGGCCGAGCTGACCGAGTATCTCGGCAACACCTCGCTCTATCGCTCGGGCGTCGTCCACCACGTGGTCTCGGACCTGCCGATCGTCGCCTACCTGCATTCCCCCTACGAGGCGACCTCGACCAACGGCTCGTCGATGCTCCTGCCCGAGCACGTGATGACCGGCAATTACGTCGTCTATGGCGAGGCCGGCTACACCAACCCCAGCTACTTTTCGGTCATCGCGCTCGAGAATCAGACCACCGTGCGCTGGTCGCCGCGCTTCCCGACCGCCGGCAACGCGCTCCCCTTGCCTTTCGTCGACGCCGGCGGGATGGGCGAGCAATTGCTCAATCGCTTCGACAACATCCGCATCGACTCGTCGATCCTCGGCGACCCGCCCTCGTGCCTGCGCGATCTCTCCGGCACCGTGATCGAGGCCGACAAGCCGATCTGGGTGGTCTCGGCGGTCCGCGGCGCGCGGGTCCCCTTTTGCGCCCCGACCGAGCTGGTCCCCGGCTGCGGCGACCACCTCATCGACCCCAAGTGCGCGTCCGCGTCCGACTTCTTGCAAGAGCAGAACCTGCCGCTCGAGTATTGGGGCAAAGAATACGTCGGGCCCCACTCGCCCTTGCGCGGCAACGAGGACCACTATTGGCGGATCTACTCGGGCGACGACGACGTCACGGTCACCGTCGACCCGCCGCAAGCGGGGACGCCGATCCAGCTGGCCAAGCGCGGCGACTGGGCCCCGCTCGTCGTGCCCTCGGGCACCAACCTGGTGTTCACCGCCAACGGGCCCTTCATGCCGGTGCAATACGCCGCGGGCGACTATGTCGCCAACAACATCGGCTCGCCGGCGATGGTCCAGATGATCCCCACCGCGCAATTCCTCGATAATTACGTGTTCGTGACCGGCTTCTCCTACGACTTCAACTACGTCCAGGTCATCCGCGAGCTCGGCACCGCCGAGGTCGTGCTCGATGGGGTCGCCGTGACCGGATGGGAGCCCGTCGCTGGCTGGGAGGTCGCGACCGTCGAGATCGACGAGGGCGCCCACGCGATCGAGAGCGGGGCGTCGTTCGGCATCGTGCAATACGGGTTCACGGTCGACGCCGACGATCCGAGGTCTGCGGGCTATGGATACCCGGGCGGCATGAAGGCCGAAGTGATCTTCATTCCATAATCGATCATGCGTGTGGGATCCTTCGCCGACGCTGACTCGGTGGATCCTTCGCGGACGATCGCCTCTTCGACAACCAGGCTCTTTGCCTTCGACGGTTCTCGCCGTCCCCGACAGCCCGCGCGAGAGCTCGGATCGAATGCACGCGAGTCGGAGCGTCGCGTCGAAGAATCATGAATCTTGCGGTCCCTGTGGAGGACGGAGCCAACAATCGAGTTCGAAGGCGCGCGGGGGGAAGAAGGGTCCCTCCGAGGCGAGTCGAGCCCCTGACTTCTGTGCGCGAGCACACCGATCACAGCAGATCGTCAACCAGGGAGAGAGCACCGACGATTCGAAGGGCGACGTGTTTGAGCCCGAGCGGGGGACCCTTCTTCCCCCCGTGTAGCCCGTCCATCGAGAACCCGAGCAACCGCGAAGGATCCTTCGCGGATGCCTGCTAACTCCGCGGGAAGAGCTCGAGCAGGGCGAGGTGGAGCTCGTCGCGGCCGAGCTGCTCGAGCCGACTCGTCAACCAGCCAAACACCTCGCTGCCGG
>JAMHUH010000947.1:0-6177 GCA_035904925.1 Nannocystaceae bacterium
GAAGATCGTCTTGCTGCGCGAGCTCGCCGAGGTCTGCGAGCGCCACCTGGCCGCGCCCGGGACCGCGCTCGACGCTTACCTCGAGCTGATCGGCGTGGTCTCGGCGACGACCCAGCTCGCGCTCTTCGAAGACGTGCTCCGGCTCGCGGGCGTGACCGGCCGCTGGGCGCCCGTGGCCGACAAGCTGCTCACGATCGGCAAGCGCTTGCCCAAGCCCGTCGATCAGATCCGCGTGCTCGCGGCGGTCGGCAAGATCTACGCCGAGGAGCTCGGTGACATCGCCAAGGCCAAGGCCGCCTACGAGCTCGCGATCGAGCTCGAGCCCGAGAACGCGAGCTTGCAGCGGGCGATGTTGGTCGTGCAGCGGCGGACCGAAGACCCGGCCGAGATCGCCCACACCTTGTTGACCTTGGCCGAGCTCGAGCGCGGGGCCGCCCGGCACGACGCGCTGCTCGAGGCCGCCGAATTGCTCGAGCAGCTCGGCGAGCACGAGGGCGCGCTCGAGGCCGCCGATCATGCCCGCGTCGACGAGCCCAACGACGCGCGGGCGCTGGCGATCGTCGAGCGTTGCGCTCGCACGCTCGAGCAGTGGTCGCTGCTCGCGACCGCGCTCGCGGCCCGAGCCGACGCCGCGCTCGACGATCGCGAGGCCAGCACGCTGCGCCGCGAGGCCGCCGAATTGCTGCTCGCCCAGGGCGACAGCCTCGGCGCGATCGCCCAGTACCGGCGCTTGATCGAGCGCAAGCGCGACGATCGAGCGGCGGCCAAGGTCCTGGTCGAGCTGCTGCGCGCCAAGCTGAGCGAGGGCGAGGGCGCCGACAGCCTGCGCGAGGGCTTGATCGACGCGCTCAGCGTGTTGGCCGAGACCAGCGACGAGACCAGCGAGCGGATCGAGCTGCTGGCCGAGACCGCCAGCTTGCTCGATCGCGAGCCCGACGGCGGCGTGCGAGCGGCCGACTGTCGCGAGCGGATCTTGGCCAGCGCGGCCCTCGATCACCCCCGGGTCGCCGACGCGGTCGCGGGCCTGAGTCGCTGGTATCGCAGCCAAGACGACTGGTCGGCGCTGGCCGAGCTGCTCGACAAGCGGGTCCGGACCGAGCAGCTCGACACCAGCATTCGCGTCGCCGCCTTGCGCGAGCTGTGGGAGCTGCTGCGCAGCGAGGGCCCGCTCGCCGACGAGCTTCGCGAGCGCAAGGCGCTCGAGCAGCTCGCCGCGCTCGAGCCCGACAACTCGCGCTGGCGCGACCTGCTGATTGCCGACTTGATGGAGCAGGGCGATCAAGATCGGGCCGAGGCGCTGATGCGCGAGCGGATCGAGCACGCCAGCAGCCCGAGCGAGCGCGCGGCCATGCTGCTCAGCGTCGCCCGCATGCGCGAGCGCGCCGGTGAGCGCGAGCAGGCCGAGGCGATGGTCCGCGAGGTGCTCGAGATCGTCGAGGACATGAGCGAGGCCTGGAGCTTCTTGGCCGAGCTGCTCGACGCGCGCGAGCGGCCGATCGAGGCGCTCGAGGCCCGCGTCCGCGCGGCCCAGAGCGCGAGCTCGATCCCGGCCAAGGTCAGCGGGCTCTTCACCGCCGCGCAGACCTGGATCCTCCGGCTCGAGCGGGTCGAGCGAGGCTTGCCCTTGCTCGAGCAGATCGTCGAGCTCGATCCCAACCATGCTGGCGCGACCGCCTTGCTGGTCGATGTCTTGGTCGCGCGCGGCGAGCTGGTCGCCGCGTGGCCGCACGCCGAGCGGCGCGTCGGTCATGTCCGCGCCCACACGCCCGAGGATCGCCCGGCCAACGCGATGGCGCTCGCGCTCGCGGGTCGCTGCGCGCTCGCGGTCGATCAGCGCGAGCAAGCCCGCGAGCTGCTGCGTCGGGCCAAGGAGCTCGACCCGCGCAACCGCGAGGTGACCAAGGCGCTGGCCGAGCTCGAGCTCGAGTCCGGCCACTTCGAAGAGGCGCTCAAGGCCTACCAAGCGCTCGCGCTGCAAGGCGGCGAGATGAAGCCGAGCGAGCAGGCGCTGCTCTACCTCAACATGGCCCGCGCTCGCCAGGGCATGAACGAGGTCGGCAAGGCCACGCAGATGGTCGAGCGCGCGCTCGACCTCGACCCCAATTGCGCCGACGCGCTGCGCTTCTTGGTCGAGCTGCACGCCAACGATCCGGTCCGCCAGGTCGAGGCCGAGCAGCGCTTGATCCGGGTGCTCGAGGCTCAGATCGAAAGCTTCGGCAGCGACGATCCCCGCCGCGAGGCGCTCGAGCGTGACCTGCTCGATCGCCGGCTCGAGCTCGCGACCACGCTCGCCGATCGACTCAACCGCCCGCGCGAGGCCGTCGCCCAGATGCAGGCCGTGCTCGCCCGACGCGGCACCGACATCAGCCTGCTCCACCGCGCGCTCGACATGTTCACGCACGCCGAGCAGTGGGCCGACGCCGTCGGCTTGCTCGATCGCCTCGCCGCGATGCAGGACTCGAGCGCGGTCCAGGCCAAGTATCGCTACGCCGCCGCCGTGCTGGTCCGCGATCACGGCCTCGATCCGCGCCCGAACACGGCCGAGAGCGAGTTCCGCAAGCGCTTGCAGGCGGTGCTCGACGCCGACGCCCAGCACGAGAAAGCCGGCAAGGCGCTCGAGGCCGCGCTCGAGGCCGCGGGCGACTGGACCGCGCTGTCCAAGCTGCTCCGCGGCCGGCTCAAGTCGCTGCCCGAGGGCGCCGAGCCCGAGCAGCGCGTGGCCTTGCTCGATCGGATCGGCGAGCTCTACGAGACCAAGCTCGGCGATCGCCAGACCGCGTTGATCGCCTTCGAACAAGCGATCAGCCTCGCGCCCGCGACCAGCGACGCGCAGGCGATGGCGGCCCGGCGCGAGCGGGTGATCAACCTGGCCGTGGTCGTCGGCGGCGACGCGCTCGACAAGGCCCTGGTCCAAGTCCAAGCGCTGGTCGAGCAGAACCCGCTCGACTACGACAACTATCACCGCTTGGTCGAGCTCTACCTGGCCGCCAAGCAGCGCGACGCCGGCATCGCCGTGGCTCGAACGCTGCGCTTCCTCAAGCAGGCCGACGAAGCCGAGATCGAGCTGGCCGAGGAGCTGGGCGAGAACTTCAGGCCCGCTCGCGGCACGCTCTCGCGCAAGCTCTGGCGCGACGTGATGCTGGTGACCAACCCGCAGCTCTCGGATCTCTACGGGTTGATCTGGCCGGTCATGGCCGCGCGCGAGGCTCAGACCCACGCTCGGCTCGGGGTCGATCGCAACGCCCGCGAGGCGGTCAGCCTGCAGAGCCCCGGGCTCGCCCGCTGGGTCGCGTTCGTGGCCCAGGTGCTCGACATGCCCCCGCCCGAGCTCTTCTCGCGCAAGGGCATGCCCGGCGACTTCGTGGTCGCGGCGCCCGGCGACGCGCAGGGCTTCCACCCGACCTTGGTCGCGGGCGACGACGCGCTCGGCAAGCAGCCCGACGCCGCGCTGGCCTTCCGGGTTGGTCGGGCGTTGGCGCGCGTGCATCCGCACCTGTTCGCGGCTGCGATCCTGCCCTCGAGCTCGAGCCTGCGCGACGCGATCTATGGGGCGGTCGCGCTGACTCACCCGCAAGTCGCGATCCCCAAGGAGCTGCGCGAGGGCGCCAAGGTCTGGTCCGAGGCGATCGCCAAGGTCCTGCCGCCCGCGCGCCTCGACGAGCTCAAGAAGGGCGTGGGTCGAGTGATCGAGCGCGGCGGCGCCGACACCAAGAACTGGCTCAAGGCCGTCGATCACAGCGCCGCGCGGGTCGGGTTCTTGCTCTGCGACAGCCTCGACATCTCGGCCCGAGTGATCCTGCAAGGCGGGGCCGGGATGAACACCGAGGGCCGCGAGCTGATCAAGGGCTTGGTCGCGTTCTCGGTCTCGGGTCCCTACCTGGCCGCGCGTCGCTCGCTGAAGCTCGGCTGAGTTACCCTCGGGGCCAATGAGCCAGCACGTCCACATCGCGATCCTCGGGGCCGGCTTCGCGGGCGTCGGTGCGGCGATCCGACTCTTGCAGTCGGGCAAGCGCGACTTCGTCGTGTTCGAGCGAGCCGACGAAGTCGGCGGAGTCTGGCGCGACAACGAGTATCCGGGCTGCGCCTGCGACGTCGAGGCCCCGCTCTACAGCTTCTCGTTCGCGCCCAACCCCAACTGGTCGCGGCTCTTCGCTCCGCAGCCAGAGATCTTCGCCTACCTGCGTCGCTGCGCCGACGAGTTCGGCGTCCGGCCCTACCTGCGCTTCGGTCATGCGATCGAGTCGGTCCGTTGGGACGAGGCGCAGAAGCGTTGGACGATCGAGACCTCCAAGGGCTCGTTCACGGCCGACGTGATCATCGCCGGCACCGGAGCCTTGAGCGAGCCGATCATCCCACAGCTGCCTGGCCGCGAGCGCTTCGCCGGCAAGGCCTTTCACTCGGCCCACTGGGACCACGACCACGCGCTCGCGGGTCGCCGCGTCGCGGTCGTCGGCACCGGCGCCTCGGCGATCCAGATCATCCCCAACCTCCAGCGCGAGGTCGGCAAGCTGCTGGTCTTTCAGCGCACGCCCGCGTGGGTGGTGCCGCGCTTCGATCGTGCATTCGGCCCACGCACCCAGGCGTTGTTCGAGCGGCTCCCGATCAGCCAGAAGCTGCTGCGCGCCAGCCTCTACCTGCGCCACGAGAGCCTGCTGGTCGGCTTTCGCAACCCCGCGATCATGCGCTTGGTCGAGCGGCGCGTGCTCGCCTACCTCGCCCATGTCGTCCGCGATCCCGACCTGCGCGCGCGCCTGACCCCGCACTTTCGGCTCGGCTGCAAGCGGGTCCTGGTCTCGAGCGACTACCTGCCCGCGCTGACCCAGCCCAACGTCGAGGTCGTCGCCTCGGCCGTGCGCGAGCTGGTCCCCGAGGGCATCGTCGACGCCGAGGGCCGCACGCACGAGGTCGACACGATCGTGTTCGCGACCGGCTTTCGCGTCACCGATCAGCCCTTCTCCGAGCACGTCCACGGCCGTGAGGGCCGGACCCTGGCCGAGGTCTGGCGCGGCAGCCCGCAGGCTTATCTCGGCACCACCGTCGCCGGCTTCCCGAATTTCTTCTTGCTGACCGGACCCAACACCGGGCTCGGCCACAGCTCGATGCTCCTGATGATCGAGGCCCAGCTCGAGCTCGTGCTCGGGGCCCTGCGCGAGCTCGATCGAGCCGGGACGCGAACGATCGAGCCCAAGCCCGAGGTCCAGCGCCGCTTCGTCGACGAGGTCCAGCGCGGCGGCGCGGGCACGGTCTGGACCGCCGGCGGCTGTCAGAGCTGGTACCTCGACGAGACCGGCCGCAACTCGACGCTCTGGCCCTGGTCGACCTACGCGTACATGCGCAAGGCCAAGTTCGAACGCGACGACTACTTGCTGGGTTGATCGTTCGCGTTTGCTCGTTCGCGTTTGATCGTTCGCGTTTGATCGTTCGCGTTTGCTCGTTCGCGGTAGCTCGGGTTCTCGATGGGCGGGCTTCACGGGAAGAAGGGTCCCCCGCTCGGGCTCAAACACGTCGCCCTTCGAATCGCGGATGCTCTCTCCCTGGTTGGAACACTCCAGGGATCGTGGTGCTCGTGCATGGCAGCGAGGGGCTCGACTCGCCTCGGAGGGACCCTTCTTCCCCCCGCGCGCCTTCGAACTCGACTGCTGACTCCGTCCTCCACAGGGACCGCGAGATTCGCGTGTCCGATCCGAGCTCTCGCGCCGCCTGTCGGGGACGGCGAGGGCCGTCGAAGGCAAAGGCGGGCGGGGGGAAAGAGGGTCGCTCCGAGGCGAGTCGAGCCCCTCGCTGCCATGCGCGACACTACGAGCGTCCGCGAAGGATCCACCGAGTCAGCGTCCGCGAAGCGAAGGATCCAACGAGCATCCGCGAACGATCCACTAACGAGCGATCAACGAGCCATCGCCGAACATCCGATCGCGCTCGGCTCGAACGATCGCCAGCTCTTCGTCGACGAACACGCGCTCGTCCCAAGGCGGATCGTCGCGCGGGGTCTTGTTCATGATGCTCCGCCGATGGCTCGAGTGCGGCAGCCCGAAGAAGTGGCCCAGCTCGTGGGCCATGACCGTGGACTGGGCGATCCCCGACAAGATCACCCAGCGCTTGTCGGTGTTGCTGCGCTGCCGCCAGTGGACCCCGCGGATCTGCTCGCCGACCGCGTCGACGTCGTCGAGCTGGGCGACC
>JAMHUH010000948.1:0-16545 GCA_035904925.1 Nannocystaceae bacterium
CATCTACACCTTCCAGGCGGCGCGTCCGATCGCCGGTGGTGACCTCGGCGACCTCAAGCACGCCAAGGTTTGGGCGCAAGGCGGCGGGTCGGACAACTTCTTCGGCCGCGCGGTCGTCCAGCCGCAGGGCAACTTCGGGGTCGAGACCAGCTTCCAGCAGCCGCTGACGGCTCAGTTCGAGCTCAAGCTGCGCTTCTGAGCCGGGCTCACCCGGCTCACCAGGCGATCGACCAGTTCACGTTCATCGCCTCGCTGGTGAAGCGACCGAACTCGGCGCCCTCGATCGCGGTCCGCAGACACGCAGCCTGGGCTTCGTCGGCGGTGTTGGTCAGCTCGATCTTCGAGGGCCGACCCGTGCTGCCTTGCAGGGTCAACGCGACCTCCACGTTCGTGCCTTCCGGCGCCGCGCAAGCGCTCAGCTCGGGCTGCATGGCGTCGATGGTGCTCTGCAGCGCGAAGATGTCGAGGGTCTCGGGCAGGTCGTCGTCGACTGCGTCGCCCACGACCGCGTCGCCTAGACCGAGCATGTCGAGCTCGAGACCGACCTTCGTGGCCAGCGTCTCGATCGCGAGCGCGCCCGCCTTCAGCTCGGCGTCGGGGATCGACTCGCGCCGGGCAATCTCGCGTGGGTCGGCCTCGCTCGGCTGGTCCGCGAGCTCGCCTTCGCCTTCGAAGCGGAGCAGCAGGGCCCGGTTGGGGCTGGCGAAGCGATCGCCGAAGAGCACCCAGGGCCGCTCGGCCCGGCTCTCGAACACGAAGAGGCCGTCGCCGTCGTCGTCTTCGAGGTCCTCGACGTAGACGACCTGGCCCTCGACGATCTCGCAGCGGCCGAGGCCCGAGGTCCCGTTGCCGAAGTAGCGGATCCAGTGCGGGCCCTCTTTGCAATCGAGCGCCCACTTGCAGTTGTAGACCTCGTCGGGGTTGGGCCCGACCCACAGCTCGCAGCTCGAGCGGCGGTTGAGCGGCGCGCTGGCGGTGTCGACCTTGGGCTTCCACTTGCGCGCGGCGAAGCTCGGGGTCGCGACTTCGGGCGTCGGATCGGGCTCGGGCTCGGTCATCTCCATCGGGATCGGCTCGACCGCGGGCGGCGTCCAGACGGGGACCGCTTCGGCCCGGGGCGGCGGGGGAGGAGGCGCCCTGTCCGTGTCCTCGGTGTTGGCGACGATCGTACCCACGACGCAGGTCCCGAACATGCCGAGCGCGAGCAGCAGCCCGAACTTGCTCTTGCCGGGTGGGGTCGCGGCGGCTCGCGTGCGCTGCTGCGCCTGCTGGGCCGCCTGGAAGGGCTTGGCCGGACCGCTCGACGCGGAGGCGCTGCGGCGCGCGGCCATCTGCTTGCGCAGATCCGTGTCGTCGTCGTCGACCAGGTCGCTGAAATCCTCGATCGCGTCGCGCTGACCCTTGCTCGGCTTGGTCGGCGCGGGTGGGCGCAGGTTGCCGCGTGGCCGACCACCGCCGCCGCGGATCAACTCGAACTCGTCGCGCGCGACGCTGGTCGACATGTAGCCCTCGGGCGTGCCCGCGGCGACCAGGCGATCGATGAAGGGCGCGAGCGGGCCAGGCATCAACGCGGCGGCTTGCTGGCGTTGGCGCTCGACCGTCCCGTCTTCGATCCACTTGCCGGTCGCGGCGTAGACGATCGTGCGAGCGAAGGCGCGCAGGTCGAGCGAGCTGGCCCGCTCGTGGACCTCGTCGGATCCGAGGTTGAAGCTGTCTGCGAGCGCGCTGTCTTGCTCGGAGACCTGCCGAGCCCATTCGAACCCGAAGAGCACCGCCGGCCCGCCTTCGGCGATCGACCTGCGAAACCCGATCTTGCCCGGGTGGACCTGGCCGTGGACCAGCGCGGGCAAGGCCCGATGCGCGCGCTCGAGCCCGATCAACAGGTCGCCAGTCATCGCCCACACGAAGGCTGGATCGAGCGGACCGGTCTTGCCGACGTTGCGATCGAGCGTGCCGCCAGCCAACCAATCCATGACCACGTGGGCGCGCGGATGGTTGGCGCGCGAGACCTCGTGAATCCCGACCAAGCCGCGCGTGCGCAGGTTGGCGAAGAGGCGATGGCCGGCGACGAAGCGCTCGGTCGCCTCGCGCTTGGCATTCTTGGCGGTGAAGAGCACGGCCATCGGCTGGGCGAAGCCGACATCGACGGCTTCGTAGAGCTCGCCGCCAGCAACCTCGCCGCGGGCGCGGACGAGCTGATAGCGATAGGCGATCAGCAGCTCGCCGCTGCACTTGGGGCAGCGCTCGGCGGCGGGGGCTTCGGCGTCGGACACGATCGCGTGACCGCAGTAGGGACAGGTCATCGCCGCCATGGCCGGCACGATAGCAAGCCACGCGCTTTTGCGGGGCCGACGCGGGTCCGGGCCCCTCGCTGCCCGCACACCGCGAAGTCAGCCGATGTAGGAAGGGCGATGCCCGATGCAGGGCCGGCGCCGAGCCGCCTGCGGGGCTTGGTAGTACCATCCTGCTCGTGCGCGTCCTGAGCTTCTCTGGCACTCCTTCGGCGATCGGCGAGGCCTTCGGCGAGACCTGCCGCGCGGCGATCCACGAGCTCTACCAGCTGCGCCTCGCCAACGCGATCAAGCAAGCGCGCGAGCACGGCGGTCGCGAGGTCGGCGAGTCGGCGGTGCTGGCGGTCGCGGCCGCCTGCGAAGCCCCGACCCGAGCCCATCACCCGGATGGCTTCGCCGAGCTCGAAGGCATCGCGCGCGGCTCGGGCATGACCCTGACCCAGGTGCTCGCGATGAACGGGCTGACCGACATCCGCGACGTGCTGGCGTGGGGCGGCGAGCTCGAAGCGCTCGGAGGTTGCTCGGCCTTCTTGGTCCAAGGCGACATGACCCACGCCGGCTGGTTGATCGGCGGCCAGACCTGGGACCTCGCGACCGACAACATGCCGCACGTGGTCGCGGTCCGGCGCGAGGTCGAGGGTGGCCCCAACACCTGGGCCCTGACCACCGTCGGCTGCCTCTCGCTGATCGGCCTCAACGAGCACGGCGTCGCGGTCGGCACGACCAACATCCGAACCACTGACGCCCGCCCCGGCGTGACCTACCTGAGCCTGATCCACAAGGCCTTGGCCGCCCACGATCGCGAGGGCGCGCTCGCGGCCATCGAGGACGCGCCGCGAGCCGGCGCGCACTTTTATTGGCTGGCCCTGGCCAACGATCTGCCTGGCTGCGAGGGTCACGAGCGGGCCTACGCGCTCGAGTGCACGCCCGACCACGTCGAGCGCATCGAGATCGTCGAGGGCGCCCACGTCCACACCAACCACTGCCAGATCGCCCGACACCAGGCCGTCGAGGGCAACACGCCCTCAGCCTCCTCGCACGCCCGCTTCGATCGCTTGAGTCATTTGATCGAGGCCGATCGCGGTCATGCCGATCTCGGCGCGGCCAAGCGCTGGTTGAGCGATCGGAGCAACGGCGAGAACGCGATCTCGCGGACCGACTTCGCCGGGATCAGCAGCAACGGCGCGGTCGTGATCGAGCCGAGCTCGCGAACGATTCACGTTGGGCACGGTCCGCCGCATTTGCTCGGTGGCGCCGATTGGATCGATCTGCAGATCGATTGATTGCCGAGCGCAACGAGCCGACCTAAATGGGCAAGGCTGGGCAAGGCTGGGCAAGGCTGGGCTGGGCTGCAATCCATTTTAGTCTACGGGATATGTAAATCAGGTCGAAATGCAGACCAGAACGCTGTTCGCAAGTGCTTCCAGCCAGTGGCAACGCGAATCACGCTGCGATTTGGTGTCATGATTTCACGAAGTACCCAGTTTGTTGTCGTCTCGCCGGAAAGTGCATCTTGCTCTCGTTCGCGCTTGACTTCAACACGGAGTTGGTTCTTCGCTATTGCATAGAGGACATTCGCGCATTCATTGGCATCCCTTACCAGCATGATTCCATTGGAATTGCCCGTGCGCTGATCAACTTGTAGCGAGAGCGGATGGATCTCTGCGAAGATTCGAGCACGCTTGTCGTAGGCAGTCTTGTCCTCAGCCGTGTCACCACGCGGAACAAAGACGATCACCGGTTTTCCAAGCCCGAGCGTGATTGCTAGCTCCGAATCCTTTCCCATGGTATCTTGCTTTTGCGCACAGTAAATGGTGACGTTGGCGCAGCGGATCATCAGGCACTCAACCAATCCTTTGTCGTACTTATTTGGACAATACGCCTGGGTTGGGTCAAAGTAGCGAAGGTTTAGACGTGCAACATCGTGGCGCTCGAATACGGATTGAATAAATGTGTGCATCTCGCGGTAGTCGCGCTCATCGCGCATCGACGTCGCTACGTATACATCCATCTCAGCCGCAGAGTTTATGTATTGCTCTTGATTTCGGATTCCTTTCTGTCGGCACCTGCGAACCTCCTCTAGAAAAGAAGATATTTCTTCTTTGATGGACTCGGCGGCAGTTACGTACTCCTCGATAGTAACCTGCTTCTGCCCACGCTTTTGAAGCCCGGCATTTACTGTGTCTAGGGTCTTTTCAATATCGATGCCGATCTCGGCAGCCGTCGCCCGAATGTTATCTTCAGTAGCCGAGCGTTCACCCAGTGAATCCATGGCTCGCATGATAGACTTGTGGGCTTCGCTCATTTGAGTGGGCAACTCGCCGCTAACGTACCCCAGATAGGCAAGTTCCGGGATCTCTAGCGGGCTGGAAAGGGTAAACGGCGCGCGGGTCTCACTTCCAAGTGGCTGCTTGACCGCTGGCAGAAGATTGGCGTCGGCTTTGATTCGGAAGAACGCCTGATGAAAACTACCGAAATGTAGGAGCGCATCCTCTGCGAATTTGACGATGCCCTCTCGGAGCTTTTCGGCCGAATTGATCCCTCGCGCAAAGTATAGGTCGAAGATGGTCTGATCGACTGGGCCGAGGTTGCAGGCGATCAGGATGCGATTCAAGTATTCTCGATCAAGCGATCCTCCATCATTCACGTACGCCATGGCACGGTCAAGTTCGTCCGCGAAAGGCCTGATCGCAAATGCCGCATCGCGCTGTTCTGTATTCAGAAAAAGAATGTCGATAGCGCTCTTTATTTCGTCGAGAGTCAAGGGCATTTTGGTTCCTCGTTCAGCCGCAACGCCGAACTACGAGAAGTTTCTCATAGCCCCTCTCATACAGCAAGCCCGATCGGCGGCATCGTGGCGCTTGAATCCGCCTGGTCGGATGCGAGCAGCAGATCGCGGGCGAATCCGAGCCGCCTCCGCGGCGTCTGAGTCAACGACCGGGTTGCCGCCGTGGCTGAGACAGAGATCGTAACTGCGTTCTGCTCAAAATAGGCCAGATCGCTGCGCGATCTTGAGCCACGGGATCTGATGCGAGGCCGATTCGGCCAACGGGCCGAACGATCCGGCCACTACAGATCCTCGCTGCAAATACCAGCGTCTGCGCTCCACGACGAGTCCCGCCCAAGAGCCGACGCCGTTCGTCGGGTCCCACCCGAGTCCGGCGACGGTGACGAACCGTGACGCCGTGACCCCCGAGTGACCCACCGGTGGCTGACCGTCCGCGGGGTCAGGCACCAAACTGGCTGCGAGGTTCACCCCGCAGTCATGACCGTCAAGTTCGCCCGCAAGCAGCTCCCGACCGGCTTTCAACCCAGCGAATTTCGCTATCAGGGCCGTCCGGCCAAGGACCAGGGCGATTTCGACGAAGAGGTCGGCATCGCCGACATGGCTTCGGTCAATCAATTCGAGCAGCGCAACAGTTCGAAGTACTACCACGCGGGCGTGCTCGAGGCGCGCGGCAAGTGGTTCGTCTACACCGAGTGGGGCCGGATCTCGGGCGGGCGCAGCTGGGCCAGCGACGCGCCCAAGACGGCGATGGACTTCATGTTCGTGCAGTGCGACTCGCAGCCGGAGGCGCGGGCGCTGTTTCGCAAGCAGTGCCTGAGCAAGAACCTGGGCCGCCTGACCAAGACCCTGATCGCCGGCAAGACCATCTGGGCGGCCAAGGCCGACAAGCAAGGCAAGGCTCAGGACGCGTACATCGTCCAGGCGCTGGCGACCCGCGAGCGTGGCCTGCCCGACGCCTATGCGATCAAGGACGACTGCGGGCTCGAGCCGAGCAAGCCAGCCAAGCCGAGCACGCCGAGCAAGCGGGCCGCCAAGCCAACTCGAGACCATCAGCCGCAGGTCGTCGCGCTGGCCAAGGCGCTGGTCGGAGGCACCCGCGAGTACGCGCGCGCGGCCAGCCAGGCGACCGGGATCATCCCGACGATGGCGGCGATCCGCGAGGTCCGTGACGAGCTGCTGCCGATCGCGATGCAGCGCATCGCCGAGCTCTCGAGCGCGCATCCGCAGCGCGACAAGGAGCGCCAAGCGGTCTGGGAGCAGCGGCTGGCGCGGGTCCAGATCGCCGACGCCAAGCTGATCGATCTGTCGAAGTTGGTCGCGGCTCGGGTCCCGCGGGTGATCCCGGTCAAGGCCAGCCCCGAGCAGCGGGCCGCGGCGACGATCCTCTCGTCGGCCAACATCTTGGCCATGCAGAGCGACCTCGACGCGTTCGCGTCGGCGCTCGCCCACGAAGACTTCGCGCTGGCCGAGGGCGAATCGGCGGAATCGGCTGACGACGCGATCGATCCCGACGCGCTGCTCGGCGCGCAATTGACCTGGATCGCCAGCGAATCGACCAAGGGCCGGTGGTTGGCCAACACCTTCCAATCGATGAGCAACAATCGTCACGACTACATCGGCGGCAAGCTGGTCATCAAGAACCTGTTCGAGGTTCGTCGGCCCGAGCGCGACGCTGCGTTCGCCCGCGCCGTCGCCAGGGTCGCCGAGACACGCCAGGGCAAGTTCGGCGAGCGGGCCCGGCTGCAACCGGCCCGCCGCGGCGACCTCGAGGACCTCGGCGATCGGGCCAATCACGCCAACGTCTTCCTCGGCATTCATGGGACCCGCGCGGTCAACATTCACCCGATCTTGGCCGGCGACCTGCGCTTGCCTCGATCGCTGCCGGGCGCCCAGATCACCGGCGCGGCCTTTGGCCACGGGATCTATTTCGCGACCGATTGGCGCAAGTCCTATGGCTACACCGGCCACGGCAAGAGCGTCTGGGCCAAGGGCGGGGGGATCCGCGGACGCGGGTTCTTCATGTGCTTGTCCGACGTGATCATGGGCGACGCGTACATGGCCCGGAATTGTGGATCGTGGGACAAGCCGCCGAACGCCAAGGACAGCGTGGCCGCCTTCGATCGCTTCGTCAGCTCGCTCGCCAACGACGAGCACATCGTCTTCGACCCCAGCCATCAGCGCATTCGCTACTTGGTCGAGGGCGAGATCGCTTGATTTTTCGATTCGTCGAATCCGTGGAGAAACTCATGAATACCTCGCGCCCGCATTCCTACCCCGAATACGACATTCTCCCGCCCGCGTTGGCCGGCGAGCGGACCTGGCAAGATGCTCTGTGCGCGCTCGTCGATCACTTCACGACCCACGATCGCTGCTTCAGCTCGGGCGAGTTGGCCGCGGAATTGCGCCTCCAACGACCCGACTTTCGCTTCGCCGTGACCGAGATCGGCGAATTCGTCAAAGACCTGTTTCACAGCGGGGCCATCGAATGGCGGGATCGCCAGGGCCGGGTCACGCCCGCGCTCCAGATCCCGCGCCGGACCGCGGGGATCAGCCGAACCCCGGCCGGCACCGAGGTCTTCGTCTACGGCCCGACGCCGATCCAAGGCTTGGCCCACGCCTTCGAGGTCGACATCCCGCGGCCAGCCTTCCAGCCGACCGCGCTCGAGCGGCAGCGCTTCGCGGCCGCAGCCGCGCAGGCCGACGCCGCGATGATCGCGAGCGTCCACGGGGATGGCCGCCTGTGTGTCCCACGGCGCGCGATCGAAGCCCTCTCGCATGCGACCGGCGTTGCGATCCGCGGCGGCGACTCGGTCTGGATCGCGCTCGATCCTAGCCTGCGGGGCGGGGTGGGATCGCTGCGGATCCACCTCGAGCCGGGTGACGCATGCACCGCTCACGCGCTGCAGCCGGAGCGCGGTCGACTTCGCTTCTCCAGCCCCGACCCCGCCCAGCCCTTCGCGCCGGGTGATCGCTTCGAGATCGTCGTGAGTGGGTCCGCGCTGCTCGTCGTGCTCGATCCGTTGACCGGTCCCTTCGCGACCCAAGCGTGACCTCGACGCGCGTGATCGAGCGAGCTCGTGTGCGCGAGCGAGCACGACGGTGGTTCTTTCGCTAGCTCGTCAACGCCAGCGAGGTAGGTAGGATCGACGCCTCATGCTGACTTCATCTGCACCGCTTCGTTCGAGTTTGATCCTGCTGGTCGGCGTCGGGGCGCTCGCCTCGGGCGTGATCGCCTGCGGCGACAACCGGGGAGGCAACGACGAGGTCGCCGACGCGACGGGCGAGTCGGCCGAGGGCAGCACGACGCTCGGCCAAGAGGCCGGCACTCAAGACGGCTCGAGCAGCGGCATGGACACGACCACGCTCGATGGCACGGCGACCGACACCTCGGCGACCATGACCGACTCGACGAGCAGCAGCAGCATGGACACGACCACGCTCGACGGAACGGCGACCGACACGACCACGCTCGACGGCACGGCGACCGACACCACCACGCTCGACGGAACCGCGACCGACACGGGCATGGTCGATTTTTGCAACAAGGTCGACTTCTTGTTCGTGATCGACAACTCGATCTCGATGCTGCCCGAGCAGACCTCGCTCGCCGCCGCGTTCCCGGGCTTCATCCAGGCGATCGAGGACTCGCTCGACACCGACGATCACATCTTGGTGACGGACACCGATCTGAGCGGCTGGTGCACGCCGGGCAACTGCGCCAACCCGAACAACCTCCACCCGACCTGCCAGGGGCCCAACTCCTACGCGTGCACCGGCCAGTTCGACGACTGCGACATCACGCTCGGCGCGGGCGTGGTCCGGCCGGCGGGGCAGGGCGCGAGCAACATGTTCTGCGATCCCTTCGGCGGCAAGCGCTACATCGTCGAGGCCGAGCCCGACAAGACCGGCACCTTCGACTGCATGGCCCATGTCGGCTTGGCTGGATTTCCGGCGGAGCGACCGGTCGACGCGATCGTCCAAGCGCTCAGTCCCGGGCTCAACCAAGCGGGCGGCTGCAACGACGCGTTCTTGCGCGACGACGCGATCTTGGTCGTGACCTTCATCAGCGACGACGACGGCAACAACGAGGTCAACACGATGGCCGAGGCCTACGCCGCGATCGTGGCGGCCAAGGGTGGCGACGCCGATCGGATCGTGATGCTCGGGCTGATGCCGGCCCCCGACAACAACTGCTCGTTCACGCCGGGCGCGGGCGAGCACTGGCTCTCGCTGATCGAGATGTTCGGCGAGCGCGGCCTCCACGGGCCCTCGTGCGACGACGACTTCGTGCCCTTCTTCCAAGGGGCCGTCGACGTGATCGTCCAGGCTTGCCAAGACAACCCGCAGTGACGCTTCGGGCTGGCTAGCCGGTTCGCGTTCGTTCAATCGTTCGGAGCTGAGCGGATCCGCGATTCACTCGAAGGGGTCGGCGAGCGCGGGGTTGGTGACGAAGGACTCGTCGGTCAGCGCTTCGAGGAAGGCGACGACGGCGTCGATCTCTTCTTCGCTCGCTTCGAAGCTGCGCACGAGGCCCGATTTGAGCGGGCTGACTCGACCGTCGCCAGCGTTGGGTCCTTCGGTGATGAGTCGGCCGCCTGCGGCGTAGTGCTCGACGACCTCGCGCAGGGTAGCGATGCTGCCGTCGTGCATGAAGGGGGCCGTGAGCGCGACGTTGCGCAGGCTCGGCGGGCGAAAGAGGCCGCGGTGGTCGGGGTCGAAGGTGAGCTCGTAGAGGCCCTGATCGTGGGCCGGGTAGCTGCCTTCGCCGTCGACGTTGTAGAGGCCGTTGTTGAAGAACACCAGGCGCAGGTCCGAGGGATCGCGCCGCGCGTCGCGGTAGGCGGCCGTGAAGTTGATGCCGCCGTGGCAGTGGAAGCACTCGAAGCGCTCGCCGTTGAACAGGCTCATGCCGAGCCGCTGCTCTTCGGTCAGCGCCGCCTCGTCGCTGGTCAAGAAGCGATCGTAGGGGCTCGCGCCGCTGATCAGCGTGCGACAGAAGCTGGCCAGCGCGAACACGACGTGATCGAGCGTGATCCGGCCCTCGAGGCCGGGGAACGCGGCGGCGAACATCGCCGCGTACTCCGGGTCGTCCTCGAAGCGCGCGAGCACCTCGTCGCGAATGCCGTCGGTCACCCCGAGCTCGATCGGCGCGTCGGCGGTCAGCGGCACGTGGATCTGCTGCTCGAGCTCGAGCAGCCCATCGCTCGCCCAGGTCAGCGAGGGCAGGTACGCGACGTTGGCCAGGCCCTGGCTGTTGCGCTCGAGCAGCGTACCGGTCGAGCCCGTCGGGGTCGTCAGGCCGTCGCTGAACGCCAGCTCCTGCAGGTGACAGTCGGCGCACGACTGGGTCTGGTTGCCCGAGAGCCGGCGGTCGTGGAAGAGCCGGCGGCCGAGCTCGATCTTCTCGGCCGTCGGCGGGTTGCCGGCTGGAATCGCCGGCGTCACGAAGTGATCCGGGATGCCGAGCAGTTCGCGGAGGGCCGCGTCGTCGACGTCGCTCACGTCGTCCGGTTCGGGCGACTCGCAGCCCACGAGCGTGGTGAGCAGGGCGACGAGCAACGCGATACGAGGCACGTCAGCCTCCAAAGAACACGGTGTTGGCGGTCGCGCTGGCGCTGCCGGATGCCATGTCGAGGCCGACGTTGGTGAAGATCGTCTCGCAGTCGGGCTGCATCGGGGACGAGTGACACTCGACCCCGGGACCCTCGCCGATCGGTTCGAAGGTCTCGGGGTCGTAGATCGGCGAGATGAAGTCGAGCGAGGCGAGCAGGGCGGGGATGTCGAGCATGACCGTGTTCGTGCGCAGATCGAAGCCGTCGAGTTCGATCGCCGGGTTGTTGATGAACCCGCACTCGTCGCGGTCCTCGAGCGCGAGCGAGCCCTCGACCCCGCAGTCGCGGCTGCGGATGTGCAGGTAGCCGCCGCCGAGCTCTCCGTCGGCGTCGACCTCGAAGTTGAACACGAAGTGGCGGTAGCCGGTCGCCCACGACCAGTACATCTCGGTGAGCGGCGAGGGGGCGGCCTCGGCCGTGCTCGTGGCGATCGTCGCCTGCATCAGTTGCTGCGGGACGGCGACCTCGAAGCTGACCCGCGCCACGTGGTCGACGTGGGTCTTGCCGGTGAGCGCGGTGTGGGTGCGAGCGGTGCCTTCGGCGTAGGCGATCGCCGAGGCTTTGCAGGCGCCATCGACGGTGCCCGTCAGATCAACCAGCGCGACCTCGCCGGCCTCGCTGCGGTACTGAAACTCGTCTTGGTCGAGCTCGAGCTCGACCGGCTCGCCCGCGGCGTCGAAGAACTGCAGGTTGCTGACGTAAAAGCGCAGATCCGCGGGCCGCACGACATGCTGCCCCATCGGGCCGAGCCCCGTGATCTCGCTGCCACAGCCGACCTCCTGCCCGTCGGCGCTGGCGGCAAAGCGCAGGCTGAAGGGCTCCATTGGCGGCGCCTCGGCGGGGCAGCCCGACAGGAGCGGGGCGACGATCGTGAGTGAGAGGACCTTCGAGCGCACGTGCGGCATTGCGACCTCCTAACACGCGAGCCCGAGCGTCGTGTCCCCTGCGTCAGTTCGCCGTGCGACCCATCGTCGCACCGTTCATTCATTCATTCGATCCAGCCTTCGCCCGAGCTCGATCGAGCAGCGCGTCCGGCCGGGCTTTTCTCGACCACGCGACAATTTCGAACGCTCACCCCACCGAAGCGCGGGTCGGCCTAACCAACCCGAATGGCGAGCTTGCGGTTGCGGACCATGTCGTCGGCGCGGGTCGGGTCGCGCTCGATCAGGTAGCGCTGGATCGAGGGCGCGGCGAAGAGCGGGATGATGCCGTTGGTGTGCTGGGCCCCCTCGGGCGTGAGGCTCAGCGCGTCGTCGTGCAGCTCCATCAGGCCGCGCTCGAGCACGAACGCGAGCTCGGCCGGGAACGCGGCTTCGAGCGAGACGCCGAATTTGGCCTCGAAGGGCGCGCGCTGAATCTCGCCGAAGTAGAAGCTGACCGCGGCCATCTTGCCCATCATCTGCCGGGCCGGAAGATCGTAGAGATCTTGGATCGGCAGGCGATCGGCGGCGACGCTGTCGAGGTAGGGGCGCAGCTGCTTGGCGGCGGCGCCCTCGTTGTAGGCGATGGTCGTGTGCGTGAAGGTCTGCGAGCCGAGCCCGAGGCCGAGGTAGGGGATGCCGGTCTGGACTCGCTTGGCCAGGTAGCTGCTCGTGCCGACGTCGCCCGCGAGCTTGGAGAAGGTCGTCTTGCCTGGGTTGGCGTGGTAGCCGGCCTCGGTGAGCCGCTGCTTGGCGAGCGCGGCCATCGGTCGGATCTCGGCCAGGCTGACCGCGTCGGCCTGATGCGAGATCCGGGTCAGCTTGTAGCGCATGCGATAGAGCGTGATGTACTCGGGGTCGAGCGCGATCGCGTGGTCGAGGGTCGCGCGCCAGCTCTCGAGGCTCTGGCCGGCGAAGCCATACATCAAGTCGAGGTTGAAGCGGGTGAAGCCGGCCTCGCGGATCGCCGCGACCGCGCGGTGGTGCTGGTCGACGCCGTTGTCCGAGCGGTTGAGCAGCACGAGCAGGTCCGGCTGGATGACCTGGATGCCCATGCTGATCCGATCGATGCCGAGCGCCCGGAAGCGGGCGATCTTGGCTGGATCGGCGGCGGCGAGCTTGGGCGTGGTCTCGATGCTGATGTCCGAGCCAGCGACGAACTCGACCCGCTCGTGAATGGCCGCGAGGATCCGCGCGATCTGATCGGCGGACAGGTACGAGGGCGTCCCGCCGCCGATGTCGAGGCCATGAAAGCGGCGCTGGCCGAGGCCGAGCGCGCGATCGTAGAGCTCGAGCTCGCGGACCAGCGCGTCGACGTAGACCTCGGTCTGATCGCGCTCTTGCTTGCCGACCACCGTGTACTCGCAGAACGAGCAGCGGGTCTCGCAGAAGGGCACGTGCACGTAGAGGCACATGTCCGTGAACCCCTCGAAGCCCGCCTGGGTGCGCGCGAGCTGATCGCTGCGCCCGACTCGGTAAGGCTTGAAGGTCGCTTGGTGGGCGATCGGGTAGGCCGTGTTGGCGATGTGGTGGTTGCGCAGGCCGGCCTCGAACACCTCGGCCGGCGGATGCTGGACGGCGTCGGCCGGGACAGGGTCGCGCCAACGCTCGGGGCTCGGGTTCCAGGTCATCGCGTCCATGATAGTGTCAGACATACACTATGTTCATACACTATGTAAGTCGGGTCGCCGCGCGCAGCGCTCGGAGCCCGCCCGAGAGGTAGCCCGCGCCCGCGCAGCCGAGCTGCACGGCCGTTCGGGCCGCGAGGTAGCTGCTGCGCCCGGTCTCGCATACGAACACGACTTGCTTGGCCTCGAAGAGGGGCGCCCGCTGCTTGCGGAGCTCGGCCAGATCCATGGCCGGCGCGGCGAAGGGGTCGGCATCGCGCTCGGGCTCGCTGCGCAGATCGAAGACCAACGTGTTCGGGTCGCGCTCGGTGAATTCGCCGGGCTCCCAGGCCCGAACGAACGCGGCTTGTCGGCCGACCACGCCCGCCGTGTTGACGAGATCGCGGACCATCGAATAGGGCGGCGAATAGGCCAAGTCGAGCTGGGCGAGCTGCTCGAGGTCGAGCTTGGCGAGCGCCGCCGTCGCGAGCACGTCGATGCGCTTGTCGACCCCGCCGCGGCCGACGATCTCGGCCCCGAGCACGCGTCCGCTTGGCTTGGCGTAGTAGAGCGTGAGGTCGAGCGGCTCGCTGCCGCGAAAGAAGGGGTCGCAGGAGTGGCCCGAGAGCTGGACTCGCGCAGCGTCGAGCTCTCCGCCGAGCTCGGTCAGGCCGGTCCGCGCCAGCTGCAGCGCGCCCGCGCGGACGATCGCGGTCGCGAGCGTGTGCCCGAGCGTGGCCGCGCCCCCGGCCGCGTTGGCGCCAGCGACCTGGGCGGTCTTGTCGGCGTCGGACGCCTGCGCGGTCCAGATCGAGCGGCCCGTGATCGCGTGCCGATGGCTGACGCAGATGCTGGTCGCGAACACGTCGTCGAGGTTGGTCGCGCAGCGATCGTCGACGTGGATCGAGCCGTCGGCCAGGACCTCGCCACCCGCGGCGGCGAAGATCGCGGTCCGCGGTCGGACGCCCGCGGTCACCAGCACGATGTCGACCTCGAGTCGCTCGCCGCCGAGCTCGAGCGCGACGATCCGATCGCCCTCGCGCACGACCGCCTCGACCGCGCACGCGACCCGAAGCTCGACGCCCTCGCTGGCGAGCGCGGCTGCGGCCCGACTCGCGGCTGCCGGCGAGAACTCGGGCAGCAGTTGGAGACCACGCTCGATCAAGCTGACCTCGAGCCCGCGCCGGGCCAGGCAGTCGGCCGCCTCGACGCCGTAGTAGCCGCCACCGACGATCGCCACGCGCCGGGCACCCGCGCGCAGCCAGCCATCGATCTGCTCGAGCTGGGCCGGGTTGCGCAAGAACGAGAGGTTGCTGGCCCCAGCCCCGAACACGGGCGGCAGGATCGACCCGGCACCGAGCGCGTAGATCAGCGTGTCGTAGGCGAGGACGCCCGCGCTGGTGTGGACCAAGTGCTCGTTCGCGTCGAAGCCGGTGATCGCGACGCCGGTCCGCACGTCGACGTCGTAGTCGTGGCGAAAGAACTCGGCCCGATAGGGGGCGATGTCCGAGCGCTCGACGATCTCGCCGGACAAGTAGTAGGGCAGGCCGCCGACCGCATAGCTGATCGCGTCGGCCCGCTCGAGCAAGGTGATCTGCGCGTGGCAGTCGGTCTCGCGCGCGTGGGCGGCCGCGCTCGGTCCACTCAGCGCGCCGCCCAGGATGACGATCTTGCGGTTGGCCATGGTCGATTTCGATCCTGGAATCTGGGTACCATCAAAAGCAGCCGCGAGGGTGATTGACGGGCGACGAGGGCCTGGGTAGCTTCGTTTCTTGCGCGAGCGTCTATCCATCTTGGCCCTGAGCGCGCTCGTGGGATGTACATCCGACGAAATCGGCACCGGGACCGGGACCGAGAGCGATGGCGGGACCAGCGAGAGCGGGACCGAGACCGGCACGAGCACGGACACCAGCGTCGGCACGGACACGAGCACGGATAGCGGCACGGATACGAGCACGGACACCGGCCCGGTCGAGCCGACCTGGCCCGAGCCCTGCGCGGACCTCTACGATCCGGCGATCGTCCCGACCTTCGAGCTGAGCTTCAGCAACGCCGAGCTGCAGGGCCTGCAATCGGACTGCGACCAGGGCATTCAAAATTATCGCCCGGTCGAGTTCAGCTACGCGGGCGAGACCGTGGCCGCGATGGCCCGGCTCAAGGGCAACTGGTCGTGGAGCTGCGAGAAGTACCAGTTCGTCATCTCCTTC
This sequence comes from Nannocystaceae bacterium, assembly GCA_035904925.1. Classification (GTDB taxonomy): domain Bacteria; phylum Myxococcota_A; class Polyangia; order Nannocystales; family Nannocystaceae; genus Plesiocystis. The sequence goes on from JAMHUH010000948.1 coordinate 15,426, forward strand.
AACGAGCAAGATCCGAACGGGCGTTTTCACGGGCTGCGCAAGATCATGCTCGACGCGCCTTGGTACGATCACACCCTGATGCACGAGCGGATGGCCTTTCCGCTCTTCGAGGCGCTCGGCCTGCCCTACTCGTGCGTGAACAGTGCGCGGCTCGTGCTCAACGGCGCCTACTACGGGCTCTACAGCAACATCGAGCGGATCGATCACGAGTACCTCGAGCGCAACTTCGAGGAGTTCGAGGGCAACCTCTACCAGGGCGGCGTCGAGCTCGAGACCAACGAGGCCGCGAACGACACGACCCGTCGCGACGCGCTCTTCGCCGCGACCAGCGTCGAAGAGATCGAGGCGCTCGTCGACCTCGACGAGGCGGTCGCCGAGTGGGCGGCCGAGGCGATGCTCCCGGCGATGGACAACTACTGGGCCGGCGTCGAGATCAACTACTACCTCTACGATCACCCCTCGCGCGGCTTCGTCTACTTGCCCTACGACCTCGACATCGCCTTTGGCGACAGCGCCTACTCGGATGGATCGCTGCTCTGGCCCGAGAGCGCCACCTCCGATCCGATCAGCTACGAGCACCCCGGCTGGCTCAAGGAGCCGATCGTCCAGATCGTGCTGGCCGATCCAATCTGGTGCGAGCGCTTCGTCGAAGAGCTGGTCGTGGCCCGAGCTGCGTACTCGCCCGACGCGATGGCCGAGCAGGTCGCGCTCTGGGCCGATCAGATCGCCGACGCGGTGGTCGAGGACTCGCACAAGACCTTCTCGAACACCGACCACGACCTCGCGCTCGCTCGGCTGCAAGACTTCTTCGCCGAGCGAGCTGCGTTCGTCGACGCGTGGTTGGCCCAGGGCGACCACTGTCCGGCGGTCTGGTAGCGCGGCGTTTCGGCGACCGGGCAGCGCCACGAGTGCGTGCCAACCGCTTGGCATAGGCGGGCTGCACGCGCTTGATTTCGTCAGGATATCTGGGAATCCTGATTCCGGGATATCCACTCGTTGAGCGACCTGACCCAGACCGTCGACCTGCTCGGCGCGCTCGCGGACCCGACCCGGGTTCGCCTGCTCGCGCTCTTGGCCGACGCCGAGCTGACCGTCGCCGAGCTGACGCGGATCACCGACC
>JAMHUH010000949.1:0-1634 GCA_035904925.1 Nannocystaceae bacterium
GTGATCCAGGCGTCGAAGATCATCGGGATGCAGACCAGCTCGAGCGCGACCGCGAGATAATTGGGGTGGGCGACGAATCGATAAGGGCCGCTGCGGATCGCCGGCAAGCCGTCGATGACCAAGATTCGCGTATTCCAGCGCTGGCCGAGCGTGGCGATCGCCCAATAGCGCAGGGCCTCGGCGAGCACGAAGCCCGCCAACCAGAGCCACCACATCGGCGCGAGGGTCGGGCCACCGAGCAGGGCCTCGCTGATCCAGCCGATGCCCCAAGCGCCGTGCAGCAAGAAGAAGAGCGGATAATGCCCGGCTCCGAGCTCGCGCGCGCCTTGGGCTCGCGCCCAGCTCTCGTTGCGCTTGGCCAGGCGCAGCTCGGCGACCCGCTGGATCAGCACGACCGCGACGAGGCCCGCGAAGATGGATTGGGCCAGCGTCATCCCGCCCTCACCATCGGAACACCACGCCCTCGGCACAAAAGCCGGGCCCGAGGCCGAGCAAGACGCCCGCGCGGCCGCTCGCGGGGGTGTCGGCCAAGAAGCGCTCGAGCACGAAGAGGACGGTCGGGCTCGACATGTTGCCGTGCTCGCGCAGGACGGCGCGAGCGTGGCGGAGCACGTGGGGTTCGAGCTCGAGCGCGGACTCGTAGGCGTCGAGGACCTTGCGGCCGCCGGGGTGCACGACCAGGTGCTCGATCCGATCGCTTGGATCCTGTGGATCGAGCCCGGCTCCGCGCGCGGCCTCGAGCACCATCGTGGCCGCGAGCTCGTCGACGATCGCGGGGATGGTCGGCGAGAAGCGGACCCGCAGGCCCTGCTCTTCGACGTCCCAGCCCATGACGTGCTCGCTCTCGTCGATCAGGTGGCTGTAGCTGCTCAGCAGCTCGGGCCCGCGCCCGGGACTCCACCAGGGCTCGGGCGCGACCACGCAAGCGGCCGCGCCGTCGCCAAAGAGCGCGACGGCGATGACGTTGGCCTTGCGCCGATCGCCGTGCACGAAGGTCAGCGAGCACAGCTCGCAGGCGATCAGCAACACGGGCTTGTCGAGCCCGCGCGCGAGCGTGGCCGCGCGGGCGAGCCCGGCTCCACCGCCGCCGCAGCCGAGCCCCCACATCGGCACGCGAGCGATCGCCCGCGAGAGCCCGAGCGACTGGACGAGGCGCGCGTCGAGGCTGGGCGTGGCGATCCCGGTGCTGCTCGCGAACACGATCGCTCCGAACTCGCCCCGGGCGATGCCCGCTCGCTCGATCGCCCGGTTGGCCGCGCGCTCGGAGATCACCAGCGCCTGCTCGACGTAGGCCGCGTTCTTCTCGGCGAAGCTGCGCGGCTGCTCGAGCCACTCGATCGGTCGGCCGAGCTGACGGGTGTCGATGCCAGCGTTGTCGAAGCTGGCCAGCGCGCCGCCGAACTGGCTGCCGAGCTCGCCGGCCTCGGCGAAGAAGCCGGCCGCGAATTGCTTGGCCCGGGCTTGCTCGAGCACGTGCTCGGGGTTGGCCGAGCCGACGCTCATGATCCCGATGCGCATCAGGTCGAGCCCTCGGGCGCGTCGGGCTCCGGCGTCGCGCAGGTGTTGCGATAGACGTACTGCGAGAGCCGCTTGCGGTGGCTCGAGGTCCAGTCGATGGTCGGGCGGACCTTGTC
>JAMHUH010000950.1:0-1997 GCA_035904925.1 Nannocystaceae bacterium
GTCCAAGCGCGGCGGCGGGCGATAGTGGACTTCCCAAGGCCGGCGCAGGAATCGGGCGTTGGCGGCGGTCGCCATGCCTTGGCGGACCTCGCCACATTCGCCGATTTTCTCGGATTGTGCGTAGGCCTGCAAGAACGCCGGGCTCCACCAGAACACCAAGGGCCAATCCGGGACGACACGGAGCGCCTGGGGATCGAATTCATGCCGACCGACCTGGCCGAGCAACGCGGCCCGCTTGCGTTGCAGCGCCGCGAGCGATTCGTCGCGCTCGTCGCGAGGGCTCGGCAGAAGGCCGATCGACTTGGTGTCGGGGCTGGGGCCCCGCGCGAAGCAGACCATGGCGACGGTGTTGTGGCGCATCTGCTCGAAGGCGCACCAGAGCAGGTCGACGATGGTGCGCAAGGAGTGTGAACCGAGCAAGGCCTGGCGCAGCCCGGCGTATTGCTTGAGGAACATCCAGCCGTTCATCGAGACCTGCGCGACGATGCCCCCTTCGCGCGCGAGCTCGAGGTTGCGCTGCATGAACGCTGCATAAAGATCCGCCTTGCCGAGCGGATAGTGGCGCTCGACGTATCCGCTCTGCGCGATCTTGGCCGTCGCTTGATAGGGCGGATTGGCGACCACGATGTCGTAGCGGCCTTCTTCGAGTATTCGCGAGTATTGAATACCCGGGCCTTGCACGAGAAATTGCTCGAGCCGGGCCCGCAGGCAGAGCTTCGCGTCGGGCGGCGCGTCCGGGCCGAGGGCCTCGTCGAGCGCGTGACCGATCTTCAGCAGGCTGCCGAGCTGTTCGGCGCTGGCGAGCCGCTGGACCAGCGCCAGGGTCGATTTTGGGGTGATCGCGAAGTCCTGCTCGAGCGCGCGAGAAAGCTCGATCCACGCGGGATCCTCGGGATCGACGCGGGCCAGGTTCAGCGTGGGCGCGACCAGATTGAGCCGATCGAGGCGAGCATCCGGGCAGACCCGCCGCGCGGCCAGGCCCAGCGCTGCCTTGGCCACGGCGACGGCCCGCGGGTCGAGGTCGATGCCGAATAGATTGTTGGCCAGGACGCTCTCGACGATCGCGCGATCGGACCATTGCGGCTGGCCTCCTTCACCGCGCTGCTCGGCCTCTTCGCGGTAGAGCGCGACCAGCAGATCGAGCGCGACGACCAAGAAATGGCCCGAGCCGAGCGCAGGATCGATCAATCGGAGCGCCCGAATCGAGTCGGGCGCGAGCGCGGCCGCGTTGGCGGGCAGCGGCTGATCGACGTAATAGGCCCAGCGGCGCTCGGCGGCGCTCTCGATCACCATCGGCTCGCCCGGCTCGACCTCGCCGGCCGCGACGGCGCCTCGCCATGCGCCGCGCCGAGCCTCGAGCCGCGCGAGCGTGCCCTCGGCCACGACCTTGGCCGTCCAGCCCTGCTTGGCGCAGATCGCCAGCCACGTCGGGCCCAGGCTGTTTTGCAGCAACCAGTCGAGCATGTAGCGCTCGCTGAACATCTGGGTCTTGCTGGCGATCTCCTCGGCCCTCAGCTTGCCGCCCGCGCCGAGCTTGGCGTCGAGAGCCTCGCGCACGGGGTCGTTCCAGAACTGGTAGGCCCAGCCGAGGGTCAGCTCGTCGGCCCAGCAGCTCGCGAGCTCGGGCGCGTCGAATGCCGCGATCATGTCCGCGTGCGTCGACGCGTCGAGCTCGGGCAGGGGCCCGAACTCGACGAGCGAGTCTTCGACTTGCCCAGCATGCGAGCGCCAGTAGACCGCGCGAAAGAGCGCGACGAAGGCAGCCTCTTCCACGATCTCGGCGTCGAGACCCGCATCCGCGAGCGCGGCCAGCAGGCGCTCGCGCAGGGCTCGGATCGTTCGCGCGAGCTTGGCCTTGGCCGCGGGGGTCATGACATGCACGAGACCGACTCAGTCGCGGCGAAAGGGCTCGAGCAGCCGCTCCAACAAGCCCTTGCTCCGCCGCCCCGCCTCGAGCTCGCCCAACAATTCATCCATGGTCGCCCAGCGATCCGCAG
>JAMHUH010000951.1:0-14126 GCA_035904925.1 Nannocystaceae bacterium
GGTCCTGGTACTCGCCGATCTCGTAGATCTGCACGACGTTGGGGTGCGAGAGCCGAGCGAGCGCTTGGGCTTCGCGGGCCAAGCGACGCTGCACCGTCGGCCCGCCGCGACCGAGCAAGAGCTTGATCGCGACCTTGCGATCGAGCTTCTCGTCATACGCGGCATAGACGATGCCCATCCCGCCGCGGCCGAGCACGTCGAGCAGCACGTGATGGCCCAAGCGGGTCGGACCGGCCCGCATGGCGAAGGGATCGAGCTCGCGTCGCGGCGGCCCGGTTTCGGCGGCGAGCGTCGCGTCGAGCGAGGGCTCGGCCGAGACCTCGGGGCTGACGATCGACCCCGCGATCGTCCGCTCTTCGGAGGGCGGGAGGGGCATGCGAGTCGATCATGGGGGATGTGGCCGCGCAGCGCGAGAACCCGCAAATTTCGGTCTCCATGCCCGCCGGGCTACGCTCTGGCCATGCGTGAAGCCCTCGCTCGCTTCTTGGTCCACCTCGAGACCGAGCGAAGGCTCTCGCCCAACACCCGTCGCGCCTACGCCCGCGACGTCGAGGACTTCGCCGCGGGCATCGAACGCCGCCGCGATCGCCCCGCACGACCGCGCGACCTCAGCGTCCGCGAGGTCCGGGCCGCGCTCGCCGAGCTGCATGGCGACAAGCAGGCCAGCACGATCGGCCGCAAGCTGTCGGCGCTGCGCAGCTTCGGCGAGTTCTGCCGCCGCGAGGGCTTGATCGAGGAGAACGAGGTCGCGCTGATCCGCCGGCCCAAGCTCGGGCGCAAGCTGCCGGTCGCGCTGCCGGTCGAGGACATCGGCTCGATGATCGATGGCCCGCAGCGCGAGGGGGCGATCGGTCTGCGCGACAAGGCGCTGCTCGAGGTGCTCTACGGCGCCGGCTTGCGCGTGTCCGAAGCGGTCGGCCTCGACATGGACCAGCTGCGCTGGGAAGGAGCCCGATTGATGGTTCGCGTCGTCCAAGGCAAGGGCGGCAAAGATCGCGTCGTGCCGCTCGGCACTCGTGCCGCCGCGGCGCTGCGCGAGTGGTTGGGCGCCCGGGACGAGCTGGTCTCGCCGCGCAGCCCCTCGAACGCGCTCTTCTTGGGCGCACGCGGAGGCAGGCTGGCCAGCCGAGTCGCCCGCGAGATCGTCTATCAGCGCTGCCAAGCCACCGGCGCGCGTGCGGTGGTCGGACCGCATGGTCTGCGGCATAGCTTCGCCACCCACCTGCTTCAGAGCGGCTGCGACCTGCGGACCATCCAGTCGATGCTCGGCCACGCCAGCTTGTCGACCACCCAGCGCTACACCCATCTCGACCTCGGCCGCTTGTTCGAGCTCTACGAGCAGAGCCATCCGCGAGCCAGCCTCGGGACCTCGGGCGCTCCCGCCCCTGAAGGACTCGCGAATGACAAAGCCTTGGAGACAGTTCGGCGGGTGCGATAACCTGCGACGAATGGCGCTCGAGCCCGAGTTGGTGCTGGCCGTCAATCGGGCCCGCGATCTTCGCGAGCTCCCGCTCACGCCCGAAGATTTTTTCTTGTACAGCCGCATCGAGGCGCTGACAGGCGCGATCGGCCCGACCGTCGCCGAGGTCGTGGCGGCGAGCGGTCAGCCGAGCCTCGCTGCCCAGTCGATCCTCGAGCGCTTGATCGAGCTCGGCGCGATCACGACCAGCGCAGCCACCAAGCCCAGCCCTCGAGTACGGCCTCCTGCGCCCACCGACGAGCTTCGCCAGCGCGCGCAAGAGCGCCGACGCGGGCTCTTGGCGGCGCAGTTGCGGGTCACGAAGCGCGAGCGCGAGCCCAGCACGCCCCACGACGCCGCGCCTGCGCTGCCCGCCGCCAAGGCCGAAGTCGCGCCGCCCGAGACCGCCACGCCGCTTCGTCCCATCCTTCAGAGCATCACGCCGGTCGGGGAGAACGACGCTCGACTCCGGCCCGAAATCTCGATCCCGCTCGATCTGCAGCGACGACTCTTGGCGGTCCGCGACGGCCTGCGTCGGATCGGGCACTTCGAACTGCTCGGGCTCGAGCCGACCGACGACACGCGTGCGCTTCGGCGCGCCTATCACGTCGCGAGTCGAGAGTTCCACCCCGACTCGTTCTACGGCAAGGACATCGGTCACTTCCGCCAAGTCCTCGACGATCTGTTTCGGCGAGCGAGGGCGTCATTCGAATTCCTCGGCGACGCGAGTCGCAGGCGGGCGCTGGTCGAGGTCCACGAGGCCTCGCTCGCCGAGCAACGGGCCGACATCGAGGCCGAGCAGCGCCGCGACGCCGAGCAGCGCCGGATCAAGGAAGAGGCCTTGGCCCAGCAAGCGGCTCGGGAGGCGCAAGATGCGCAAGACGCTCGAGAGTCCCGCGACCGCGAGCGAAAGCACCGGCTGCGCGATCGCATGAACGCCCAGCGACGCCAGCAAGCCCGAAGCCACGCCGAACAGGCCGAGGCCGAGCTCGCCGCGGGCAAGTATGCAGGCGCGGCGACCTTCTTCCGGCTCGCGCACACGCTCGACCCCGACTGCGTGGAGTACGAGCAGAAGTGGCGCGAGTGCCTGGCGGTCGCCCGCCGCCAGCGGGCCGAGGCCTGCTTCGCGCGGGGCCGCGACGCGCTCTCGCTGGGTCGGCTCGAGGACGCCGCACGGCTGTTCACCGAGGCCGCCGAGGCCGATCCCAGCCTTCGCAACCTGAGCGAGGCCGCGGCCGTGGTCGCGGAGACCGACCCCCAGCGGGCCCGCGAGTTCGCCCTCGGGGCGCTCGAGGCCCTCCAATCGGCCCCAAGCCAGGGACTCACGGTCGACGACAAGACCTCGGCACGGACCCATCAAGCCTGCGCACGAGCCTTCTTCGCGGCTGGTCAACTGCACAGCGCTCGCGAGCAGGCCGAGCGGGCGCATGCCCTGATACCCAGTGAACAGAATCGCGCCCTTCTCAATATGATCAAACTAGCCTAGCCTGGTTCGCGGCCGCCTCTGCGGCTGCTACGAGCAAACATGGAGAACGTCGTCGGCATCGACCTCGGAACCTCGAACTCGGTGGTCGCGATCGTCGAGGACGGCGCGCCCACGGTCATCCCCAACAAGGGCGGGTACAAGACCACGCCCTCGATGGTGGCGATCTCCGAGAGCGGCAAGCGACTCGTCGGTCACATCGCCAAGCGCCAGGCGGTGACCAACTCGGCCAACACCGTCTACGCGGCCAAGCGACTGATCGGGCGCAAGTGGGACTCGCCGCCAGTCCGGTCGGTCCAGCAGTCGGCCCCCTTCACCGTGATGGAGGGCCCCCGCGGCGACGTTCGGATCGTCCTGCGCGACCAGGTCTACTCGGTCCCCGAGGTCAGCGCCTTCGTGTTGCAGGAGCTCAAGATGGTCGCCGAGCAGTACCTCGGCGCACCGGTCGAGAAGGCGGTCATCACCGTCCCGGCCTACTTCAACGACAACCAGCGGCAGGCGACCAAGGACGCCGGCCGGGTCGCCGGGCTCGAGGTCATTCGGATCATCAACGAGCCGACCGCGGCCGCGCTCGCCTACGGGTTCGGCAAGGAATTCGAGCGCAAGGTCGCGGTCTACGATCTCGGCGGCGGCACCTTCGACGTCTCGGTGCTCGACATCGGCAACGGCGTGTTCGAAGTCGTGTCGACCGCAGGCGACACCTTCTTGGGTGGCGAGGACTTCGACATCCGGGTGATGAACTGGCTGATCCAGGTGTTCCAGGATCGCTACGGGGTCGACATCCGCGACGACCGAATGTCCTTGCAGCGCCTGCGCGACGCGGCCGAGAAGGCCCGCTGCGAGCTCTCGACCGTGCGCGAGACCCTGATCGATCTGCCCTTCCTCTACACCACCGCGAGCGGCGAGACCTACCACCTGCAAGAGACCCTGACCCGCGATCAGCTCGAAGATCTGACCCGCGACCTGGTCGAGCGGACCATCCAGATCTGCGAGCGGACGCTGACCGAGGCCGGCGTCGAGCGCAGCGAGCTCGAGGACGTGATCCTGGTCGGCGGCATGACTCGCATGCCGCTGATCCAAAAGGCCGTCGCCGACTTCTTCGGGATCGAGCCCTGCAAGGGCGTCCACCCCGACGAGGTCGTGGGCCTCGGCGCGGCGATCCAGGCCGCCGCGTTGGTCGACGAGTCGCAGGATCTCCTGCTGCTCGACGTCACGCCCCCGCTGGGCATCATGGTCCACGGCGGCGCCTTCCACCGGCTGATCACCCAGAACACCACGGTCCCGACCAGCGCCGCGCACATCTTCACCACCGTCCGCGACAACCAGACCTCGGTGAAGATCCTGGTCTTGCAAGGCGAGAGCGACGACGCGACCGAGAACGAGCTGCTCGGCGAGTTCATCCTCTCGGGCCTGCGCAAGGCCGCCAAAGGTCAGGTCGAGATCAAGGTGACCTTCTCGATCTCAGCCGACGGCATCGTCTCGGTCGCCGCCCAAGATCTCGAGACCGGCCACGAGCAGTCGATCACCGTGACCGCGACCTCGGGCCTGACCGAAGACGAGCTGCAGCGCCTGGTCGAGCAGAGCCAGGGCTACATGGTCGAGGTTCGGGCCAGCGAAGAGTTCGAGCGCGACCGGCAAAAGGTCGAGGGTCTGGTCGCCGAGGTCCGCCAGCTGCTCCCGCAGGTCGAGGGAATCATGAGCGGCACCGCGTTCGGCCGCGACGCGATCACCAAGGCCAAGGCCGTGCTCGAGCGAGCCGAGCGCGAGATCAAGGGCAACGATCTGCGCGCGCTCGGTGAGGTCGGCGAGAGCCTCGAGCGCACGCTCAACATGTTCCGCGGCGTGGTCACCAAGACCAACTTGAGCTGATCGAGCCATGCGCCGCCGCGAGCTGCTGCTGGTCGGCTTGGCCCTGCCGGGCGCGACCCTGGCTGGCCTCGCGCTGCCCGGCTGCAAGCCCAAGCAGGACATGCCGGGCGAGGTCGCTGACGGCGTCGCGCTGCGCGAACTGAGCGAGGCCGAAGCACGCGGGCTCGGCGAGTGGATCGCCAGCAAGCTGAGCGGCGGCGATCCGAACGCCCTGCCCGACGTCGTCCGCGAGACCCCGGCTGTCGCCTACCTCGGGCTGCGCAGCGCCGGCAAGCTGATCGGCGAGGCCTGGGGCGCGGAGGGGAGCGCGTCGTTCAGCCTCGACGTCGCGATTCACAGCCTGCGCGAGCAGGTCGGCGACGCGATCGCCAGCGTCGACACGGTCGAGCTCGACCTCGCCCACCGCTTCACGACCCTGGCCGCGAGCGACGAAGAGTCGCTCTGGCGGCCGCTCGGCGCCATGCACCAGGGCATCCGGGGGATCGAGATCCGCTACGCCAACAAGATCGATCGCAACGCGCCGACCCAGATGCTGGCCCGCAACCACGGCTTCAAGCAGGAGGTCGAGCGACTCTGGCGGCAATTCAGCATCCCGGGCGAAGACTTCTTCGCCGGCGAGGGCAAGGTCCGGCTCTTCGAAGCCCAGCAGTATCTCGTCGCCTTGCCGAGCGGGACCATCACGGCGTTGCTGCGCGGCAACGTCTTGGTCGAGCCCAGCGCGGTCAGCCAGGCCAACACGCGAGCCTGCGCCGACCTGATGATCGCCTGGCTGCTCGAGCACCTGCACGCCGACGGTCGCATGACCTACCAGTGGTTCCCCTCGACCTCGAGCGAGGATCGCGGGAACAACATGATCCGGCAGTGGATGGCCAGCAACGCGCTGATCCAAGTCGCCCGCCGACGCGACGATCCAACGTTGTGGACGCGGATCGCCAAGAACATCGACTTCAACCTGAGCAAATTCTACCGCGAGCAAGACGGCTTCGGCCTGATCGACGAGGCCGGCCAGTACAAGCTCGGCGCGATCGCCCTGGCCGCGCTGGCGATCATCTCGCACCGCGATCGCAGCCGCTGGGCCACGCAGGAGGCCGCGCTGCGGCGGACGGTCGACTCGCTCTGGCGGCCGAGCGGGCAGTTCGAGAGCTTCTTCGGCCGGACCACGCCCTCGGGCGACAACACGCAGAACTTCTATCCGGGCGAGGCGCTGCTGCTCTGGGCCGCGCTCCATGCCGAGAGCCGCGACCTCGAGCTGCTGCGCCGCTACGCCGCGAGCTTCCGCTACTACCAAAAATTCCACCGCGACAACCGGCGCCCCTCGCTGGTGCCCTGGCAGACCCAGGCCCACGTGACCGTCTGGCAGACGCTGCGGACGAATCCGGCCGCCGAGGTCCTGGCCGCCGAAGACCTCGCCAGCTGGGTCCTCGACATGAACGACTGGTTGGTCGAGACCATGGCCGTCTGGGACGAGGCCGCCTATCCGGACGAGCAGGGCCGCTTCTACAGCCGCAAGCGGCAGGAGCTCGGGGGCCCGCACGCCTCGTCGACCGGCGTCTACATGGAGGGCCTGATCGACGCGCATCGGCTGGCCAAGGCGATCGGCGATCAGGACCACGCCGAACGCTACCGACGGACGCTCGCTCGAGCGCTGCGCAGCGTGATGCAGCTGCAATTCGTCGACGAGCTCGACATGTACTACGTCGGCGATCGCGACAAGACCCGCGGCGGCCTTCGGACGACCGTGTGCCGCAACGAGATCCGAGTCGACAACGTCCAGCACGTGCTGATGGCCGTGCTCGAGCTGCTCGAAGACTTCGCCGAGTCGGACTACTCGACCGACTGATGCTCGAGCTCAGCCCAGCTCGAACTCGGCGTGGATCGTCGCGTCGTGCTCGCCGAGCAGAGGGGCCGGTTGGCTCGGCGTTCGCCCGATCGCCGGCATCGCCGGGCCAGGCACCGAGAGCGTCCCACCCTTCGGCATCGGCGTCCGCTCGAGCAAGCCCGCCGACGCCAAGATCGCCTCGCCGCGGGCACCGTCGAGGTCGTGCACGGCCGCGACGGGCAGGTCCTTGTCGGCCAGCTCGTGCAGCCAGGTGTCGCGCGACTTGCTGGCGAAGACCTCGGCGATGCCGTCGGCGGCTGCCTGCCCGCGCTCACCCAGATCGATGCCGAGGTTGGCGAACTGCGGCCGATCGAGCGCCGCGCACAGGCCCGTCCAGAATTTGGGCTCGAGGCAGCCGACGCTGATCAGCTCGCCGTCGCCGCAGCGATAGCAGCGATAGCAAGCGACGCGCCCGGCCAGGGCCGTCTCCAACATCCCGCCACCACCGGCGGCACGATCGGCCCAGGCCCAAGTCAGCAGGGGCAGGGGAGCGCCGAGCATCGCCTGGTGGACCCGTCGACCACGGCCCGTGCGGAGCCGGCCGAGCAGCGCCGCGAGCACGGTCGAGGTCGCCAAGAGCCCGGTCAGGACGTCGGCGATCAGCACCCGAGGGATGTCGCTGCCGCTTCCGTGGGTCAGCAACTGCTTGGGCAGCTGGCCGAGCAGCCCGGTCAAGCCGGTGATGTTGAGGTCGTGGGCGACGCGAGTGTCGTCGTCGCCAAAGGCGGGCAGCGAGCACGAGACCAAGCCAGGGTTGGTCTGCATGACCTGGTCGAGATCGACGCCCCAGCGGGCCAAGGTCCCGGGTCGAAAGCTCTCGAGAAAGACGTCGGCGCGGGCCAAGAGCTTGCGCAGGTGCTCGATGCCCGTGCTCGTGCGCAGGTCGAGGCGCAGCGACTCGGCCCCGCGGTAGTAGACGCAGAACCCGACCCCGACGCCGCCGACCAGCGGCGGGGCGGCGCGCATGGGATCGCCGATCCGGGGGTCCTCGACCTTGATCAGCCGAGCGCCGAGATCGAGCAAGTTGCGAGCCAGCACCGCACCAGGGGCCATCCGCGAGCAGTCGACCACCAGCATGCCCTCGAGCGGGAGCGGCTCGCTCATGCCAAGGGCTCTCCCTTTTCAGCCTGACTCTGCTTGTCGGGATCGTCGGTGGGAGCCTCGGGCGCGCTCCGACTGAACATCGGCACGGTCGCGCGGCGCGAGCCGGGCAGGGGAGCGGCGACCGGTGCGGCCGCGTGCGGCGGATCGTGAAGGTCGACCTCCAAGCTGTCGCCGTTCTCGTCGACCTCTTCGACGTCATCGACCTCGTCGACCTCCTCGAGGTCTTCGGCTTCGTCGATGTCGTCGGCCTCGGGTCGCTTGGGCGCCGGGCCGCGGACGGTGTCGGTGGACGCCTCGGAGCGCTTCGCCGACGCGGCGAAGCGAGCGGGCGGGTGGACGTCGAGCTCGGCCGTCCGATCGTCGTGAACCGGCGCGGGCACCGAGTCGACCGGCAGCACGTCGAGCAAGGCCGCCTCGGCCTCGTCTTGGGCGCGCTCGTCACGGGTGGGCAGCTTGAGGAAGCGCGAGATCAGGTACTCGACCTCGCGGCGCAGATCATCGAGGTCGCCGTCGTTGACCACGATGTAGTCGGCCAAGTGGCGCTTCTCTTCTTCGGGCATCTGCGCCCGCATCCGCGCCAACACCTCTTCGGTGGTCAGCGCGTCGCGATCCTTGACCCGAGCGATCCGCGAGTCCGCCGACGAGACGACCAGGATCACGCCCTTCATCTCGTCTTGCAGGTGCAGCTTCTTCTCGAACAAGAGCGGGACCTCGTAGACCATCACCGGGTGGCCGGCCTTCTCGAGCGCGTCGAGCACCTGCTCGTAGCGCTCGCGGATCCGCGGGTGCAAGATCGCCTCGAGCGCACGCCGCTTCTCGGGCGTGGCGAACACGAGCTTGCCCATCTTCTTGCGGTCGAGCTCGCCACGCTCGTCGAGCATCTCGCGCCCAAACGCCTCGATCACGTCGGAGAGGCCCTCACTGCCCGGCGCGACCACCATGCGCGAGAGCTCGTCCGCGGACACGACCGGGACCCCGTACTCCTCCAGCATCGTCGCCACCGTCGACTTGCCGCTGCCGATGCCGCCGGTGAGTCCGTAGATCTCCATTGCGGGCGAGGGTATCAGCGCCTGGCGCGTCGGAGAAATCAAACCAGCCGCGCTCTGGATTTGGCTGCCCGGGCCAGGAACACTGCGGCGGTGAGCACCCCCAGCAAGCTACGCGCACCTCGCTGGCAGGTCATCGAGGCCGAGTTCGAGACCAGCGCGGCCAACCTGTCTGGCTGCCCCTCGGGCGGCCTGCCCGAGATCGCGGTCGCCGGCCGGTCCAACGTCGGCAAGTCGAGCCTGCTCAACAGCTTCTCGCGCCGGACTGGACTCGCCCGCGTCAGCAAGACTCCAGGGCGAACGCGACTCCTCAATTTCTTCCGCCTGCGCCTGCGCGGGCCGGCAGCCAGCGACCTCGAGCTGCGCTGGGTCGACCTTCCTGGTTATGGGTTCGCCAAGGCCCGACGCGAGGTCCGTGACGCGTTCGGACCGATGATCGAGGGCTACCTGCGCGGCCGCGATCCCCTGCGCGGGCTGCTCGTGCTGGTCGACGCCCGCCACGGGCCCGTCGACGCCGACTTCGAGCTCTTCGAGTTCTGCGCGTCGATCGAGCTGCCCTGTCTGCTCTGCGTGACCAAGTCCGACAAGCTCGGGGCGAGCGAGCGAGGACTCGTGCCCAAACAATTCGCCGAGACCCTCGGCTGTGATCCCCGCGACGTGTTGCTGACCTCGGCGAGCACCGGGCTCGGTCTGACCGCGGTCGATCGGCGCGGCGGGTTGAGCGATGAATTGGTCCGCTTGATGGTCGAGCCCGAGCCGGAACCGCCCGAGCCCGAGCCGCCCGAATCATGATCACGATCCGCGCGGCCGCGCTCGACGATCTCGGTCTGCTCTCGACCCTCGATCGAGCCTGCTTCGCGCGCGCTTGGACGCCCGTCCAGTGGCGCAGCGAATTGCTCCCGAGCGGCCAGGTCCGAGCGCTGGTCTTGATCGCCCACGACGATCGCGGTCGCCCCGTCGCCCACGCCTGCGCTTCGATCGTGTTCGAGCGCTGCGAGCTGCGCCGAATCGGCGTCATCGCCGAGCTTCGCGGCCGCGGCATCGGGCGAGATCTGATCGCCCGTGTGATCGACCACGCCAGAATCTCGGGCTGCACGGTGCTCGAACTCGAGGTCGCCTCGACCAACCTCGCCGCGCTCGCGCTCTACCAGCGAATCGGCTTTCACAGGGTCGGCGTGCGACCAAACTACTATCTCGACCCGCCCGCCGACGCGCTCCTCATGGACCTCGATCTGCGCGGAGAATCGCCGTTCTAGACCGGGTCGAAGCGTGCGGGGGGATGGACTTGGCCACGCGGATCGCCTACATGTCGCGCCCGTGGGTGCGGCCCAAATCCTGGCCACGGTCGCGGCGAATCGGCCTCTGACGGGCGGGTATTTCGTCCTCGAGCTGACGACCGCGCAGCCCAACCCGATCGTCGACGCCCAGCCCGGCCAGTTCGTGATGCTGCGCGGCGAGTGGGGCCGCGACCTGCTCAACGGGCGCGCCTTCTCGGTCCTGCAAGCGATCGACGAGCGGCGCTTCAGCGTCCTGCTCAAGGTCTTCGGCCGCGGCACGGCGCTCTTTCAGGCGATGGCGGTCGGCGATCGCGTGACCGTCACCGGTCCGCTCGGGCGTGGCTTCCCGGCGCCCTCGAGCGATCGCAAGCAGCTGCTGATCGCCGGCGGCGTCGGACTTCCGCCCTTGCACATGCACGCGCGCGCGGCCGCACGTGCGGGCCAGGCCGATCGCGTCGAGATGTTCTACGGCGGCCGGACCCGCGATGATCTCGTGCTCACCGAGGACCTCGAGCGCTGGGCGATCACCACGACGCTCGCGACCGAAGACGGCACTCGCGGCGTCGCGGGTCGCGTGACCGCGCCCTTGCTCGCGCGCCTCGACCAAGCCGCCCAAGCCGGCGAAGCCGTCGAGCTGCTCGCGTGCGGGCCGACGCCGATGCTCGAGGCCCTGCGCTCGATCGCGCTCGATCGCGGCGTGCCGACCTATCTATGCCTCGAAGAGATGATGGCCTGCGGGTTCGGGGTCTGCCTCGGCTGTGCCGTGCCTGTCTACGGGGCCAAACCATACAAATACTGCTGCACCGATGGCCCCGTCTTCGAGGCTCGGGAGGTCCGCTGGTGAGGGGCCCGACCACGCCGATTCGACCGATCGCGCTCGACCAGGTCGATCTGGCCTGCGAGTTCGGACCGCTGCGTCTGCGCAGCCCGATCCTGACCGCCTCGGGCTGCTTCGCCTACGGCCAACAGTTCGACGCCTTCATGGACCTGCGTCAGCTCGGCGGGGTCTCGACCAAAGGCATCTCGCCGCTGCCGCGCCACGGCAACCCGCTCCCGCGCATCTACGAGACCGCGGCCGGGATGCTCAACTCGATCGGGCTCGAGAACGTCGGCAGCGAAGCCTTCTTGGCCGAGAAGCTGCCCTTCTTGGGCGCGCTCGGGATCAGCGTCTGGGTCAACTTCTTCGGGACCGACTTCGAGACCTACGTCGACTGCGCTCGCACGCTCGGCCAAGGCAGCGCGCGCGCTCGGGCGGAAGGGCAGGGGGGCATCGACGTGCTCGAGATGACCATCTCGTGCCCCAACATCAAGAAGGGCGGGATCGAGTTCGGCACCGTGCCCGAGGTCGCGCATCGCTTGACCAAGGCCTGCGTCGAGGCCACCGATCTGCCGATCGTCGTCAAGCTGACCCCCAACGTGTCCGACGTGGTCGCGATGGCCGACGCGGTCAAGCAAGCCGGCGCCGCCGGGGTCTCGTTGATCAACACGATCACCGGCATGGCGATCGACGTCCGCACTCGCCGGTCGCGGATCGCCACCACCTACGGCGGGCTCTCGGGCCCCGCGATCAAGCCGATCGCGCTGCGCATGATCCACCAGGTCTCGAGCGCGCTGCCGGGCTTCCCGATCTGCGGCATGGGTGGGATCGCATCGGGCGAGGACGCCTTGGAATTCCTGATCGCCGGGGCCCACTGCGTGCAGCTCGGGACCATCAATTTCGCCGAGCCGGCGGCGGCCCTGCGCGTGACCTCCGAGCTGCGCGAGCTGATGGCCGAGCTCGGCATCGCTCGGATCGCCGACGCCGTCGCCAGCCTGACTTCCTATCCGAGCGAGCCCGCGTTCGCGGCCGAGCTGCCTCCCGCTTCACCCCCCGCGCCCCGATGACGACCATGGACGACTCCAACGAAACCGCGCTGGTCAAGATCGAGGCGATGATCCGCCCCTTCAAGCTCGACGACGTCAAGGAGCGGCTGACCGCGCTCGACGTCGGCGGCATGACGGTCAGCGAGGTCAAGGGCTTCGGCCGCACCGGCGGCAAGACCGAGTTCTACCGCGGCTCGGCCTACGTCATCGACTTCGTGCCCAAGATCAAGCTCGAGATCGTCGTCCCGGCCGCGCGGACCGAAGAGATCATCGCGGCGATCCGCGAGGTCGCGGCCTCCAACCGAATCGGCGACGGCAAGATCTTCGTCCTGCCGGTGCTCGACGCCATCCGCATCCGCACCGACGAGCGTGGCGAGTCCGCGCTCTGAGTCCTGCTTCTTCACCCTTCTCCCGACTTCGACCTCTCGACCCGACGAGCACCATCATGAGCGAACAGACACCCAAGGACGTCATCGACTACATCCGCGAGCACGACCTCCGCATGGTCGATATCCGGTTCATCGACATGCTCGGTGCGTGGCAGCACTTCTCGGTCCCCGCCCACGAGCTGAGCGAGGACGCGTTCGAAGAGGGCTTCGGCTTCGACGGCTCGTCGGTCCGCGGCTGGAAGACCATCAACGCGTCCGACATGCTGGTCATGCCCGACCCGAGCACCGCCAAGGTCGACCCCTTCATGGATGTCCCGACGCTGGTCCTGCTCGGCAACGCGGCCGAGACCATCACCCGCGCCGCCTACGAGCGATGCCCTCGCTCGCTGGCCGCCCGCGCCGAGGCCTACCTGCGCTCGACCGACATCGCCGACACCTGCTACGTCGGTCCCGAGGCCGAGTTCTTCATCTTCGACGAGGTCCGCTACGAGAGCGCCGGCAACCGGGCCTCCTACATGGTCGACTCGGACATCGGGTTCTGGAACACCAACCGCGAGGAGTTCCCCAACCTCGGCTACAAGATCCGGCACAAGGGCGGCTACGTGCCGGTGCCCCCGGCCGACGCCCACCAGGACCTGCGCACCGAGATGGTGCTCGCGCTCGAGGACCTCGGCATCCCGGTCGAGCGCCAGCACATGGAGGTCGCGTCGGGCGGGCAGGCCGAGATCGACATCCGCTACGACTCGCTGCTCAGCCAGGCCGACAAGCTGTGCTGGTTCAAGTACGTGATCAAGAACGTCGCCCGACGCAACGGCAAGACGGCGACCTTCATGCCCAAGCCGATCTTCGGCGACAACGGCAACGGCATGCACGTCCACATGAGCTTGTGGAAAGCCGGCCAGCCGCTCTTCGCAGGTGAGCAGTACGCCGGACTCTCGGAGCTGGCGCTGCACTTCATCGCCGGCATCCTCAAGCACGCGCCGGCGCTCTGCGCCTTCACCAACCCGAGCACCAACAGCTACAAGCGCCTGGTCCCCGGCTTCGAGGCGCCCGTCAACCTCGCGTACAGCTCGCGCAACCGCTCGGCTTCGATCCGAATTCCGACCTACACCAGCTCGCCCAAGGCGATCCGGATCGAGTTCCGCACGCCCGATCCCTCGTGCAACCCCTACCTCGGGTTCTCCGCGCTCATGATGGCCGGGCTCGACGGCATCCAAAAGCGCCTCGATCCCGGCGAGCCGCTCGACAAGGACATCTACAGCCTCAGCCCCGAGGAGCTCGCCCACGTGCCCTCGGCTCCGGGGAGCCTCGACGAGGCCCTCGAGGCGCTCGAGGCCGACCACGACTTCCTGCTCGCGGGTGACGTGTTCTCCCGCGATCTGCTCGAGGCCTGGATCGACTGGAAGCGGGCGCACGAGATCACCGAGGTTCGCCGTCGGCCGCACCCCCACGAGTTCGGGCTCTACTTCGACTGCTAGCAGCCCGTGGCGCAACCCAGCGCGGCTCCTCGCGCCGGGATTTTCGGCGAGGGCGCGAAGCCGAAGCGCAGCTGTACTCGACGTACTGCAAGCTGAGGCGACAAAGCCCTCGTCGAAAAGACCAAGCGAGGTGTCGTGATGGGTTGCGCCACGGGCTGCTAGCGGGCCGGCGGCTCCGACGGGTCACCATCGTTGTTGCAGCGACTCCGGCCGCTCGGATACGCTTGCGACTCCATGTCTGGCTCCGAACCTTCGCCGGCCAAATGGCGTGATCGACTC
>JAMHUH010000952.1:0-3224 GCA_035904925.1 Nannocystaceae bacterium
CCCCTGCTCGCGCGGCGCCTCGCGGATCTGCGTCGCTACCTGTGAGCTGTTAGCATCCCGCCGATGGCCCTCTCGTCGACGATCCGGCGCTTCGTGATCACCGTGGCCGACAGCGATCGAGACGTCTACGAGACCCTCGATCTGCGCGTCGCCCAGCACCCCTCGGAGAGCGAGCGCTACATGGTCGCGCGGGTGATCGCCCGCGTGCTCGAGCACGCCGAGGGGGTCGAGTTCAGCAAGGGCCTGGGCGCCAACGAGGAGCCCGCGCTCTTCCAGCGCAACCTCCAAGGCGACGTGAAGGCGTGGATCGAGGTCGGCTCGCCCTCGCTCGAGCGCTTGCACAAGGCCAGCAAGACCGGCGCGCGCGTGGTCGTCTATGCCTGGAAGGGCGGCGAGGCGCTGGCCGCCGAGGCGATCGGCGCGGTCCATCGCGGCGAGCAGCTCGAGATCTTCGCGCTCGACTCGGCCTTCCTCGACGCGGTCGCCGAGAGCCTGGATCGCACCAACACCTGGTCGCTGGCGATCTCGGGCGGCTCGCTCTACCTCGACGCCGCCGGCAAGCTCTTCGAGGGCACGGTCGGCCAGATCCCGATCGTCCGGCCATGACCGAAACGAGCGAAGTGACTCCTTCGCGGGTGGTCCACCAAGGTGACGGCGTAGCTTGGCTCGAGGCCGCCGCGCTCGGGCCCGAGCACGCGATCGTCACCTCGATGCCCGATCACTCCGAGCTGCCGGCGCTCGGCTTCGAAGGTTGGCGGCGCTGGTTCATCGACGTCGCCGAGCTCGCGTGCACGCGGGTCGCCGACGAGGCGGTCACGATCTTCTTTCAGACCGACGTCAAGCACGAGGGCTGCTGGATCGACAAGGGCTTCTTGGTCTCGCTCGGAGCCGAGCGAGCCGGCAGCCGCTTGCTCTGGCACAAGATCGCCTGTCGAGCGCCGGTCGGCACGACCAGCTTCGGGCGCCCCGCCTACGCGCACTTGCTCTGCTTTTCTCGCTCGCTTCGGCTCGCGACCGGGCAGTCGAGCCCCGACGTGCTGGCCAGCGTCGGCGCGATGCCCTGGGCCCGAGCCATGGGCGTCGACGCATGCCGAGCCGTGACCCGCTTCTTGCTCGATCACACCGCCTGTCGCAGCGTCGTCGATCCCTTCTGCGGGGTCGGGACCATGCTCGCGGTCGCCAACGCCGAAGGGCTCGACGCGGTCGGGATCGAGCTCTCGCGCAAACGCGCCGAGCGAGCCCGCGCGCTCGTCGTCTGATCGGGCTGGGCGCGCTCGCTTTGCATCGATCCGCCCGCTACCGTCCGCCGATGCGCCCCCACTCGCTCATGATCTCGCTCGCCGGCCTGCTCGGCCTCGTTGCTTGCCGCGGCGAGGCGCCGCCCGTCGAACCCGATCACGCGAGCGAGACCCAGCCCGCCGCGGAGCCCGAGCCCGAACCAGCATCGAGCGTCGCGAGCGACGCTCTGTGCCAGCACATGCTCGAAGTGATGCAGGCCGACCTCGGCGACTTGGTCGAGCTCGACGCTGGGGCGCTGCCCGAGTGCGTCGCGGGGATCGAAGACAAGCGCACGACCATGCCGCCCGAGCAATTCGAGCGAGAAGGCTCCTGCGTCCTCGCGGCCGCGACCGTCGAAGCCATCGCCGCTTGTTCGGCCCCCTGAGCCGACCCAGGCTCGCTCAGACCTCGTAGAGCGCGTCGAGGTACATGCCCAGCATGTCTCGCACCGCGCCACGGGCCGGCAGCGTGCCGGCCAAGCCATAGACCGGCGCCATCCCGCCCTGCTCGCTCGGGTGCGCCTTCACGTGCTCGACCGCCTCGCGCAAGTCCGCGAGCAGGCGCTCGACCACGCCCTCGTGGGTGTGGCGCAAGGTCAACGCGATGTGCATGCAGGCCGGCCGATGGAGGCCGTTGAGGTTCCAGTGCCGCTGGGTCATGACGTCGAGCACCCGATAGATGTCGACCTCGGGATCGCGTGAACGAAACGCGATGACCCAGAGCGGATCGCCGAGCAGCTCGAGCTCGGGGATCGCCCGAATGCCCGCGCGAACCTGGTCGCCCGCGGCCAGGATCTTCGCGGTCGCGTCGAGGTAGCCCGCACGCCCGATCGCCTGCAACGCGACCCAGCAAGCCGCGCTCAGCCCTCCGGGCCGGCTGCCCGCGATCGTCGGCGACATGTACATCCCGCCCGGCCAGTCGGTGATCGTGAACCACTGAAACTTGCGCTGGGCCTTGCTGCGATGCAGCAGCACCGAGGTGCCCTTGGCCGCGTAGCCGTACTTGTGGGTGTCGGCCGAGATCGACGTGACGCCCGGAAGACGAAAGTCGAAGCCCGGCACCTCGCGCCCGAGCTCGCGCGCCCAAGGCAGCACGAAGCCGCCCAGGCAGGCGTCGGTGTGAAAGCCGATCCCGCGCTGCTTGGCATAGCTCGACAGCGCCTCGATCGGATCGACCATGCCGTGCGCGAACGCGGGCGCCGAGCCGATCATGCAGATCGTGTTGCGGTCGACCGCCCGCTTGGCCGCGTCGACATCGGCCCGAAAATCCGCCCCGACCGGGGTCTTGCGCAGCTCGATCCCGAAGTACTGCGAGGCCTTGTCGAAGGCCGCGTGGGCGGTGATCGGCGCGACCATGTTGGGCCGCCGAATCCCCCGCTCGACCCGAGCCTGATCGCGGTAGGTCTTCATCGCCAGCAAGATCGACTCGGTCCCGCCCGAGGTCACCGTGCCGCAGACCTCGTCGGGCGCAGCGACCGAAGCCGAGCCGAGCATGTCGCCCGTCATCGCGACGATCTCCGCCTCGTACTTGCTGATGCTCGGCCAGATGTCCGAGTGGAGCGGATTGGTCTGCGAGTGAATCGCATAGGCCCGCTCGAGCAAGGCCACGTGCTCGGGCTCGCCATGATAGACGCCACCCGACATGAAGCCCTCGCGCCAGCGAGCCTCCTCGAGCTCGCGCAAGCTCTCGAGCTCGGCCAACAACTCGGCGTGGGGCCGACCCTGCTCGGGCAAGCGCGAGCTCGAGGCGAACTCGTCGGCGTAGGGCTTGGCGGACTTGCGAAGATCGACGAGCAGCTTGTCGTACTCGGCGGCGATCCGATCCTTGACCAAGGGCAGGCGCTTGGCGAACTCGAACACTGACGAGGCGAGGGTCTCGCCGGTCGTACGGATGCGTTGCTTGGCTCGCTCGGTGATGTCCACGGCTCGGCGGTTATACAGGATGTT